>CAYSRZ010000271.1:0-1529 GCA_964433615.1 uncultured Acidimicrobium sp. | reverse complement strand
CGAGGCGTTGACGGCGATCCGCACGGCACGACCGATCGCGTCGATGTTGTACTCCTTCGACGCGGTCCAGTGGTTCGGTCGTCGTGAGGGTCTCGACCAGGCGGCGATCGACGCACTGTACGACGAGGTCTACGACTGGCACGTCGCGAACCCGTTGGACCTCGGATGGGTCATCGGCAACATCGGAAACCGTTACGCGGCATAGCTCCCGGGCACGCAGGTCACACTTTCGGCACCTGCGTGCGTTAACCAACTACACCCACCAACTTCCGAAGGAGGAAGCACCCATGACCACACCCCAGCCACAACAGCCAGCGGGCGGCCAGACCGCCCAGAAGGTGAACCACACCTACGTCCTCATCGACCGGTCGGGTTCGATGGAGTCGATCGCGAGCGACGTGATCGGCGGTTTCAACGCACTCGTCACGGAGCAGCAGGCCAACGGACCGGACGCCAAGATCACGGTGATCCAGTTCGACTCGCAGGACCCACAGGGTGTCATGGTCGCGGGCATTCCGGTGCTCGAGATGACCAAGCTCGACCGTTCGACCTACCAGCCACGTGGCGGCACTCCGTTGCTCGATGCGACCGGCATGTTGATCGGTCGAATCCGCGTCGAGCAGGAGGCGCGCAAGGCGACTGGTCTCGAGACCGAGGACGTCGTGTTCGTCACGATCACCGACGGCCAGGAGAACCAGAGCCGGGAGTACAACCTGGCGCGGATCAACCAGCTCGTCGAGCAGTGCAAGGCCGACGGCTGGACCTTCGTCTACGTCTCGGCCGATCCCTCGGCGTATCACGACGCGATGGCGATGGGTTACGACCACGGATCGACCACGCACTTCTCGGCGTCGCCGGACGGTGCGGCCAAGGCGATGCGCAGTACCTCGAGGGGTCTGTCCAACCTGCGCGACAAGAAGCGGCGCGGCGAGAACTACAACTCGGCGAACTTCTTCGAGACCGGCAAGGACGCAGAAGACGACAAGTAGGTCTCGCGTCCAGACCCAGATTTCGGCCCGGTGGATCGCTCCACCGGGCCGAGCCATCTTCACCACCAACGACCACCAGGAGGGAACATGAAACCAGCACACCGATTCGTCGTCACCGGAGTGGACGCATCCGGCAACCCGACGCCGGTGATGGCCAAGGTGACGTGCCAAGGCAGGGGTGAGCCGTTCTTCGTGCACGCGGCCGTCGAGGCCGTCCACGGTTATGCCCGCAACCAGCGCGAGGAGGGCTTCGTCGTCACCGTCGAGTGGCTGTACGAGGTTCCCGACGAGTGCCTCGACTGGTGGGCCCAGTACTACCTCGTCACACACGCAACACCATCACCAACAACGACACAGGAGAAATGACATGTGGATCTTCACTGAAACCGGATTCGTGAGCGCCGTGCGCAAGCACGACGCTCCGACCAAGGTCACCGTGCGCGCACGGGACCGCCGCTCGCTCCTCGAGCTCTCCGAGCTCGCCGGTACCGAGATCGTCGAGACCCCGCACGCCGACTATCGCTTCCGGGTGCTCGTCGA
>CAYSRZ010000270.1:0-1543 GCA_964433615.1 uncultured Acidimicrobium sp. | reverse complement strand
ATCACGCAGCGATCGGCGATTTCCGGAACCAACGTCGGCATCGACGAAAACACGTGCTTGCCATAGGTCAGGTGCTCGTAGATCTCGTCGGTCAGCACCCACACGTCGTGCTCGGCGGCCCACTTGCCGATCGCAATCGTCTCCTCCGGCGTGTACACCGCGCCCGACGGATTGTCCGGCGAAACGAAGAGCAACACCTTCGTGCGCGGGGTTCGTGCACGCTCGAGTTGGTCGACGGTCACCTTGAACTCCGTCTCTTCGGTCGTGTCGACGACCACGGGAACGCCACCAGCAAGGGCGATCGCCTCCGGATAGGTCGTCCAATACGGCGCGGGCACGATCACCTCGTCGCCTGGGTCGCACAGGGCGGCGAAGGCGACGAACACGGCGTGCTTTCCACCATTGGTGACGAGAACTTGCGACGCATCACAGATGAAGTCACTGTCGCGCTTGGTCTTGACAGCGATCGCTTCACGCAGTTCGGGGAGGCCTGCTGCGGGCGTGTAGCGGTGATATTTCGGATCGCGAGCGGCACGCACCGCGGCCTCGACGATGTTGTCTGGGGTAGGAAAGTCGGGCTCCCCTGCGCCGAAGCCGATGACGTTTTCTCCCTTGGCCTTCAACGCCTTTGCCTTTGCATCCACTGCGAGCGTCGCCGATTCGGCGATGGCCGCAAGGCGGGCAGAAACACGTCGAGCAGGGTTTGGATGCGAAGTCACGGCTGCCATGCTTACACAGTGAACTCGCTCGGGGCGAACGAAAAGCGCGGCCGTTTGTGAACCATCTCGACGTGATGGAGGCCGACTGGGAGGCCGTCGGACCCTTGCGTGACCCCGTCCTCGTCGTCGCCTTGCGTGGCTGGTTCGACGTGGCAGGCGTCGCCACCGGAGCACTCGAATGGTGCATCCAGGAACGAGCGGTCACCGTCGTTGCGTCCATCGACCCCGATCCGTTCTTCGACTTCACCCAGGAGCGGCCCGAGACGTTCCTGGACGAAGACGGCGACCGCCACATTCGCTGGCCCGAAAACGACTTTCTCGTCGTGCGCTTTCCTGACGGTGCTCGGGACCTCGTGCTCATGTCCGGTGTCGAACCGCACCTGCATTGGAACACCTTTGCCGACTGCATCGTCGAAGCGGCACGGCGTCTGTCCTGCGACGTCGTCGTCACCGTCGGTGCGGCTGCGGAAGGTGTGCCGCACACTCGTTCACCCCACGTGTTCGGCAGCACGACCAATGCCTCGCTCGCCCGACGACTCGGCCTGTCGCGCCCTCAGTATCAGGGCCCGACCGGCGTGGTCGGTGTGATCCAGGAACGACTCGACCGGGAAGGCATCACCGGAGTGGCGTTGCGTGTCGGGGTTCCCCATTACTTGTCGAACGCGCAGCATCCCAAGTCGTCGGCGGCCTTGTTGCGACACCTTGAACACGTCCTCGGTGTGCCGACGTCACATGGACTCATGCTGGAGGAGATCCAGCGCTGGGAGGAGCTGCACGATGCCGCGGTCGACGGCGACGAGCAGACCGAGCACTACGTCCAGATG
>CAYSRZ010000269.1:0-1547 GCA_964433615.1 uncultured Acidimicrobium sp. | reverse complement strand
ACCTCGGCCGAGATCGGGCGCAGGTCCGCCGGACCACGTCCGTCGATGCGCACTCCCTCACCGATGACGCGCTGGCGCACGAGCTTCTTCGTGAGCGAACGCACGGCCTCCTTGATCGCCTTTTCCTGGCCGGGGAACTCCTCGGCAAGGGCGGCGAGCGTCTCGGCGGTCGCTGCGTCGGTCGCGGCGTTGCGGTCGGCCTTCAGGGCGATGCGAATCGCCGGCTGGAGCTTGTCGGTGGCGACGCGCTCGACGGCTGCGAACAGCTCGTCTGAGTAGTCGAGGACCGGCGTGTACTTGAGCGGCTCGATCGGACCGCGGGTGGCGATCACGCTGGCGACGAGTTGGCGCTGCAGCTTGATCGACTCCTTGATCCACACCTTGGAGGCGTCCAGACCGGAGGCGATGACGGCCTCGTCGACCTTCGGGGCGCCGCCTTCGTAGAACTCGAAGGACTTCTCGGTGCCACCGGCCTCGACCATCATGATGGCGACGTCGCCGTTGTCGAGTTCACGACCTGCGACCACGATCTCGAAGGTGGCGTTCTCGCCCTCTTCGAACGTCGGGTGCGCGATCCACGTTCCGTCCTGGCCGTAGGCGAGGCGAACCGCACCGATCGGGCCGTCGAACGGGATGCCCGAGATCATGAACGACGCGGATGCGGCGTTGATCGAGAGCACGTCGTGCGGGTTGACCTGGTCTGCACCGATGACGGTGATCACGACCTGGGTCTCGTTGCGGTAGCCGTCGGGGAACGCCGGGCGAAGCGGGCGGTCGGTGAGGCGACACGTGAGGATCGCCTGCTGGCTCGGGCGGCCTTCGCGACGGAAGAACGATCCGGGGATCTTTCCTGCGGCGTATGCGCGCTCTTCGACGTCCACGGTGAGGGGGAAGAAGTCGATTCCGTCGCGAACGCCCTTGGCGGCATTCGCGGTGGCGAGCACCTGCGTCTTGCCGATGCGGGCGACCACTGCGCCCTGCGACTGCAGAGCGAACTTTCCGGTCTCGAAGGTGAGTGTTTTGTCGGTGCCAGAAACTGGTGCCGATACGGAGATGGCGTCAGCCATGTCTATGTCCTTTCGTCCGTGCCGCGTCGTGTCGACGTTTCTCGGCCCGGTGTGGGGAACAACCCCCCGATTCCCAGTCGGCAATCACGCGACCACTTCGCCCACATCTCGGGCCGCGCTATCAGCGACTGACAACCGGTGTCTGGTTGTTCGTCTATGTGTATTCCTTGACGTGCTCTATGACCCCGAAGGGGCCCCTTGCGGGGATCTGCCCTTAGCGGCGCAGACCGAGATCGTCGATCAGCTTTCGATACTTCTCGATGTCTCGGGCCTTGACGTAGTCAAGCATGCGGCGACGACGTCCGACCATCATCAGCAGTCCTCGACGGCTGTGGTGATCCTTGTCGTGGCTCTTCAAGTGCTCGGTGAGGCTGTTGATGCGCTCGGTGAGCAATGCAATCTGCACTTCAGGCGAACCGGTGTCGGTCGCATGGGTGCGGTGCTTGGCGATGGTCTCGCTCTTGGGAGCAGTTGCCATAG
>CAYSRZ010000268.1:0-1560 GCA_964433615.1 uncultured Acidimicrobium sp. | reverse complement strand
AGACCCATGATCTCCCAGCCCAAGAGCAACAAGATCGTGTCTTCGGCGATGACCATGGCGAGCATGCCTGCCGAGAACAAGGTGAGGGCCGCGAAGAAGTGCGTGTAGCGACGATCGCCCCGCAGGTACTCGATCGAGTAGACCTGCACGAGGGTCGAGATGAATGCGACGACGACGAGAACGATGACGGCAAGCCCGTCGATGGACTGACCAATGGTCAGTGGCGCGTCCCCGATTGGCCACCACTTCCACGTGCGCACGACGGGACTGATGAACTGCTCTTCCCCGCCACTGTTGACACGCTGGATCCACTGGTAAGCGGCACCCGCCGAGAGCACGAGCGAACCGAGCATGGACAGGACACCAAGTTCGCTCCCCTTCATCGGGAGGCGCTTGCCGAACAGGATGATCAGAGCAAATCCGATCGCCGGAACGATCGGGATCAGCCAGGCATGCTCGAGGAACCAACCCGAGGAGAGCGAGTGCAGGACTTCGGTCGCGGCAGCCATCATCAGCCCTTCATCTCCGAGAGGTCATCGAGCGAGATGGTGCGCTTGTTGCGATAGATGAGCAACACGAGTCCGAGACCGACACCAACCTCCGCCGCAGCGATCGCGATCACATACAAGGCGAACGTGTGGCCATCGACTGATCCATTGCGCAATGCAAAGGCGA
This sequence comes from uncultured Acidimicrobium sp., assembly GCA_964433615.1. GTDB lineage: Bacteria > Actinomycetota > Acidimicrobiia > Acidimicrobiales > Ilumatobacteraceae > UBA3006. Next base: position 885 of record CAYSRZ010000268.1, on the reverse strand, counting down.
GCAGGTTGAGATTGACCGCATTCAAGATGAGCTCGATGGACATCAAGACGAGAACGGCGTTCTTGCGGGCGATCACGCCGTAGACGCCGATGCAGAAGAGGACCGCACCAAGCAGGAGGAACTGATTGACGAGCATGGTCAGTCCTTCCTCGCGAGCACGATCGCGCCGATCACGGCGGCGAGCAGAACGAACGACAGTGCCCAGAATGGAAGGAGATATGGTCCGAAGATCTGGTCGGACACCTGCTGGGTGGTGACGATCGAGTCGCCCTCGGGCATCTTGTCGTCACCGAAGGAGTTCACGAGCGCGATCGCCATCGCAGCGAACAACACGAGCGACACCGGAATGCCGAGTTTCCAGTAGGTGTTGTTGAGGTCGGTCTCGCGTCCGATGCGCGAGCGGGTGAGCATCGTTCCGAAGAGGAAGAGGACCATGACCGCACCGATGTAGACGAGCACCTGGGTGATCGCGACGAACTCGGCCGCAAGGAGGATGTATTGCGCGGCCGCACCAGCGAGGACCACCACGAGCCACAATGCCGCATGGACGACGTTCTTCGTCGTCACGACGCGAAGCGCCCCCACGATCATCACGAGGGCGATGATGCCGAAGCCGATGTTCTGCGCGACCATCGACGTCCTACTTCTTCTTCTTTTCTGCGCCGGCTTCGAGTTCTGGCGCCGCTGGAACGGTCTCCATCCACTCGCTCAGCTTCGACTTGTCGTGCAAGAGGTCGGTGATGCTCGGCTCCGAATACTCGTACTCGGGGCTCCAGAACAGCGCATCGAACGGGCACACTTCGACGCAGATGCCGCAGTACATGCACAGTGCGTAGTCGATGTCGAAGCGATCGAGCTTGTTCACCTGGCGCGGCTTGCCACCCT
>CAYSRZ010000267.1:0-1567 GCA_964433615.1 uncultured Acidimicrobium sp. | reverse complement strand
GTGGCGATGGCGAGCGAGTCGCCCGTCATCAGGATCCAGATGTTGTCGTTCACGTCGCCACCTGCACTCGCACCACCCTGATTCGATATCGGCGGAACGCCTCACCGCCGAGGGCAAAGAGCAGGATCGCGCCCTGCAACATCACACCGATGTGGATCGGGGTGTCGGTCGATATCTGGAGCTTCTCTCCACCCACGCGCAGGCCGGAGAACAGGATGCCGCTCACGACGATGGCGGCGAGGTTGTTGCGCGCGAGCGCGGCGATCACGATGCCTGCATAGCCATAGCCCAGGTTCACGATGCTCGGTTCGATCTTGCCGTAGGGACCAACGATGAGGAGCGCACCACCGAGACCGGCAAGTGCACCCGAGATCAGCATCACCGACATCGTCGTGCGCTTGGCACTGATGCCGGCGTAGTGGGCCGCCTTCGGCGAGTCTGCGATCACGTTGATCCGATAGCCGAACTCGGTGCGCTTGACCATCCAATACAACGCGACGGCGATCACGATCGCCAGGATGATCGTCGGATAGAGACGGGTGTCGCCGAACGGGTCGAGCTTGGCGGACGCGGCAACGAGTCGACCCTGCGGGAACGCGGTGTTCGGATTTCGAAAGAAGCTGCCAGGCGTGTAGATCACGTAGTCGATCAGGCTCGAGGCGACGTAGGTCAACAACAGCGTGGAGACGATCTCGCTCGTGCCGAGGCGAGAGCGAACGAAGGCCGGAACGAAGATCCAGGCGGCTCCACCAAGTGCACCGAAGGCGAGCACGAGCGGAACCATGATGAGCGACGGCAGGTGGTCGCCGAGTGCGATGCCGGCCCACGCTCCACCGATCATCCCGAGATACAACTGACCCTCGCCACCGATGTTGTAGACGTTCATCTGGAACGCGAACGCCGCGGCGATGCCGGTGCAGATGAGCACGGTGGACAGGGCCAAGGTGTCGGTGAGCCCGCGGGACGACCCGAAGCTGTCGCTCACCATGTTGGTGTAGGTGTCCCACGGGGAGTACCCGGTCGCAAGAAGGAAGACTGCGCCGAAGAACAACGCTGCCGCCACGCTCACGAGCGGAACGATCGCCGACAGGCGCTTTGGCGCCTCCCCTCGTTGCTCGAACACCACGCGCATCGGAATCTTCACGGTCTAGTGGTTCCCCTCGTGCACGCCCGCCATGGCCGCTCCGACGAGCGAGAGCTTGGCGCTCTCGCCGGGTGTTTCGTGCACGATCCTGCCGCTGTAGAGCACGAGGATGCGATCGGCGAGCGACATCACCTCATCTAGGTCCTCGGAGATGAGCAGGATCGCCTGGCCTGCACTGCGTGCATCGTTCAGCAACCGGCGCACTGTCTCGATCGCGCCGACGTCGAGGCCGCGGGTCGGCGAACACACGACGAGCAGCTTGGTCGCCGTCCGACCGCCCGAGAGTTCACGCGCGAGCAACACTTTCTGTGCGTTTCCGCCGGAGAGCTTGCGAGCGAGGTGGTCCGGACCGTTGGCCTTGATCTCGAATTGTTCGATGAGCCGCGTCGCCTCGGGACGCACGGACGCCCGGTCGACGAGCAC
>CAYSRZ010000266.1:0-1574 GCA_964433615.1 uncultured Acidimicrobium sp. | reverse complement strand
CGGAGGTCGCCCAGTCGACACGGCCATCTGCCGGTGTGGAGGAGTGCATGGTGGTGATGCGTCGACTCCTCGACGGTTCGGACTACGTCCAGGCGCGCACCCAGGATCCCCTTTCGTATCGCGTCTTGCCGTTCATATTCGGCCCACTCCTTGAGTCACTCGGTCGTGCGGTCGACGAGACAAATCGGACGATCGACGCACGAATCGAAAACCCTCGATTCGCCAACGGTGCGGTCTGGCACCACGGTGCGTTCAATCTGACGAGCGTCGCGCTCGCTTTCGACACGCTCCGTCTCGCCACCTGCCAATGGCTCTCGTCGTCGCTCGCACGGGTCGTGAAACTCAACGACCCGGCCTACACGGACCAGGAACGCTTTCTCGCAACCGGTCCGTCAGGAAGCTCCGGGGTGATGGTGCTCGAATATTGTGCGGCATCTGCACTCGAGACCGTGAGAACTTTGGCTGACCCGTCGTCGCGGCACACGACGAACATCTCGATCAGCACCGAGGACCACGCTCCATTTGCTTCTCGATCCGTCGCAGCGACCTTCGACATGATCGACGCGGTCGAGACCGTCGTAGCGTGCGAATTGCTCACCGCATTGCGTGCCCTGCGCGGAGCGCACAATGTCACGATCGGCTCATCGCTCGCGGAGGTCCGTGACCTGTGCGGAGCTTTGGGTTCGGACACCATGGATCGTCAGCTCATCGACGACGTCATCGCCGCCCGCGCGATGCTCGAGTCCGTCGCCGACGTCTACTCCGCTCGGCTGTAAGCCAAAGGGGATCGTCAACTACCGTTGACGCATGGCTGAATTCTCACTTTCCCTCAACGACGAACAACTCCAACTGAAGGACTGGATCCACCAGTTCGCCGTCGACGTGATCCGACCCGCAGCACACGAGTGGGACGAGCGTGAGGAGTTCCCGTGGCCGATCGTCCAAGAGGCCGCCAAGATCGGTCTCTACGGTCTTGACTTCATCATGAACGCAATGGGTGACCAGAGCGGGCTCACGCTCCCCGTGGCGATCGAGGAGATCTTCTGGGGCGACGCTGGCATCGGAATGGCGATCATGGGCTCGGGTCTCGCCGCCGCTGGAATCGCCGGCAACGGAACCCCGGAGCAGGTCATGGAGTGGGTGCCCCAGTGTTACGGCACCGCCGACGACGTGAAGGTCGGAGCGTTCTGCGTGAGCGAACCCGACGCGGGAAGCGACGTCAGCTCGCTGCGAACCCGCGCCGTCTACGACGAAGCGAAGGATGAGTGGGTGTTGAACGGCACGAAGGCGTGGATCACCAACGGCGGCATCGCCAACGTGCACGTCGTGGTCGCGGCAGTCGATCCCGAACTCAAGGGTCGGGGGCAAGCGAGCTTCGTCATCCCGCCGGGGACCAAGGGACTCTCACAAGGCCAGAAGTACCTGAAGCACGGAATCAAGGCGAGCCACACCGCCGAAGTCGTGCTCGACGACGTGCGAGTGCCGGGACGCTGCCTACTCGGTGGCAAGGAAAAGCTCGACGCCAAGATCGCTCGTGCCCGTGAGCGGGGAAAGTCGGGCGAGGCCCAGCCCGC
>CAYSRZ010000265.1:0-1582 GCA_964433615.1 uncultured Acidimicrobium sp. | reverse complement strand
TCGCCCGTTTCTATCCCCCGGATCGCACGGTGCTCGAGGACATTTCGCTCTCCTTTTATCCCGGGGCCAAGATCGGCGTCATCGGCTCGAACGGCTCGGGCAAGTCCAGCTTGTTGCGGATCATGGCCGGGCTCGACGACGGCTACACCGGCGAGGCCCGCCTCACCCCCGGATTCACGGTCGGACTCCTCGAGCAGGAACCACAACTGGATCCGAACAAGGACGTGCTCGGCAACGTGATGGACGGGGTCGCACCGATTCGCGACCTGCTCGCCCGATACGAGGAGGTCACCGCGATGTGGGGCGACCCGGACGCGGACTTCGACAAGGTCGGCGCGCTGCAGGCCGACCTCGAGTCCAAGATCCAGGCCGCGGACGCATGGAGCCTCGAGCGCAACGTGGAGATCGCGATGGACGCGCTGCGGTGCCCGCCGAACGACGCCGACGTGACGACGCTGTCGGGCGGTGAGCGTCGCCGCGTGGCGCTGTGTCGACTGCTGTTGTCGCGACCCGACCTGTTGCTGCTGGACGAGCCCACCAACCACCTGGACGCCGAGAGCGTGGACTGGTTGGAGCGCTTCCTGCAGGACTACCCCGGCACCGTCGTGGCGATCACCCACGACCGCTACTTCCTCGACAACGTCGCCAAGTGGATCTTGGAGCTCGATCGCGGCCGCGGCATCCCGTTCTCCGGCAACTACTCGAGCTGGTTGGAACAAAAGCAGGAACGACTCGGTCGCGAGGAGAAGGCGAACGAGGCGCGCAAGCGCACGCTGCAGCGCGAACTCGAGTGGGTGCGCATGGCGCCGAAGGCCCGCCAGTCGAAGGGCAAGGCCCGACTCGCGGCATACGAGAAGTTGCACGCCGAGGCCCAGGCCGCCGAACGCGGCGACGACCGTCTGGAGATCGCGATCCCCGCCGGTCCGCGACTCGGCGACACGGTGATCGAGGTGAAGAACTTGAAGAAGGGCTTCGGCGATCGCCTGCTCATCGAGGACCTCTCGTTCTCGCTTCCGCCGGCGGGCATCGTCGGCATCATCGGACCGAACGGCGCCGGCAAGACGACGCTGTTTCGCATGCTCACCGGCCAGGAGGCACCCGACTCGGGCTCGATCACGATCGGCGAGACGGTGCAGTTGAGCTACGTCGACCAGAGTCGCGACACGTTGAACGACGACGCGAGCGTGTACGAGGAGATCACCGGTGGCGCGGACACGTTGAAGGTCGGCGGCCGCGAGATCCACGGCCGCGCCTACGTCGCGAGCTTCAACTTCAAGGGCTCGGACCAGCAAAAGCGCGTCGGGGACCTCTCCGGTGGTGAGCGCAACCGCGTGCACCTCGCCAAGCTGTTGAAGAACGCCGGCAACGTGCTGCTCCTCGACGAGCCGACGAACGACCTGGACGTCGACACCCTGCGCGCGCTCGAGGCGGGACTCGAGTCGTTCCCCGGGTGCGTGGTCGTGATCAGCCACGACCGCTGGTTCCTCGACCGCATCGCCACCCACGTGCTCGCCTTCGAAGGCGACAGCCAGGTGCGCTGGTTCGAGGGCAACTTCACCGACTACGAGGCGTGGAAGAAAAA
>CAYSRZ010000264.1:0-1590 GCA_964433615.1 uncultured Acidimicrobium sp. | reverse complement strand
CCCAAGATCATCAAGGTTCCCGAGGGAGAGGCGTGGGTCTCGACCGAGAACCCGCTGGGCGAGATGGGGTATTACGTGGTGTCGCGTGGCGACCTCGGTCCGTTCCGCGTGAAGATCCGCTCGGCCAGCTTCTCCAACATCTCGATCACGCCGTGGCTGTTGCGCGGCGTGTACGTACCGGACATCATCACGATCCTCGCGTCGCTGTACTTCATCCTCGGAGACATCGACCGATGATCTCTGCGTTACTTGCAGTCGAGATCCCGTACTGGGGTCAGTCGCTCCTGCGCGTCCTCGGCGGCCTCGTCGCGGTGCTCCTGCCGGCTGGAACGATCGTGTATCTGTTCCTCTTCAAGATGATGTCGTTCATGCAGAGCCGACTCGGACCGATGGAGGCAGGTCCGTACGGTTCGTTGCAGCTCGTGGCCGAGGTGGGCAAGTGGTTGCAGAAGGAAGACATCCAGCCCGACAACGCCGACAAGCCGATCTTCAAGATGGCGCCAGTCGTCGTCTTGATGAGCACGTTCCTCCTCGTCGCCGTCGTGCCGTTTGGCCCGGATGCATGGTTCACGAACTTCGAGACCGGCGTGTTCTATGCGCTCGCCGTGTCGTCGATCTCGGTCCTCGGCATCCTGATGGCCGGTTGGTCGAGTGCGAACAAGTACTCCTTGCTCGGAGGTCTTCGTGCAGCGGGACAGCTGATCGCCTATGAACTGCCGATGGTGCTCGCCGTCATCGGAGTCGTGATCCAGGCCGGCACGATGAACCTGCAGCAGATCGTCGTCGCCCAGAACGCAGGATCGATCTTCGGTTTCGACGGTCTCGGCAACCCGTACGTCCTGACGCAGTTCGTCGGGTTCGTCGTCTTCATGATCGCGATCCAGGCCGAGTTGACCCAGGCTCCGTTCGACATGCCGATCGCCGAGTCGGAACTCGTGAGCGGTTACATGACCGAGTACTCGGGATTCCGCTTCCTCATCTTCTTCATCGGCGAGTTCGCCACCGCCGGCGTGTTCGCGATGATCGCCTCCGTGCTCTTCCTCGGCGGCTGGGGAGTTCCGTTCGCCTGGTTCGGATGGGACACGATCGATTCGATCGACAACTGGATGAACGTGGCTGGCCCGATCATCCTCGTGACGAAGATGTTGCTCGTCACCTTCATCATCATGTGGGTGCGCTTTTCCTATCCGCGCTTCCGTGAGGACCAATTGCAGCGTTTCGCGTGGAAGGTGCTCATTCCGATTTCGCTCGCCAACATCATGGCGACAGCAGTGCTGAAGGTGGTGTTCTGATGCCGAAGGTTCCAGGTTTGGTGAAGGGACTCGGGATCACCTTCAACACGATGATGCGCACCCTGACCAAGGGTTCGAACACCATCCAGTACCCGCACGAGAAGGAAGCTCCGCCGATCCGCGCCCGTGGAGTCATCGCACTGCACCAGGACAACTGCACGTCCTGCATGCTCTGCTCACGGTCGTGTCCGGACTGGTGCATCTACATCGAGGCGCACAAGGAGCTCGCCCCGCCGCGTCGTGAGGGTGGCAAGCCGCGCCAGGTGAACAAGCTCGATCGCTTCGACATCGACTACGC
>CAYSRZ010000263.1:0-1595 GCA_964433615.1 uncultured Acidimicrobium sp. | reverse complement strand
GCGATCGGACTCGCGGGAATCACCCTTGGGTTCCTCCGCAGCAACTTCCACCCCGCAAAGATCTACATGGGGGATGCCGGCAGCCTGTATCTGGGATTCTTGTTGTCGTACATCGGACTCAAGATCCGTGTGAACCAGCAGGAGACCCCACAATTGTTCATCCCGGCGATCGTGCTCGGAGTAGCGCTACTCGACACCACGATGGTCGTCATTTCGCGAATCAAGCGCGGTGTGAGCCCGTTCGAAGGTGGGAAGGACCACCTCAGTCACCGGCTCATGCGCCTCGGCGTGTCCGTTCGCCGAGGTGTCACGATCATCCTTCTTGGAGGAGCGACGTGCGGGTCGATCGGCATCGCGCTCTACAACATTCGCGGCCAAGCTGGATATTGGATCGTTGCAGCTGTGCTGACGATCGCCGGTGCGTCGACGGTCCTGCTGACGACCAAACGTGCATTGTTGACGGTCGTCGCCGACACCGACCGCTCGGTCGCCTGAACGTTCGTCACCCACCGACAACTAGATTGAACTGCTGTGATCGCCTGGCGGCCAGCAATCGAGCGTCTCGGCAGGTTTTGGGAGCACGGCTACGTGATCGTGCTCATCTTCGTGTTGACCCAGGGACCGGTCTACAAGATTTGGCGAACAGCAGAGTTCTACACGCCAATTCCCATCACCCCGACCTGGCAGGCGACCTTCCTTGCAGTCCAGATTCCTGGCTTGATGCTGTTGGCGCGGAGGGGGCTCCAGCGCGACTTCGTGAGGGGACCCTTTTTCCTGTTGGTTGGACTTCTCGTGTGGATGATGGCGTCGACGACCTGGACGAACCTCAGTCGATATGCATCGGTTGATTCCCTCGCACTTGCAGTGACCGCGGGTGCAGGTCTCTACGTCGGCTCACGTTTTTCGAGCCGACAATTGGTCGTCATGATGTGGGCTGCGATGCAGTTGGGTGTCGTTCTTTCATATTTCGCCGTGAAGCAGGGCTGGTCTGAATCCGTCGACGGCGAAGGGAATTGGACTGGCATCTACTTCAACCGCAACTCGCTCGGACCCGTCGCCATGCTGGGGCTGATCACCGGATGCGCCGTCGCCATTTCGCTGTGGCGGTCGAAGTCGCTCGTCTACGGCCGGCATCTTCTGTCGTTCGTCGGCCTGACCATCGTCGTGGACGGCGTCGTGTACGTCCGCAGTGGATCGAGCACTTCGGTTGGGGCTGCGGTCGTGGCCTCGATTGCGTGCGTGCTGTGGATCGTGATCGGCCGCTGGCATCGCGCGACCGGAGCACCGCTGCGGGCGATCCGTCGCGTCGTCTATCCGACGTTCGTGGCCCTCACACTGTTGATCGCCTGGGTTGGATTCCGCTATCAGTCGACGATCGTCGGGTGGTTCGGCAAGGCCGACTTCTTCAACGGCAGGTCGGCACTTTGGCACTACAGCTGGACCGGCTTCCTCGATCGTCCGATCGTCGGGTGGGGCTGGCGAGCGGCGTGGTCGACCCCGGAGTTCTTGAAGCGGGACCTGTGGTGGACGACGGCTGGTGCGTCCTGGTCACACAACGGATTCTTGGAGGTCTTGCTCGGTGGAGGAATCGTCGG
>CAYSRZ010000262.1:0-1597 GCA_964433615.1 uncultured Acidimicrobium sp. | reverse complement strand
ACTGACTCGATGACCAGCGGTTCACTCGGTGGAACGCCGTTGGCCACCGGATCTGGGTTACCTGCAGCATTGAGGGCTGGAACCGTTGTGTCGAGACCATCGGTGACCTGCCCGAACAGCGTGTAGTTCGGCGGGAGGTTGATGCCGTCATCGCCGGTGATGATGAAGAACTGGCTGCCGTTGGTGTTCGGTCCAGAGTTCGCCATCGCAATCGAACCGAGCACGTACTCACCTGCCGCTGGCAATTCGTCGCCAAACTGGTAGCCGGGCCCGCCCGAGCCAGTTGCGGTCGGGTCACCACACTGCACGACGAAGTTCGAAATCGCACGGTGGCAGTTCGTCGAGTCGTAGTACTTGTAACGGGCGAGGACGACAAAGTTGTTCACCGCAAGCGGGGCCCTTGCCGGATCGAGGACGATCGAAAAGTCACCTTTGTTCGTCTTCACCATTGCGGTATAGGTGACGCCAGGTTCGATACATGCCGGCGGCGCTAGGTCGAACTGAACGGCTCGTTCCTCGCTGCCATCTTTGGCCGGGCATGGGGTCTCGCCAGTGATGACCCGACCTTCGGGTGTCGATGCGGGTGGGGTCGTGACGACGGTCGAATCAGTCGTCTGAGTTGTCTCGTCCCCTGAGACGCTGAAGATTCCAGCGATCCCGACGATGATCGCGAGGACGATGGCGATTCTCACACCGACCGATCGCTGGCGACGTCGCTGAGACTGACGAGCCATCTGGTCGAGTCGCTGCTTGCGATTTTCCTTCTTGCGTGCGCGCTTGTTCGTACCCATGAAATATGAAGGTTATCCGTGCACTACTAGTCTGAGTCGTCTGTGGGATTGATCGTTCAGAAGTACGGGGGCACGTCGGTGGCCGATCCCGACCGAATGCGCAACGTCGCCCGCCACATCGTCGCTACCCGTGAGCAAGGTCACAGCGTCGTCGCCGTCGTCTCGGCAATGGGCAAGGCGACCGACAACTTGGTGGAGCTCGCACGACAGATCTCCAGCAATCCACACGGCCGCGAGATGGACATGTTGCTCACGACGGGCGAGCGAATTTCGAGTGCGTTGTTGTGCATGGCACTGCTGGACATGGGCTGCGATGCGATGAGCTTCACCGGAAGCCAGGTTGGGATCATCACGGACACCACGCACACCAAAGCCAAGATTCTCGAGATCAAAGGTGACCGAGTGCGTGAGGCGTTGGGCCAGGGCAAGGTTGCAGTCGTGGCCGGTTTCCAAGGAGTCAGCACCGCGCGGGAGATCACGACCCTTGGTCGTGGTGGAAGCGATACGACGGCTGTTGCATTGGCCGCAGCCCTCGATGCTGACGTTTGTGAGATCTACACCGACGTCACCGGCGTGTTCAGCGCCGATCCACGCGTCGTGCCACAAGCGCGCAAACTGAAGACGCTGAGTTTCGACGAAATGCTCGAGATGGCCGGTGCGGGAAGCAAGGTCCTTGCGCTGCGCTCGGTCGAGTTTGCAAGGAATCACAACGTGCCGATCCACGTACGTTCCAGCTTCACCTGGGAAGAAGGAACGTGGGTGGTCGACGAACATGACGAGAGGAATGTACGAACCATGGAAGACCC
>CAYSRZ010000261.1:0-1600 GCA_964433615.1 uncultured Acidimicrobium sp. | reverse complement strand
TGCATCGAGCACGAACTGCGCAACTACAACGGCGCGGAGAACTTCGGATTCGTCGACACCATTGCCGAGTTCGGCGGACCATGGGCGTTCAACGAAGGACCAGGTGCAACGCTGTCGAACCAATACGCGGCGATGCCGTCACTGCACATCGGATGGTCGACGTGGTGCGTATTCGCGATGTGGCCACTCGCCAAACGACGTTGGATTCGTACCGCGTTGTTCCTCTATCCCGCAACGACGCTGCTGTGCATCGTCGTCACCGGCAATCACTTCTGGATCGACGGTCTCGGTGGTCTCCTTGTCTTCGGAGTCGGATTCGTCATCGGCACGTGGCTACATCGCTGGAATCATCGCCGTCTCGATGCGAGGATGGCTTCTCACCCCGCACTCTGACACGGGTAGCGTGGAGAGCCATGGCTCTCGCCGACATCACGAAACCAAGCGATCTTCGCGGACTGTCTGGCGCCCAACTGACCGAACTCGCCGACGAGATCCGTCGCTTCGTGGTCGACGCCGTCGCCGAGACCGGTGGCCACCTCGGCTCCAACCTCGGGGCCGTCGAGTTGACGCTCGCACTGCATCGGGTGTTCGAGTCCCCGACCGATGCGATCCTCTGGGACACCGGCCACCAGGCCTACGTGCACAAGATCGTCACGGGTCGCCAAGCCGGATTCTCCAAGCTGCGCCAAGCCGGCGGCATCTCCGGTTACCCGAGCCGCGAGGAGAGCCCGCACGACTTCATCGAAAACAGCCACGCCTCGACCGTGCTCAGCTATGCCTACGGCCTCGCGGTGGCGCGCGACTCGGGCCAACGCAAGGACCTTCGCAACATCGTCGCGGTGATCGGCGACGGCTCGATGACGGGTGGCATGGCGTACGAGGCGCTGAACAACCTTGGCCACAGCGGCAAGCGCGTGATCATCGTGTTGAACGACAACGGGCGCAGCTACGCACCAACGATCTCGAACCTCACCCAGGGCGGTTCGGTCGATGCCGACACGCACCACACGGGCCCCGTCGAGCGACTCACCGAGACGCTCTCGCACAAACTCACCGACATTCGCCTGAACCCGGTCTACGTGCGACGCCAACGCAAACTCGAGAAGTTCCTCAAGGACCTACCCCTCATCGGACCACAGGCCGAGCGCGGACTCGAAGCGATCAAGGCGGGCGTGCGCGAGTTCCTCCAGCCTCCGGCGTTCTTCGAGGCACTCGGCGTGCGCTACATCGGTCCCATCGACGGCCACGACATCGAGGCGCTCGAACATGCCTTCGACTCGGCGAGCCAACGAGTCGCCGAAGGCCCGATCGTCATCCACGTCATCACGCAAAAAGGTCGTGGGTATCTGCCCGCCGAAGACGACGACGAAAAGCACCTCCACGACGCACCGGTGTTCGACCCCGCCAAGGGCCCGCCGAAGGCTGGTCCGACGGGATACACCCAAGCCTTTGCCGACACGCTCATCGATCTCGCATCGAAAGACGAGCGAATCATGGCGATCACTGCCGCGATGCCGGGACCGACCGGACTCATCGCCTTCGAGCAACACTTTCCCGACCGATTCTTCGACGTCGGCATCGCCGAGCAGCACGCCGTCAC
>CAYSRZ010000260.1:0-1604 GCA_964433615.1 uncultured Acidimicrobium sp. | reverse complement strand
ATGAGTCTGATCTATCGGGCGATCTGGCAGGACGATCGCGAGGGGCTCCTCGACGTGGCGACTGCGACGTTCTTGGAATGGGCGCGAGAGAAGCATGGCGCGACCCTTGAGTTCGGGCCACTGCCCACGTCGGCGAACGGGGTGGAGACCTCACTTCGCTCAGCTGAGGTCTCTGGAGTGCGGGCGAGCGAAGCGACGTTGATCGAAGAGGCGGGAACTTCGCGCTGGATGACACGGCAACGGGTCATCGTGGGTGACCGGGGCGACCAGTGGATCTGGGTCGACGTCGAGCGGACGACGTCGGAGGTGTTTCGACAGCAGGACATCTCTGCCCCACGCCTGGTTCGGGCCCATCTCGAGGCCGGTTCTGCCGGTGGCGGGAGGCCGCGGGTGGGCGAGGTGCTCCTTCGGGCACATGCCACGGCAATTGCCACCGATCGGGTGGAAGCCGATCTCGTGTCCATGATTCGTGACCCAGGGCGGACCGTGCCGATCGTCGTGTTCTCCCACGACGATCGCCTTGAGCCCGCTTCGACGATGGAGCGAGCGACGACGACGCAGACGATCCTGGCCGGGGTCGCCCAGGTGGTCGTCCTGCCACCACCGGCACTCGCCGAGTTCATTCGTTTGATGGGCCGAGAGTTGGCGACGTGGGGCGGTGCGGTTCGCGTCTACCTTCCGGGGCCCCTCGAGGCCTGGCGAAATCGGTACTACTTGCCAAGCATCGTGCAGAAACACCCTCGCGAGGTCGGACGAAGGATCGCCAATGCGATGTCGTCGGCGATCGCGGCACGACGTGCGCCTGCGTCGTACTCGGTCGTCCAAAAGCAATTGAAGAACATCTCTGGTCGGTCGTCCGAGGACCTCCTGAACGTCGCAGAGCTCGAACTCGAAGAGCGCGACCAACTGATCCAGGACCTTTATGCCCAGCTCGGGAGCCGAGACGAAGAACTGCTTGGTCGAGCGATCGACATCGAGGAGCTGAACGAGGAACTGGAAGCCGAACGTCGCAAGTCAACGTATTGGCGCCAGGTGGCCACGGTCGGCGAGGAACACGTCGGCGTCGACGAAGAGCGACCGGACGAAGTGACGAGCCTCACCGAGGCCGCCGAGTTCTGCCGCGCCTATCTGACCCGGGTGTCGTTGCCGGAAGAGGCGATCCGCGACCTGCATGAGCTCGACTCCGCGCCGGAAGCCACGGCGTGGGCGAAGACCTCGTGGCGAGGGTTCAAGGCTCTCGAGGCATATGCGTCGGAGGCTGCGGACGCAAAGGGCGGTTTCTGGGAGTGGTGCAAGAACTCGAAGCACCAGGACACCTGGCCTGCGACTCCGAAGAAGTTGTCGATGACGGAGAGCGACACGGTGATGAACAGTGCGGCGCTCAGGTCGAAGCGGTACCTACCGGTGGATGGCGCAGTCGCTGCAAACGGTCGAGTCGAGATGCTCGCCCACCTGAAGGTCGCCGAAGGTGGTGGGAGCAACATCCCGCGCATCTACTTCTACGACGACACCAAGGGTCCTACGGGGAAGATCCACGTCGGTTTCTTCGGTCCACACAGGTACATGGAGAATTCGAAGTCCTGAGCGGACTTGCCGGCGAAGTG
>CAYSRZ010000259.1:0-1605 GCA_964433615.1 uncultured Acidimicrobium sp. | reverse complement strand
ACATGGGCGTCGCGTTCTACCCGGGCAGTTTCGATCCGTTCCACCTCGGTCACCTCGACATCGTCGAGCAGGCCGTGGAGATGTTCGGCGAACTCGTGATCGGGGTCATGCACAACCCGGCCAAGCCCTCGGGGATGTTCACCCCCGACGAGCGGGCCGACCTGATCCGCCAGTCCACGACGCACCTCGGCAAGGCGGTGTGCGTGGAGAAGTTCTCCGGCCTCACCGTCGAGGCGGCCGCCCAGATCAAGGCGACGTTCCTCGTGAAGAGCGCCCGCACGACGCACGACTTCGAGACCGAACAGCAGATGGCCCAGACGAACAGGGCGGCGACGGGGATCTCGACCGTGCTGCTGTTTGCCTCCCCGGAGCACCAGTTCGTGACCAGCACCTATCTCCGCCAATTCGCCCAGGCCGGTGGCACGATCGCGACGCCGCTTGCGCCCGCGTGCGTGCTGGCGGCACTCAAGGCAAAGCACTAAGGAGCAACGATGAGCTACGACGACAACGAGGTGATCGAGGACCAGATGACCGTCGAGTTGGGTGACACCGAGTCGATCCTGGAAAAGGTCGCCGACATGATCGCGACCGCGCCGAACGTGCCGCTGTCGAGCACCCCGCGCATCGACCGCGAATACGTGGTCGGGTTGCTGCAGGACGCGCTCGCGTGCTTGCCGGACGAGATCCGTCAGGCGCGTTGGATGTTGAAGGAGCGCCAGGACTTCATGGCCAAGACCCAGCGCGAGGCCGACGAGATCGTCGAGGCCGCCCGCGTGCAGGCCGAGCGCATGGTGCAGCGCACGGAAGTGGTGCGCGCGGCAGAGGCCAAGGCCCGCCAAGTGCTCGAGTCGGCGAACGCCGACACCAAGCGGATGAAGAACGAGATGGAGGACTACCTCGACCAGCGCCTCGCCTCGTTCGAGATCATCCTCGATCGACTGACGAACACGATCGCCCAGGGTCGTCGCCGCATGCAGCTCGTCGGCACGCAGCCCGAGCCCGAGGCACCCGCCACCCAGTCGGCGGATGCGACCGGTGCGACGTTCTTCGACGTCGACGAGACCGACCTCTACTAGTTCGACCTCAACTCGGCCCCGCCATGGCCTCACCGCTCGTCGTCAACATCCTCGAGCTGACCCGACGCCCGGGAACCGACAAGGACCTCGTCGTCGCCGTGCCCGCGACCGTGCTCGAGTTCGCCGATGCCCGGTTGGACGACGACCAGGACGTGGACGTGTCGATCCACTTGGAGAGCGTCTCTGGCGGCATCGTCGCCACCGGCACCGCGCGTGCGAACGCCGAGCTGTCGTGTCGACGCTGTCTGCGCGAGTTCACGACCGACGTCGACGGCGAGATCGACGAGCTCTACCAGCGCATCCCCGACAACCCGGATGCGACCGCGCTCACCGGTGAGCAGTTGGACCTCACCTCGGTGGTGCGCGAGGGAGTGCTGCTTGCTTTGCCCGACGCGCCACTGTGTCGACCCGACTGTCCTGGACTGTGTCCGCAATGCGGGGCGGACCTCGCCAGTGCGCCGTGCGGGTGCAACGCGACGAAGACCGACGACCGCTGGGCTGCACTCGATGCCCTGCGGGACCAGTTGCC
>CAYSRZ010000258.1:0-1611 GCA_964433615.1 uncultured Acidimicrobium sp. | reverse complement strand
GCCCTTGTAGCTCAGTTGGATAGAGCGGCGGACTTCTAATCCGTAGGTCGTAGGTTCGATTCCTACCGAGGGCGCCAGATCGGTGGTTCCGACGGGTCGTTCCCGCGCACCCAGGGTCTATCCTTGCGGGGGCAATTGGAAAGAGGTTCCGGAGCGTGAAATTCAAAAAGGGTGACACCGTCATCTACCCCCAGCACGGCGCGTGCATCGTCCATGGCATCAAGCGGATGAGGGCCTTCGGCTCCGTCCAGGAATACCTGATCCTGAAGACGGTGATCAACGAGATGACGCTGTCGGTCCCGACCGCCAATGTGAGCACGGTCGGCGTGCGACCACCGGTGTCCAAGAGCGAGCTCGAGGACCTTCGGTCGGTTCTCTCCAAGGCCGACCCACGCGTGCCAGCCAACTGGTCGCGTCGGTTCAAGAACCACCAGGAGAAGTTGAAGAGCGGTGACGTCTACCAAGTCGCCGAAGTCGTGCGCAACCTCGCCGCACGCGATCGCGACTCCGCGCTGTCGGCCGCCGAAAAGACGATGTACGACCGCGCACGCATCAACTTGATCTCCGAGATCTCACCGGCGCTCAAGGTGTCGCCCGAGGCCGCCGAGGTGTGGCTCGACAACGCACTCGAACAGGGTGTGCTGAAGCCGGCGAAGGCCGCGAAGAAAGCTGCGGTCAAGAAGCCGGCCGCAGACGCTCCCGCGAAGAAGGTCGCTGCCAAGAAACCGGCCAAGGCCGCCGCAAAGAAGAAGTAGCCACGATGGCCAAGGTTGGCTTCGTCGGTCTCGGAGTGATGGGTGGGCCGATGGCTCGCCACTTGTCGGCAGCTGGTCACGACGTCGTCGTCTACAACCGCACGACCACCAAGGCAGATGCTTGGGTGGCCGCACATGGCGGCTCCCGTGCACTTACGCCGCGTGAAGTCGCGGAAGCAAGTGACGTCGTGTTCATGTGCGTCGGCAACGACGACGACGTGCGCTCGGTGGTCCTCGGTGACGATGGCATCGTCGCTGGATTGAAATCTGGTGGTGTCCTCGTCGACCACACGACGGCATCGGCCGTGGTTGCGCGCGAAGTCGGAGCGGCTTGTGCAGCCAAGGGAGTCGGATTCGTCGATGCGCCAGTGTCGGGCGGTCAGGCCGGTGCGGAGAACGGCCAGTTGACGGTGATGTGTGGCTGCAACGACGAGGCGGTGTTCGCTCGTGTCGAGCCGATCATCGATGCCTATGCCAAGCGCGTGAAGTTGCTTGGGCCGGTCGGCTCAGGGCAGCTCGCCAAGATGGTCAATCAGATCTGCATCGCCGGAATCGCACAGGGTCTGTCCGAGGCCTTGAACTTTGCGATGCGCGCTGGACTCGACCCCGACGAAGTGGTGGACGTGATCTCCAAGGGAGCGGCACAGAGCTGGCAGATGGAGAACAGGGCAAAGACCATGGTGCGCGGGGAGTTCGAGTTCGGCTTCGCCGTCGAGTGGATGCGCAAGGACCTCGCGATCTGTTTCGAGGAGGCCACGCGCAACGGCTCGAAGCTTCCGATGACCGAAATGGTCGACGGGTTCTACGCCGAGGTGATGGCGATGGGCGGTCGCCGCTGGGACACGAGCAGCCTGAT
>CAYSRZ010000257.1:0-1623 GCA_964433615.1 uncultured Acidimicrobium sp. | reverse complement strand
GGTGGAACGTGCGGACCCCTGATCGATACATCGAGATGGTCGCAGCGGGAGAGGAGCCAGAGTCGTCGTCGGAGACTCTGAGCGACGACGTGCGTGCGCTCGAAGAGCTCCAGTTGTTGGTGCGAATGAGGGAAGGTGTGCCATCGAGTGCGTTTGCAGACGACGATGTCGAAGCACTCGGCGGCTTGATCGAGCGTCGTGGGGATCGATTCGTCCTGACGCGTGCAGGACGCTTGATGGCCAACGAGGTGAGCGTGCGCCTCGTTGGCCCTCGAGCGGACTAGAGCCGAATCGTCACGTCGCGGTGACGATGCTCGGCGGGGCCGAGTGGTCTGACACAGATGTCTGCGTGCCCCACCACACCCAGCGCATGTCGGTCGAGAATTTCGGCGTGCAGGTGATGAGCGACACGACCTGCTTTGGCATCGTCTTCCAGTTGGGGATGGAGCCTTTGAGCGTGCCGTTGGCGAACGGGTTCGGCTTGGCAACCCACATCGCACTCGGCTCTACCTTGGCGCTCGCCACGAGCGTGTAGACGTACCACGACGATTGGGTCTCGATCACGACTTTGTCACCCTTGACCAGTTCATTGAACCGATCGAACGGTTTGCCGTAGGCGGTGCGATGGCCGAACAGTGCGACGTTGCCGTCCTCGCCCGGGAGTGCGGTCTGCAGGAGGTGGCCGACGCCGGCGGTGAGCTGCTTCGGATTCGTTCCTTCGACGATCGGAAACCCCCAGACCTCTGGCCGGAGGCGTGGGATGTAAAGAAAGCCGAGCGTCGTCCCGCGGGGCTTGGCCTCGACGTCGGCGCCGTAGGCGACGGTGTCCGCGTTGGCCGCCCACTCTTCGCGGGTCACGACTTCGACTAGGTCGCGAGCCTCGGCTGCAGTGCGGTTCGACAGCACGAGCTTCGAGTACATCGATCCGACTGTGGCGACGCCGCCAATTCCGAGCGCGGCGAGCAACGTCCGTCTCGTGATGTCGTGGTTGTTGTTGGTCTCTTCCATGGTGTTCTCCTTCGTTGGTGGATGTGGAGCCCGGGTGACGAATCGGGGGATGGCTTCGTCACCCGGGCACGCCTTGGGTGGTGGTCAGTGCTGCGGTTTGCGGGGGCGACGCTGGTGTCCGATCAGCGAACGGATCTGGCCCTCGAAGACGAAGGCAAGTGCCGTCAGTCCGATGAGGAGCGCTGCGATGACCTCGAGGGTCAGGTCGATTCCCGTCTTCGGCAGACGATCGGGGAATGCGACCTGAAAGTCCTCCGGATTCGGGCTCGTCGGGATGATCACCTGGAGGGCGGGCTCCGGAGCAGTCGTCGGCAACGTCACGACTGCAATCGGTGTCCACGTTGCGTAGAGCACGACGTTCGAGGTGACGGCCATCTTGGATCCGCTCGAATAGAGGATTCCCGAACCGTTGGCCGCCGTGTTCCAGCCGAGGAACTCCGCACCGTCAGACCTGGCAAGTGAACCTTGGTTGCCAGGAATGTTGTAGAGGCCGGTGTCGAAGATCAGGCTCGACGGTGGAAGCGAACCCGACGTTGCACCGTTCGGGTCGAACGACACGGTCCAGTACGTCACCGGTGTTGGCGTTGGTGCAGTAGTCGTCGTCGACTCAGGCAC
>CAYSRZ010000256.1:0-1627 GCA_964433615.1 uncultured Acidimicrobium sp. | reverse complement strand
GCCGAAAAGAGCCACGCTGGCCGCTTCTCGGAGGGCCTCAAGTCCATCTCCTGATTCCAGGAGCTGGCAGATGATCGTCGGGGGATTCCACATGGAGTCCCCCGATCGATCGTCGAAGAAGTGAACGATCACCCGAAAGGTTTTGCATGACGACCATCTACGACCCGAAGCATCCGCTGTATTTGGATGAGGCGGACACCCGCAAGGAAATGGAGCGGGTCTTCGATCTGTGCCACGGATGTCGTCTGTGCTTCAAGTTCTGTCCCTCGTTCCCGACCCTGTTCGACTACGTCGACCAACACGACGACCAGGACGCCGGCAAGATGACCCCGGCCCAGCAGGACCACGTCGTCGACGAATGCTTCCAGTGCAAGTTGTGTTACGTGATGTGCCCGTACATCCCCGAGTTGCACGAATGGGCACTCGACTTCCCACGGCTCATGCTGCGCGCCGATGCGATGCGCAGGGCCAACGGTCAGGTGTCGGCTCGCGACAAGGCGACGACGGCGATCATGGGTCGAACGGACGCCATCGGCACCGTCGCCACGACCCCCGGTCTCGGCGTCGTCACCAACGTGGTGATGGGTGCAAAGCCCGGATCCCTCGTGCGCAAGGTGGTGGAAAAGACCGCCGGTATCTCGAGCGTGCGCATGCTGCCCCCATTCGCCAAGACGCGCTTCACGACGTGGTTCAAGAAGCGCCCGAAGGTTCGCCTCACCAAGCGCCAGGCCCAGGTTGCGGTGTTCCCGACGTGTCTCGTGGAATACCAGGATCCGAACATCGGCAAGGACCTCGTCAAGGTCTACGAGCACAACGGCATCGAGTGCTCGATCGCCGGCGACGCGGGATGCTGCGGGGCACCGTTCCTGCACTCGGGTGACATCGACTCGTTCACCAAGGTCGCGGTGCGCAACGTGAAGATGCTCGCCGACGAGGTTCGTGCCGGCAACGACATCGTCGTGCCGCAGCCGACGTGCAGCTACGTGCTGAAGAAGGACTACGTCGACTACGTCGGAGGCCCGGACGCGACGCTCGTGTCCGAGCACACCTTCGACGCGGCCGAGTACCTCGTCAAGTTGCACAAGGGCGAGGACACGACGCTCGACACCGAGTTCAAGGGCACGATTCCCGAGACGGTCACGTACCACACGCCGTGCCACCTGCGTGCACAGAACATCGGACTGAAGAGTCGTGATCTCATGAAGTTGACGGGCGCCAAGATCAAGCTCGTCCAACAGTGTTCGGGCATCGACGGCATGTGGGGCCTGCGCGCGGAAAACGCACACCTCTCGCTGCCGATCGGAGAAAAGCTCGGGCAGATGGTCAAGGACGCGGGCGGCGACGTCGTCGCCGGCGACTGCCACTTGGCCAACACGGCAATCAACGAACAAACAGGAAACAAGCCCGTCCACCCGTTGCAGATGATCGCGCGGGCGTACGGCATACCAGAGGAGAACTAGGACCATGGCAACCCCCACCATGAATCGCAAGCTCACCATCGACGACATCTTGGACCTGCGTGCCTATGAGCGCGTGCGCGAAGAGTCGCGAGCGGCAATCATCGAGACCAAGCGCAAGCGTCGCGTGAGCCTCGGCACGATCGTCACGCTGATGTTCGAGAACCGCG
>CAYSRZ010000255.1:0-1634 GCA_964433615.1 uncultured Acidimicrobium sp. | reverse complement strand
GCGTGTGGAACGGAGTGCGTGACGGGGATGAACTCCACGTCGAACGGACCGATGTAGCGACGCTCGTTGTCGACGACGGGAACGAGCGTCGTCTTTCCGAGCAGTCCCGCCTCCTCGATGCGGTGTCGCGCGAGTCCGAGGGTGACCTGCGAGCCGTAGATCGGAAATTCGAGTTCGCGCAACAGGAACTGCAGTCCCCCGACGTGGTCCTCGTGGCCGTGGGTCGCGACGCAGCCCTCGATGCGATGCGCGTTCTCGCGCAACCACGTGAAGTCGGGCAAGACGAGGTCGATCCCGTGCATGTCGGCGTCCGGGAACATGAGACCGCAGTCGATGAGCAAGAGCCGGTCGTCTTGTTCGACGACCATGCAGTTGCGACCGATCTCGCCGAGACCGCCGAGGAAGACGATGCGAACGGGCGCCGGCATCAGCTGTTCGCCGAGCGTGCCGCGCGCAGGTTCGCGAGCACGGTGCGCGCGCGATCCTCGAGACCTGCCGGTGGCGGACCCATCGGCAGCCGCGCCTCGCCGACGTCGAGGCCGAGCACGTTCATCATCACCTTGCTCGGCAGCGGGTTCGGGTTGTCGTCACCCGTCTCATACGCGAAGCTCTCGAGCAGTCGCGCGTTCACCTTGCGTGCACCGACGACGTCTCCACGCTCCCAACACGCGAACATCTCCTGGTGGTCGGTCGCGCTCCAGTGGGTCGCCACGCCGATGACACCGCATCCACCGATCGACAGGAACGGAAGCGTCCAGTTGTCGTCCCCGCTGTAGAGCTCGAAGCCAGCCGGAGCCTGGGACATGAGCACGGCGGACTCCGCCGGGTTGCCGGCCGCGTCCTTCAGGGCGACGACGTTGGACACCTCGCGAGCGAGACGCAGCAACACGGGCGTCGAAATCTTGCGACCGGTGCGCACGGGGATGTCGTAGACGACGACGGGCAGGCTCGTTGCGCCGGCGACCGCGCGCATGTGCGCCTCGATGCCGACCTGCGACGGACGGTTGTAATACGGGGTGACGGCCAAGATGCCGGCCGCGCCGAGGGCCGTTGCTTCCTTGGTCAGGTGGATCGAGTGGGCGGTGTCGTTGGTGCCGGTTCCGGCGATCACCGGGATGGTGACCGCTTCGATCACGGCCGAGAACAAGCTGAGGCGCTCGTCGTCGGTGAGCACGGGCGACTCGCCCGTCGTGCCGGCGATGACGAGACCGTCGTTGCCGTTGTCCTGTAGCCACTTGGCGAGGCGCCGCGCACCATCGAGGTTCAGGGAACCGTCGGCATGGAACGGCGTCACCATCGCGGTGACCACCTTCCCGAATCGTGCCATGGACGACAGACTACTCAGGCGCCCAAGTGGCGCCGAAGTGGAATCGTCAGTGGGTGGCCGGAGCCTCGTTGCCGAGCTCGAACTTCAGGTATTCCTCGCCGGTGTTCTCCCAGTCCTCGAACTGGATGACGCCCATTTCCTCGAAGCGGTGACGCAACCACTTGTCGTTGCGCTCGAGCAGACCGAGCTTCTTGCAGTTCGGGACGATCTTGGAGAACAGCATCTGCTGGAACATCTTGCGGCCCGGGTCGTTGATCATGAGCGGCACGACGGTCTTCGGATCCACGCCCATGTGGTGCCAGACCTC
>CAYSRZ010000254.1:0-1642 GCA_964433615.1 uncultured Acidimicrobium sp. | reverse complement strand
TCAACATCTCGGGCTGCACCAACAGTTGCGGCCAGCACCACGCCTCCGACATCGGCCTGTTCGGTGCCGAGCGGCGCGCGCACGGCAAGAGCCTCCCCGGCTATCAGCTCCTCCTCGGCGGACACGTCGGCGAGGAACAGATCCACTTCGGCGACAAGGCGCTGCGCCTGCCGGCCAAGACCGCACCGGAGGCGGTCGCGCGCGTCGTGCGCCGCTTCGCCGAGGAACGCAACGCCACCGAGACGTTCTCGACGTGGCTCGCCCGCGTCGGTGGCGCAACGAGCGTCGCCGAGGGACTACGCGACCTGGACGACATCCCGACGCCGGAGGCGAACCCGGACTTCTTCGTCGACTACGGCGAAGTCGGCCCGTACGTGGCGAACGTGGCGGAATCGGAGTGTGCGACGTGACGACGAGCGACACGATCGTCGTCGGTTCGCACCAGTGGAGCCTCGTCGAGCGCGTGCGCTCGGGCGTCACCTTCCTCGGCGGCGTCGTGCTCCTCGTGGCGTCGAACGTGTTCCACGAACGATGGCTCACGCTCGTTGGCGTGACGCTGCTCGCCGCCTTCGCCTACGTCGCGGCGACCTCGGGTCGCGTCGTGCACATCACCCGTGACCGACTCGAGACGGTGTCCCCGCTCGGTCCGCGCACCCTGCACGCGACCGACGTCGTCGAGGTCAGCGCGGTCGACGACCCGTTCGGCACGGTGACCGTCGTCGTGCAGCCGCGAAAAGGTCGCCCGATCGCGATCCCGATGCGCGTCATCAGCGCGCACCCAGACGGCATGGTCGCACTGCACCAGTTCCTCGACCGAGCCATCGGCTCGGGAACGCTCGACCCGCGACGGGTGTCGCTGAAGAACGAACTCGCGTTCTACTAGTCGTAGAGCGCTACGAGAGGTAGCGCGCGATGAGGTCGCGCAGGAATGCATGCATCCTGGCGTCGTCCAACTGGTCGTCGGGTGCCATCAATTCGTTGTGGATGAGCATGAAGGCGAACGACATCGTCAGCTGCGTGAATGCGGGCACGTCGAAGGTGATTGCAACGTCGTTGCGGACTGCGATTCGACGGATCAGGCGTTCGCTCAGCGACTGGAACTCTCGCGCCAAGTCCGCGAGTCTCGTTCGCAGCACCTCGTTGTCGACCGACGCAGCGAGTGCCTGCACGCGGGTCCAACGAACCCTGCGCGTGTAGTCCGAGCTCGGCATCGGCAAGGCACGAATGATCTCGTCGTAGTCCACCGGTCCAGAGCCGGTCTCGACGGCTTCCACGATGTCGCGCCAGCGATCGATGTTGCGCGCGTAATCCTCCGTGAGCACGTGGGCGATGAGACCGTCCCGAGAAACGAAGTGTCGGTAGATGAGCGAGACGGAGCATTCGGCCTGGCGCGCGACTTCCTGCACGCGCAACCCGACGATGCCGTTGATCTCGATCTCGACACGAGCACTGGCGACGATCGCGTCGTACTTCGAAACCTCTGCAACCGTTGTCACGAGTCGACCTTACAACCCGCACATGGAGTGAATATTTTTCCACGCGCAGAGATTCACCGTTCTGTCGGTGCGACGCTCAGTGTGAGCGATACGCGACTACTTCTTCTGGGGTTGTGGCCAGGTGCCGTCGCGGCCGTCCATGCCGG
>CAYSRZ010000253.1:0-1657 GCA_964433615.1 uncultured Acidimicrobium sp. | reverse complement strand
CCGAGGCGACCCTCGCCCTCCTGCGCAACACCTACGCGACGGGCCAGGTGCTCGTCGTCGACGGCGGGCTCACCCTGGTGATGTAACGGAACCGCCTAGACGCGCTCGAACGAATCGACTTCGGACGCAAAGGCCTTGACCATGGCCGGGGTGATCGACGCCTTCGTCCGACCGATTGCGGCGGTCACGTCCTCGAGCGACACGAGCGGGGCATGGCCGTTCGCTCGCGCACGCGCGAACGCGTCTGCCGCAGCACGCTGAGCGGCAAGGTCGACGTCACCTGGTGTGAATCCGGCGCACTGCTTGGCGATCTTGGACGGCTTCACGTCCGGTCCGACCGTCATCTCCGACAACGCACGCTCCCACAGTGCGACGAGCGCGTCGTGGTCGGGTGGTCCGATCCCCACGACGAGGTCGAATCGACCCGGACGCATCACTGCAGGATCGATGGCGTCGATGAAGTTCGTCGCACACACCAACAACTTTCCGGGTCGACGGCGAAACTCTGGGATCGACTTGAGGAGTTGGTTGACGACGCTGACTCCGGCTGGCCGTTGTGCACGCGCGGGCGCGATCTCGTCGAATTCGTCGATGAACACGACGACATGGTCGAGTTGGCCGAGCTCGGCGAAGGCCTCACGCAACTCGTTCGCTGGTCCGCCGTCGCTGCTCGACATCTTCGACGGGAGAAGCTCGACGAACGGCCAACCCAAGCGACTCGCCATCGCCTTGGCAAAGGTGGTCTTGCCCGTTCCCGGTGGGCCGAACATCAACACCGTCGCCGGCGGACGCAGTCCGACCTGTGCGGCGAGCGAGGGGTCCGACAGCGGAGCGACGATCCGACGGTCGATCAGGTCCTTTTCCCGCTCCATGCCCGACGCTGCATCCCACAAGTCGCCGTCGAGGATCTGACCACCCCACTTGTCGATGATGCGGACTTCACTCGGTTCGAACGACAGGTGCTTTTCGTACAACACCATCCCTGTCTTGGGAGTGAATCCACGGTTGAGCAAGGCCTGCTCTCCCACCTCTCCGGGTCCGAGCAGTGCCGAGATCTGACGGACTCCGAGATGCAACAAGCGGTCCTCGAGTCCCCGGGCGAGCGCTGAGCCGATGCCGCGACGACGCCATTGCGGCGACAACGCCACCATCTGCGTCCAGGCTCGATCTCCGCTGACCCGTGCGCTCGCCAGTCCGACGACGGTGCCCTGCGCGAGTGCCACCACGACGACACCGTCGTTGACGTCGGCGATGAACTGCGCGGTCTCCATTGGCGTGCTGTCGGGCAACGACCGCAACGACTCGAGAAGGTGGATCGCCGCACCGAGGTCGGCCGGGGCAAGGTCGCAAATGCGATAGTCCATGCGACTAGGGCCTCCTCGACGAACTCATCGTGATCGTCTCCACCTCGGACCTCCGCCCTCGGGCGCCTCCGTTCGTACACAGGGACGAACGGCGCGCTCTCGTCAGACTGTACGGCGAATGGCAAGTGTGAGCGAGACGAACACCGTGTCGTCACTCCTTCGAGACGACACTGTCATCTGTTCGTCATATTTATGTCAGGTGTCACACCACCCGACCAATCAGGGGTACTGTGCTCTTGGGCCTTTTCTCGAATCCTCCCGGCTTCGGGGCCCACATGGAGGAATGTCTATTC
>CAYSRZ010000252.1:0-1659 GCA_964433615.1 uncultured Acidimicrobium sp. | reverse complement strand
GCAGGCGCAGCACTTGCAGCACCAACGACGGCAATCACGGTGCCGACGGGAACGGTGTCGCCCTCGCTCGCACGAATTTCGGTCAGCGTTCCCGCAACGGGCGACGGAACCTCGGTGTCGACTTTGTCCGTGGAGACCTCGAACAACGGCTCGTCGGCTGCAACGGTGTCGCCAACCTTCTTGAACCACCGTGTGATCGTTCCCTCGGTCACGGTCTCGCCAAGTTGCGGAAGGGTGATGTCAGCCATGGTGCTCCAGTCGGGGTATGCCCAATTCTACGAATCCCGCTCGTCCCGGTCGCGCCGACCTAGGCATTGATGCTGCGACCGGTGAGGGACAACACGGTCTCTCCGAACAACTCGCTGAGCGACGGATGTGGCTGGAGGAACTCTGCGATCTCCTCGACCGTGGCCTCCCAGTTCACGGCGAGATAGCCGCCGGAGAGCTGCTCGGTGACCCACGGGCCGACCATGTGCACGCCGAGCACCTGACCAGCCGAGCCGTCGGCGTTCTTCTTCGCGATCACTTTCACGAGTCCGTCGGTCTCGCCGAGGATCATCGCGCGCGAGTTCGCGCGGAACTGGTGCTTGGCGACGACGACGTCGTAGCCCTTGGCGCGAGCCTCGTCTTCCGACGGGCCGGCCCACGCCACCTCAGGATGACAGTAAATCGCCCACGGAACTCGGTCATACATCACTGGGTAGACGGTCTCGCCGAGGATGTGCTTCACGGCGACGATTGCTTCCGCGTAGGCGACGTGTGCGAGCTGGGGCGTGTTAATGATGTCGCCGACTGCATAGACGCCTGGCTCGGACGTCTGGCAGTACCCATCGACGTCAATGAACCCACGCTCACTCACCCGCACCGTGGTGTGCTCGAGACCGAGACCTTCGCTGTAGGGCTTTCGTCCGACCGACACAACGACAGCGTCGACTTCGACGCTCTCGCCATCGCCGAACGCGACGGTCGTTCCACCACTCGCATTCGGGGTGTGGCCGGTCACTGCGACGCCCGTGCGAATGTCGATCCCCTTTTTCTTGAAACTCTTCACGACGACGTTGGCGACGTCGGTGTCGAGACCAGGCAGGATCTTCGGAAGTCCTTCGAGAATGGTGACACGCGCACCGAGATCGGCGAACGTCGAGGCGAACTCGCATCCGATCGCTCCGCCGCCGATCACGGCGATGCGCTGAGGGATCGTCGACAACATGAGCACCTCGTCTGACGTCATGATCGGACCGCCCGGCGTGAAGCCCGGGATCGTGCGAGGCGTCGAGCCCGTCGCGATGATCACGGATCGACCCTGCAACGTGCGCGATGTTCCATCGACGAGTGCAACCTCGACGGTCTTGTTTGCGCGAACGCTGCCAGTTCCGACGAGGTAGGTGACCTTCTTCGACTTCGTGAGACCGGTGAGGCCCTTGACGAGTCCCTGGACGATCCCCTGCTTGCGCGTCTGGGCGACGGAGAAGTCGATGCGCGACGGCGTCGTCGAGATTCCGAAGTCTCCCGCATGCAGCACGTGGCGATTCACTGCGGCGGTCTCGAGGAACGCCTTCGCAGGAATGCACCCGCGGTTCAGGCACGTGCCTCCGATGGTGTCTTTTTCGATGAGCGCGACGTTCAGTCCCGCGGATGCGCCGTAGAAGGCCGCGGCGT
>CAYSRZ010000251.1:0-1670 GCA_964433615.1 uncultured Acidimicrobium sp. | reverse complement strand
CTCGGCGTGCGCAACACCTCGGGAATGCGCGGCTCGAGTGGACCGAAGTCGATGCCGTGCGGATTGGCGCGCAAGGTGGCGAGCGAGATCCCCTTCGGGTTCGTCCCGAAACCGTCGCCGTACGGACCGGTGCGCAGCATCACGTCGAGCATCCGCTCCGGGCCGACGTTGCCCGTCGAGTTCAGCGCAGTGAGGATCTCGTCGCGGTTGCGACCATGGATCGGCGACGAGGAGTCCTTGAGCAGACTGTCGAGCAACGCACCGCACGTGAAGTCGTCGACGACGCTCGGTGCGACGTCGGCGCCGAGACCCTGGGCGATGCCGGCGAGCGTGGCGAGGATCTCCCACTCGTCGGGCTGGTCGGCGTCGCGTTCGAACACCGCCTCGCTGTAGTTCGCCACGTTGCGCACCGAGAACGCGGTGAACACGAGGTCGAAGTGGCTGCGCTCGAGATGCGACGGCGGCGGCAGGATGACCTGTGCGTGGCGCGTCGTTTCGTTGACGTAGATGTCGACGGAGACCATGAATTCGAGCGTGGAGAGCGCCGCATCGAGGGCATCGGAGTTCGGGGTCGACAGCACCGGATTGCCCGCCACCGTGACCATCGCGCGAATCTGGCCCTCGCCCGGAGTCGTGATCTCCTCGGCCATCACCGCGGCCGGATACTCCCCGAGCGCCTCGGGAAATCCGCGCACGCGCGAATGCCCGCGACCGATGCGGAAGCCCTTGCCGCGACCCTTCTCCCCGCGCGTCGTCGGATTGCCCGCCGCCGGCATCGGGAACATCACGCCACCTGGACGATCGAGGTTTCCGGTGAGGGCGTTCACGACGTCGACGAGCCAGGACGCCGTCGTGCCGAAGCTCACCGTGCACGTGCCGATGCGCCCGTAGACGCATGCGGATTCGGCGTCCAACAGTTCGTGTGCGATGCGCGTCGTCGTCGCCGCGTCGATGCCCGTCTGTGCGGCGACCGCCTCGGGAGTGAACGGAGCGAGCGCAGCCGTCACCTCCGCGAGACCCTCGATGTGTCCGCGCACGTGATCGCCGACGTCCGCGCGTCCGGTCGCGAGGATCGCATTGGCGAGTGCGGCGAGGAACAGTGCGTCGCCGTTCGGTCGGATCGCGATCCATTCGTCTGCATGCTCGGCGGTCTTCGAACGGCGCGGGTCGACGACGACGACCTTGCCGCCGCGCGCCTGCACCGCCTCGAGCCGACCGGGAAAGTCGGGTGCGGTGCACAGGCTGCCGTTCGACTCGTACGGATTCGCTCCGAGCAACAACATGTAGTGCGTGCGGTCGACGTCGGGCACGGCGACGGACGCGGGCGTGCCGAACATGTAGCCGGACGAGATCTGCTTGGGCAGCTGGTCCACCGAGGATGCCGAGAAGCGCTGCTTGGAACCGAGCGCCTGCAACCACACGCGGTTGTAGATGAGTGGCGAGAGGTTGTGCGCGTTCGGATTGCCGACGTATGCGCCGATCGATCCGCGACCGTGACGATCGATCACGCCCGACAACCCGCGCTCGACCTCGCGCCACGCCTCGTCCCACGACACCTCGACGAAGCGGCCGTCGCGCTTGACGAGCGGGCGACGCAGACGGTTCGGGTCCTCGTGCAGCTGCTTGAGCGTGCTTCCCTTCGGACAGATGAAGCCCTTCGAGAACACGTC
>CAYSRZ010000250.1:0-1671 GCA_964433615.1 uncultured Acidimicrobium sp. | reverse complement strand
CCGAGGCGATGCTGCGCTTTGCCGTCGGGAACAACTCGTTGCGGAACACCGACATCGCGGGATAGGCGAGGGCGAGTGCGATGCCGCCGAGAAGCGCCGAACACCACATCGCTGGGCCAGACAATCCATAGGACGCCGCGATGAGGAGGGCACCGATCGGGGTGGCAAGCGCAGCCAGAGTCTTGCGTCCGGCGGTCTCGGCGAGGCGTCCGCCGACGACGAGCCCGATCGAGGCCGGGACGACGGTGACGACGTTGTAGAGGGCGATAAGGCCCGCCGAGTATCCGCGAACGTCTTTCAGGTAGCGCACTTGGAAGATCGAGGCGGT
This sequence comes from uncultured Acidimicrobium sp., assembly GCA_964433615.1. Lineage (GTDB taxonomy): Bacteria > Actinomycetota > Acidimicrobiia > Acidimicrobiales > Ilumatobacteraceae > UBA3006. Next base: position 1,343 of record CAYSRZ010000250.1, on the reverse strand, counting down.
GGCGATGAACACGTTGAGCAGGACTGCAACGACGATTTGTAGCGCGAGGCGGTCACTGTGGATGTGCGCGTGCGTCGCAGCCTGTGAGGTGTGTTCCGCGAGTGCGGTGAACCGATCGGTTTCGGGGAGGCGCCTCGTGAGCACCGCGGCCACGACCAGCCAGCCCAGACCAACGAGGTACACATACCTCCAGCTCGACTCCGAGAGGTCCGCGAGCGGAATCGAGGCGACCGCCGAGCCTGCGCCGATGCCACTTGCCATCGCCAGGATGCTGAGTGCCCATGCGCGCGAGTTCGCCCCCATCTCCTCGACGGCGAACACGAGCACGAAGATGTTGAGCGCGATGCCGAGTGGTCGACCGAGCGTCTGGGTCGCCACCAGGATCGGAAATGACGGAGCGAACGCGCCGAGGGAGGTGACGAGAGGTGCGAGCCACGCAGTGGCAAGGATCATCGTGCGTCGGCCCAATCGATCGGCGAGCGAGGCGAGAGGGAGCGCGATGACCACGCCCCAGCGCACGACCGCTGCGCCGAATCCCTGGCCTTGTTCGCCGATGCCGAATTCGCCTGCGGCGTACGCCACGGTCTGGGTGAACACCGTGTTCACGAAGGACGAAGGAAAGCAGGCGACGGCAAGGAGCACGACGACGCTGCGTTGGCGGGCGCTCAAGGGTTCGGGTGCGCGAAAACCGCGCCAGATAGCCGATTTGGAGGCGATGGTGCGGGCCGTTGCCACCGCGCGAGCATACTGATTGCCCATGCAGATTGTCGCGAGGCGCTCAGAGAACTTGAGCGGCGAGGTCACCGTTCCTGGTGCGAAGAACTCGGTGCTCAAGTTGATGGCTGCGACTCTCCTGGCTCCCGGTCGATACCGCCTGACCAACGTTCCGGACATTGCCGACGTCGACACCATGAGCGAGTTGTTGGCGGCGATGGGCGTGTCGAGCCGACGCGTCGGCGCACACGAGCTCGTGATCGAACACGACGGCCGAATCACCCCTGTCGCACCGTTCGAACTCGTCGACCGCATCCGCGCCTCGATCAACCTCCTCGGGCCGCTGCTCGCACGTTTCGGCAGGGCCGACATCGCGATGCCGGGCGGGGACGACTTCGGGTCGCGACCGATCGACTTGCACGTGATGGGCCTCGAGAAGATGGGGGCACGGTTCGACCTCGATCGCGACGGAGTCCGTGCAACTGCGGCGTCGCTCATCGGAGCGCACGTCGAGCTGCCCTTTCCGAGCGTGGGTGCCACCGAGAACATCCTGATGGCCGCAGTGCTCGCCTCGGGAGTAACCGTGATCGACAACGCCGCTCGCGAGCCGGAGATCGGGGACTTGTGCT
>CAYSRZ010000249.1:0-1678 GCA_964433615.1 uncultured Acidimicrobium sp. | reverse complement strand
TATCTGATTCCGGGATGACCATGGAACACGACAACACGACTTCGACCCACGACGCCGAGCACGGCATGTCGAACGCGGGTTACATCCGTATTGCGCTCATCCTCGCTGCGATCACCGCACTCGAGGTTTCGACGTATTACGTCGACTTCGGACCGTTCTTCATGCCGTCCCTGATGATCATGATGGTCGTCAAGTTCCTGATGGTCGTGAGCTACTTCATGCACCTCAAGTTCGACAACCGGCTGTTTTCCTGGCTGTTCTACGCAGGCTTGATCTTGGCGATCATCGTCTACGTCGTCGCCCTCTCGACGTTCAAGTTCTTCGTCGCCTAGCCGACTCTCACAGGTGATCCCCGTGTTCGCCGAAGCCGCCAACCTCGATCTGAGCCCCTGGCGCTTCCAATCCCACGTCGAGGTGTGGGTGCTGATGGTCGTCATCGTGTCCAGTTATGTCTATGCGATCAGGGTGCTCGGCCCGAGGGTCGTTCACGACGGGCAAGTCGTCACTCGGCGGCAGGTGTATGCCTTCATGGGTGCCGCGGCGCTGTTGTGGGCGGGATCGGACTGGCCGATCCATGACATCGCCGAGGAGTACTTGTATTCGGTCCACATGTTCCAGCACATGGTGCTGTCGTATTTCGTGCCCCCACTCGTGCTCCTGTCGATTCCGCGTTGGCTCTATGACATCACGATCGAACGCAGTAGCGCAGGTGGGTTGATGCGCTTCTTGACGAGACCGGTTGTCGCGGGCTTTGCGTTCAATGTGATGGTGATGATCACTCACATTCCCGCACTCGTCAACCAGAGCGTGTCGAATGGCCCGTTGCACTACTCCCTGCACATCCTCGTGATCGCAACAGGCCTACTGATGTGGAGTCCGATTTGCGGTCCAGTGACGGAACGTCGGATGGGCCATGGTGGCCAGATGATCTATCTGTTTCTCATGTCGGTCGTCCCAACGGTCCCGGCGGCCTGGCTGACATTTGCCGAAGGCGTGGTCTACAAGCACTATGACATCCCCGTGCGGGTGTGGGGGCTCTCGGTGACCACCGACCAGCAGCTCGCTGGGGCGATCATGAAGACTGGTGGCAGCATCTTCCTTTGGTCGATCGTCGTGTTCCTCTTCTTCCGTCGATTCATCGGCCGTTTCTCCGCTGAACAGAGTTATCGCCGCACAGATGAAACGCTTACGTTCGAAGCCGTACGGGCGGAGTTTGATCGCGTGCCTGCGGCACGTGAGCCTGACTAGTCGGTTTCTGACCAGCGAAACGCTCGGGCCGCAACAAGTGGTGCGACGACCGCCCACACGAGAAGGGTCAGCCACGCCTGTGCCTCGGCCACGTCGCCTCGCGCGTGGAACCTGATGACGTCCGCGAGAGATCGTGCGGGCAACCACTTCGATGTCGAATCGACGATGCTGGGCATCGAGTCCGTGTCGATGATCATCCCGCTCGTCAGCAGTAGCACGAGATAGAGGCCGTTTTGCGTGGCGAGATTCACTTCGGCTCGTAGGCGTCCTGCGAGGAAGAGTCCAATGCCAGAAAACGCGAGAGTTCCCCCGACGACTCCGGCGACGACGGCCGCGAGACCGGACGCATCTGCACGCCACCCCATTGCCACGCCGACGACGAAGATCAGGGCGATTTGGAGGACTTCCACGATGGCGATTGCAAGTGACT
>CAYSRZ010000248.1:0-1693 GCA_964433615.1 uncultured Acidimicrobium sp. | reverse complement strand
ACGAGATGTGGATGGCGCCGGAGTACCAGCGATACTTGTTCGACCTGATCTGGGAGGCCGGTCGCGAGTTCGACATGCGCCTGTTCGGCTTCCGCGCACTCATCACGATGCGTCTCGAGAAGAACTTCGGCACCTGGTTCCGCGAGTACCGCCCGATCTACACCCCGCTCGAGGCGGGCATGGATCGCGTGCTCAAGTTCGACCACGACTTCATCGGCCGCGAGGCCGTCGAGGCCGAGATGAAGGCCGGTGGCCCGAAGCGCAAGCTCGTGATGTTCCAGGTCGACGTCGACCCGCAGGCTCCCGCCGACGTGATCGGCGACGAGCCGGTGTTCCACGACGGCAAGGTCGTCGGCTGGATCACGAGCGGTGGCTATGCCCACTACTCGGGCGTCTCGCTCGCACTCGGCTACATCCCCGCCGAGCTCGCAGTCGAGGGCACGACGGGATTCGAGATCGAGATCATCGGCAAGATGCGACCGGCCACGCTCCAGCTCGAGCCGGTGCTCGACCCGAGCGGCTCACGCATGCGTGCCTGATCGCGCCATGTCGACGATCACCCGCATCGAGATCACGCACCACCGTCTCCCGCTCGATCCACCGTTCCCGGCGAGCTGGGACACGCGTCCCCGCACGCACTTTCCCGCCACGATCGTGCGCGTCTTCGACGACGCCGGTCGCTGCGGCGTGGGATCGGGCGACTCGATGTACGGGTTCTCCGACTACGAGAAGTACTTCATCGGCGAAGACCCCCTGAACATCGACCGCCACGCCGCGGTGCTCTCGAACATCGAGTTCCACGCCGGGCGCCCCTGGCCGCTCGATCTCGCGTTGTGGGACCTGATCGGCAAGGTGAAGGACCAGCCGGTGTGGAAGTTGCTCGGTGGTCGCACGAACAAGATCCGCGCGTACGCCTCCTCGGGCGTGCATCGCAGCATTCCAGAGATGGTGGAAGTGGCCAAGCGCACGATCGCCCTCGGCTACCCCGCGCTCAAGGTGCGCTTCGGTCGACCGAACCTCGCCGACGACCTCGCCGTCGTCAAGGCCATCCGAGATGCCGTCGGCATGACACTCGAGTTGATGGTCGACTGCAACCAGGGCTGGCGCATGCCGTGGGACATCGCGGCTCCGTGGACGCTCGATCACGCCACCGGCGTCGCCCAGGTGCTCGCCGAGAACAAGGTGTATTGGATGGAAGAGCCACTCCACCGCGGCGACTATGCCGGGATGACCGAGTTGCGCAAGCGCGTCGACATCCGCATCGCCGGTGGAGAGCTGACCCGCGAGCCGTACGAGTTCCGTGAGTTGCTCGAGCGCGACTGCTTCGATGTGTTCCAGCCCGACGTCGTGTGCACGCAGGGCATCACCGGACTCGCCAAGTTCGCGCGCCAGGTCGAGGCTGCGGGCAAGATCTTCACCCCCCACACCTGGGGCACTGGCATCGGTGTGATGGGCAACCTGCACGTCACCGCCGGCACCGTCGACACGCCGTTCATCGAGTTCCCGTTCGACCCACCGGAGTGGACGAACGAGCGTCGCGACTACATGATGAAAGAAACGATCGAGGCCGACGGCGAGGGCTGGATCCACCTCTCCGACCGGCCTGGCCTCGGCTTCGAGTTGAACGAAGACGTGTTGCGCGCCACGGCGTCCAGCCAGGCGACGTTCTCCTAGGTCGAACTACATCCGCACG
>CAYSRZ010000247.1:0-1696 GCA_964433615.1 uncultured Acidimicrobium sp. | reverse complement strand
ACCCCCGGCCTCCTGGTCCCAAACCAGGCACGCTACCAACTGCGCCACTCCCCGGGCCGACTCACTCTACAGAACAAACGTGTCGTCAGCGTGCGAGTCGCGAGACGACGTCGAGTAGTCGCGTGACGTCATCGTGTGACACGTAACGCGTGACACCAGCGCGCACCACGCCACCGGACTCGGAAAGTCCCATGTGGTTGACCGCTTCGACTGCATAGGAGTGTCCCGACCACACGGCGATCTTGTTGCGCGCGAGTTCGTCGGCGACGTCGTCGGGGTGGTGTCCCTCGATCGTGAAGGCAACGGTCGGCACGCGACCGTCCATCGTCTGGCGCCCCCACACCCGCACCTTGTCCATCGCGACGAGTCCGGAGAGCAGTGGTTCGAACACGTCCTGCTCGGCGTGCATCACCTTGTGCATGTCCTCTTCGATCAAGAAGCGTGCGGCTGCTTCGACCGCGGCGATGCACTCGAAGTTCGGCGTGCCGGTCTCGAAGCGACGAGGGCCGACGTTTTCGGCCGGGCGAACCTTGGCCACGGGGAGTGAGTCGAGGAGATCGGGCTCGACGCACAGCACGCCGGCGTGCGGGCCGTACCACTTATATGGTGACGTCGCGAGCACGTCGCAGCCGAGGGCGGCGACGTCGACGGGTCGATGCACCGCGAGGTGCACCGCATCCACGAAGACCCGCGCACCGACGGCATGGGCGGCCGCGATGATCGGCGGCAGGTCGGGTGCGGTGCCGATCAGGTTCGACGCTCCCGTGATCGCCACCCACTTGGTGTTCGGGGTGATCAGTTCGATCACGCGTTGCGGATCTAGCGTGCCGGTGGCGACGTCGAAGGGTGCAAGCACGTGCTGCGCACCCGACAGTTCGCAGGCGAGCTTCCACGTCGAGACGTTGGCGTCGTGGTCGAGCATCGTGCCGACGACTCGATCTGCGGGCGTGAGGGTGCGCGCGACTGCGCGCGTGAAGGCGAACGTCATCGTCGTCATGTTCGCGCCGAGGCAGATGCCGCGCGGATCGGCGGTGAAGAGTTGGCCAAGCACGTCACGCGTGCGTGTGAGGAGTGCGTCGCATTCCTGGGCGGCCGAGAACGATCCACCCGTGTTCGCATTGTGGCCACTCGCGGCCCAGTCGCTCATCGCGCGGATCGCGACGTCGACCATCTGGGTTCCCGCGGGACCGTCGAAGCGGGCCCAGCCGTCTGCGAGACCGGGGAATCGGCTCGTGATCGACACGCGTCTAGGCGGAGGCGCGCTTGGCGGCTCGAGCGAGGCGCTTGGCCGCTCGCCCGATCGGCTCGATGTGGCGGTGGTCGAGGTCGCCCTTTTCGGTCCCGTCGGCGAAGCGGACGCGATAGCGCAACCAGTTGAACCCGTTCGCCAGGATCACCTTGCCCTCGGAGCCGAGCGGCACGCCGTCGATCTCTGCGATGGTGCGCACCTTGTCGCCCGTCTTCAGGTTGATCTGCCCCTCGTGCGGAGTGGCAAGAGCGTGAGGTTTCCACGAGGCTGTCACGAAAGCCAAGGGTACACTTTTCGCCCTGTGAAGAGCACCATTGAGACCCTCGAGGGCAACAAGGTCAAGCTGACCATCGAAATCGACGAAGTCGAGTTCGACCGCAACATTGACGAAGCATTCCGCAAGATCGCCAAGGAGATCCGCGTGCCGGGTTTCCGTCAGGGCAAGGC
>CAYSRZ010000246.1:0-1700 GCA_964433615.1 uncultured Acidimicrobium sp. | reverse complement strand
GCTACATCCAGTTGCTGACGCCGACTCGACCGGACTCGCCTGTCGCGAAGTCGCTTGAGAAGCGGGGTGAGGGACTGCACCACATCGGCTACCGCGTGGACGACTGCGCAAAGGCACTCGAGGCGATGATCGCCGCCGGCGCGACGCCCCTCGACAAGGCCCCACGACCCGGTAGTCGAGGCACGACCGTCGCCTTCATCCATCCGAAGGGCAGCTTCGGAACGCTGATCGAACTCGTCCAGGAGTAGTCATCACACCGCTCGAACTGGGCGTCGGCCTCATAGTCGGTGCGCTCGTCGGGGCGGCCAGCGCCAGACGCGCTCGTCGCACGCTTCGTGCCATGGGATCACTCGCGACGGCACCACGGACCGCGATGCTCCTCGCCGGTATCGCACTCGGGCTCGGTCTCGTCGATCGATTCGACGTTTCCTTTCAGTTCTTCGCCTTCTGCGGGCTTGCGAGCATGGGACTCGAGCACGTCGTCGTCGACCGTGCGACACATCGCCTCGCCCGCGCCACGACGATGAGGGCAGGGTTCTTCGGTTTCGTGCTGCTCTCCGCAGACGCCATTGCCGATGCACGACCTGGTCGCATGGGTGTCATGCTCCTCAGCGCCGCATTGGTCGCACTGATACTTGCTGCACTGTCTGCTATTTCCCGGAGTGGGCTCGGTCGGGGAGACGTGCGGCTCGCCAGCGTGCTCGCGCTCCATCTGTCGTCGCTCGGTGCAATCGTCGCGGTGCGCGGAATCGTGCTTGCGTTTCTCGTTGGCGGAGCCGTGGCGCTCGTGATGCTCGTCACGCGCAAAGCCACGCGCACGTCCACCTTTGCCTTCGGTCCGTATCTCGTCGTGTGTTCCTTCGTCGTGGTGTTCGTTCCGACGCTTGGTCGTTAGGGTCAAGCCATGCAGGTTCACCTCGTCGACGGCACGTACGAGCTCTATCGCCAGCACTTCGGTCAAGCGGTGCGTCACTCGAAGCCCGCACCGTTTTCGGCCACCATCGGGGTCCTGAACTCGACGATCCAATTGCTGCAGGACGGCGCGACGCACGTCGGCGTGGCGATGGACCACACGATCGAGAGCTTCCGCAACGACCTCTACGACGGCTACAAGACGAGCGAGGGCATGGAGCCCGAGATCCTCGAACAGATCCCCGTCGTCGCCGACGCACTCGAAGCGCTCGGCTTCACGGTGTGGCGGATGGAGCGATTCGAGGCCGATGACGCACTCGCGTCCGCCGCAGCGCGTGCTTGCGAGGACCGCACCGTACACAAGGTGTTCATCTTGTCGCCCGACAAAGATCTCGCTCAGTGCGTCGAGGGCAAGCGCGTCGTGCAGATGGACCGGCGAAACTCGACGATCACCGACGAAGCGGGAGTCATCGAGAAGTTCGGCATTCCACCCTCGTCGATTCCCGACTATCTCGGACTCGTCGGCGACACCTCCGACGGATTCCCCGGACTTCCCGGCTGGGGACCAAAGTCGGCGAGCACCATACTCGCCAAATACAAGATGATCGAGTCGATCCCAGACTCACACGAGCAATGGCACAGCGACGGAGTGACCGTTCGTGGGGCGGAGAAGCTCGCCACGACACTTTCCTCCCAACGGACAGACGCACAGTTGTTCAAGACCCTTGCCACCCTCGTGCGTGACGTGGAAGTCGGAGACGTGGCGAGTTGGAAATGGAGTGGTGCAA
>CAYSRZ010000245.1:0-1704 GCA_964433615.1 uncultured Acidimicrobium sp. | reverse complement strand
TGTCGTCGGGGATGCAGGTGGCGATGTTCGGCAAGGTCGAGACCTTCCGCGGAACGCTGCAGATGACGAACCCGATCGTCGACTTGATCGGCAACCGCACCGGTCGCGTGGTTGCCATCTATCCCCAGAGCGAGAAGGCCAACCTGTCGACCTGGGAGATCGCCGGATGGGTCGAGAGCGCACTCGAGCGCTGCAAGGCGCGCGGGCTCGCCGATCCGTTGCCCGAGGCGATCCGTGCGCGACACGAGCTCACCGATCGCACCACCGCACTGCGCGGCATCCATCTGCCCGAGTCGATCCTGGCCAAGGAGGAAGCCCGTCGTCGGCTCGCCTTCGACGAGTTGCTGCGCGTGCAGACCGTGCTCGTCGGTCGCAAGCGGGCCTTCGAGCGCAACTCGCGCTCGATCCGCCACGTCGTCGACGGCGAGTTGCTGTCGCGGTTCGTCTCGGCACTGCCGTTCCCGCTCACGGGGGCCCAGCGCCGGGTGATCGAGGAGATCTCTGCCGACTTGGCCGGCCCACACCCGATGCATCGGCTGCTGCAGGGAGACGTCGGCAGCGGAAAGACGGTCGTGGCGGTGGCGGCGATGTTGGTCGCCGTCCAGGGCAAGCACCAAGGTGCGCTGATGGCACCGACCGAAGTGCTCGCCGAACAGCACTTCGCGGGGATCTCGAAGATGGTCGAGGGGCTGAAGGTTCCCGACCCCGACAACTTGTTCGGGGATCGCCAGTTGCGCGTCGAGTTGCTGACGAGCCGGGTGACGGGCGACAAGCGCCGCGAGGTGCTCGCAGATCTCGCCTCGGGTGGCGTGGACGTCGTGATCGGCACGCACGCGCTCATCCAGGAGGGCGTGAACTTTGCGAGCCTCGGAGTCGTCGTGATCGACGAACAGCACCGCTTCGGCGTGGAGCAGCGCGCGGCGCTCTCGGCCAAGGGGGACGACTCGTCGACCCCGGACGTGTTGGTGATGACGGCGACCCCCATCCCGCGCACCGCGGCGATGACCGTCTACGGAGACTTGGACGTGAGCGTGCTGGACGAACTGCCACCCGGTCGCACGCCGATCGTCACGAAGTGGGCGGCGGGGCCGCTCATCGAAGCAGAGATGTGGGGGCACGTGCGCGAGGTGGTGGCCGCGGGCCAGCAGGCCTACGTCGTGTGTCCCCTGATCGAGGAGAGCGACAAGGTCGAGGCCGCCTCGGCGGAAAAGATCCACGCCGAGCTCTCGGGCGACGTGTTGAAGGGACTCCACGTCGGTCTCCTGCACGGACGCATGTCGTCGCAGGAAAAAGACGAGGTGATGGGGGCGTTCAGGTCGAAAAAACTCGACGTCCTGGTTGCCACCACCGTGATCGAAGTCGGCGTGGACGTGCCGAATGCGACCGTGATGGTGGTGCTGGACGCCGATCGCTTCGGCATCGCCCAGCTGCATCAGTTGCGTGGTCGAGTCGGTCGAGGCTCGATCGCCTCCACCTGTTGGTTGCAGACCAAGGACGACACCGAGCACTCACCGCGGGTCGATGCACTCGTCGGCACCACCGACGGCTTCGAGTTGGCCGAGATCGATCTCGAATTGCGCGGCGAGGGCACGCTCATGAACACCGCGCAGAAGGGTCGCAGCGACTTGAAGCTCGCCTCGTTGCGTCGCGATCGCGACTTGATCGACATGGCCCGCAGTGCGGCATTCGAGATCATCGACGCCG
>CAYSRZ010000244.1:0-1704 GCA_964433615.1 uncultured Acidimicrobium sp. | reverse complement strand
TGCTCTCGGTCGACAAGAGCCAGCACGAGTTGTTCACCCTGCATGGGGCGAGCGCAGGCGCACGATTGCGCAAGTTGCAGTTCCCTGCGGCATTGCCGAACATCTTCGTGGGCCTGCGAATCTCTGCGGGTCTGTCGGTGATCGGCGCGGTCGTCGGCGACTTCTACTTTCGACAGGGTGGCACCGTCGGCATCGGTGCGCAGATCGACATTTATCGCGGTCGACTGTGGGGACCCGAGCTCATCGCCTCTATAGTTCTCGCGAGCCTCTTCGGGCTCGCCGTGTTCACATCCTTCGGTCTCCTGCGTAAGGCGGTTGTCGGCAAGTGGCATGTCATCACAAGGGAGTAACCTATGAAATCAACCCTTAGGACGACCGCAGGACTGCTTGCGCTCGTGATGTTGGCCGGATGTGCCGACAGTTCAGAGTCAACCGACACCACCGCCGCCGCTGCGACGGGAACGCTCTCTGGCGTGTGTCCCGACACGGTGGTCTTCCAGACCGACTGGAACCCCGAGGCCGAGCACGGCTTCGTCTACGAACTGGTCGGTGACGGCTACGAAGTCGACGCCGCCGGGCTGCGCGTCACGGGGCCACTCGTGGCATCCGGAGTCGACACCGGCGTGAAGGTGCAGGTGCGTGCGGGTGGACCCGCGGTCGGCTTCACCTCGCCGACGTCGCTCATGTATTCGGATCCCGACATCTTCCTTGCGTTTGCCGCGACCTACAGCCAGGTGCAGAACTCGAGTGAGTTCCCGACCGTGGGCGTCGTCGCCCCGTGGGCGATCAACCCGCAGATCGTGATGTGGGACCCGGCGACGTATCCCGACGTCAAGACGATCGCCGACCTGAAAGCCACCGGTGCGAAGGTCCGCTACTTCGGCGGCCTCGCATGGATGGACTACTTCATCGCCACGGGCGTGCTCGATGAGTCCCAGGCAGATGCGAGTTACGACGGTACGCCGGCGAACTTCGTCGCCGACGGCGGCAAGTCCGCCCAGCAGGGCTTTGCCACCTCCGAGCCGTACTACTACGAAAACGTGCTCGAGGACTGGGGCAAGCCGGTTGCCTATCAAATGATCCACGACGCGGGCTGGACGTCGTATGCCCAGACTTTGGCGACCAAGCCGGAGAACATCGAGCAATACCGCGAGTGCCTCGCGCTCCTGGTGCCGATGATCCAGCAGGCACAGGTCGACTTCGTTGCCGATCCAACCTCGACCAATGCGTTGATCTTGGATCTCGTCGCCCAGTACAACAACGGCTGGCTGTACGACGAGGGCCAGGCTGCGGCCTCGGTGCAACTTGCGCTCGACAATGAGTTGATCGCCAATTCGCCCGACGGCACCTTGGGCAGCTTCGACGTCGCACGCGTGGAGGAGTTCCTCGCCATCGCCGTGCCGATCCTCGAGGGCCTGGGTGAGAAGGTGAAGCCAGGTCTCAGCTCGGCCGACCTCGTGACGAACGAGTTCATCGACCCAGCCATCGCCCTCCCGTAGGTCGGCCGCGTCGGCGGCTTTACTTTGTGTTCAAGCCGTCCAGAGGGGTATTACGGGCGTGTTATTCTCTGGGCGCGCCACACGGCGCAATCACCAAACGGGCATCTGCGGAGACGCAGAAGGGGAGAGATAGATGAGAATCAGGAACATCAAGGGCATCGCCCTTGCTGCCGTTGCGGCGCTCACGCTCGCAGCGTGCGGCGGC
>CAYSRZ010000243.1:0-1705 GCA_964433615.1 uncultured Acidimicrobium sp. | reverse complement strand
TCGGCACGATCGTTGCGCCGGCGGCGACGTAGTCGGCATCGGGGATCGAGGCGGCCTCGCCTGCAGAGGCTTGTACGAACACCTCGATGCCGAGTCGTTCGAACTCGCGCACGCCGTCTGGGGTGAGCGACACCCGGCCTTCTGAGGTCTTGACTTCCTTGGGTACGCCGATCGTGCGAATCCCACGGGCTCCGTTGCCTGTGTTCATACCCTCATGTTTAGCCCATCGGGGCACGGGTTAGTCTTGTGCCATGAAATCGTTCAACAACTACATCAATGGCAAGGTCGTTCCCGCCCGCGACGGACGCACGACCCCAGTGATCGACCCCGCGACGGGCAAGCAGTACGCGACGGCGGCGCTGTCCGGCCAGAGCGACGTCGACGATGCCATGGCGGCTGCCGCGAGCGCCTTCGAGGACTGGAAGAACTCGACGCCGGCGACGCGCCAGAAGGCGATCAACGACATCGCCGATGCGATGGAAGCAAAGATGAACGACCTGATCGAGACCGAGATCGAAAACACCGGCAAGCCCCGCGGGATCACCTTCTCCGAGGAAGTCCCGCCGATGATGGACCAGATCCGATTCTTTGCGGGTGCGGCGCGCATGCTCGAGGGCAAGAGCGCGGGCGAGTACGTCCCGAACTTCACCTCCTACATCCGTCGCGAACCGATCGGCGTGTGCGCACAGGTCGCCCCATGGAACTACCCGCTGATGATGGGCGTGTGGAAGTTCATCCCGGCGATCGCCGCCGGCAACACCACGGTGTTGAAGCCGAGCGACACGACGCCCGCCTCGACGGCGCTGCTCGCCGAGATCGCCGGAGCGATCCTGCCTCCCGGCGTGTTGAACGTGGTCCTCGGTGACCGCGACACCGGGCGCGCGATGGTCGCCCACGACACCCCGGGCATGGTCTCGGTGACGGGTTCGGTGCGCGCAGGCATGGAAGTGGCCGCAGAGGCGTCCAAGACGCTCAAGCGCGTGCACCTCGAGCTCGGCGGCAAGGCACCCGTCATCGTCTTCGACGACGCCGACATCGAACTCGCCGTCCAGACGATCGCGATGACCGGATACTTCAACGCCGGCCAGGACTGCACCGCGGCAACCCGCGTCATCGCCGGGCCCAAGGTCTACGGCGACTTCATCGACGCACTCGCCGAAGAGGCGCGCAAGACCAAGACCGGCATGCCGAACGAGGACGTGCTCTACGGTCCGCTCAACAACGAGGGTCACCTCGGCAAGGTGAGCGGATTCCTGGATCGCGTCCCCAAGCACGCCAAGGTGATGGCCGGTGGATCGCGCATCGGCTCGACGGGGTATTTCTTCGAGCCGACCGTCGTCGCGGACCTCAAGCAAGACGACGAGATGATCCAGAACGAGATCTTCGGACCGGTGATCACGGTGCAGAAGTTCTCGGACGAAGCCGAGGCGCTGAAGTGGGCCAACGGCGTCGAGTATGCGCTCGCCTCGTCGGTGTGGACGAAGGACCTCGGTCGTGCGATGCGCATGACGAAGAACCTCGACTTCGGTTGCGTGTGGGTCAACACCCACATCCCGATGGTGGCCGAGATGCCGCACGGTGGCTACAAGAAGTCCGGCTACGGCAAGGACCTCTCGGCCTACGCCCTGGACGACTACACCCGCATCAAGCACGTGATGGTCAACCTGAATAGTTAGAGTCGTCATCGAATGGGGGATCAGGTGAG
>CAYSRZ010000242.1:0-1715 GCA_964433615.1 uncultured Acidimicrobium sp. | reverse complement strand
CTGCGTCCGTCGGCGGAACCGATCCACCTGCGGCTGAGCTAGCCATGCTCGCTCCGATGCCCGACGGGCGTCCGACCCGGTTGGTCTATGCGGGCACCCCTGAAATCGCCGTCGGTCCGCTTCGTGCGCTGCACGATGCGGGTTGTGAGATCGCATGCGTGGTGACGGGAGCCGACGTGCGCAGAGGTCGCGGATCACAGGTGAGTGCGAGTCCGGTGAAGGTTGCAGCGCTCGAGTTGGGTCTGCCTGTCGTCCATGACGTGACCGAGGTCCTCGGCTACGCAGGTGCAGGAACGCTCGGCGTCGTCGTTGCGTACGGCTCCCTCGTTCCACACGACGTACTCGCACGGGTCCCGATGATCAATGCGCACTATTCGCTCCTGCCGCGCTGGCGTGGCGCCGCACCAGTGGAGCGCGCAATCCTCGCGGGCGACACCACGACCGGGGTGTGCATCATGCGGGTCGTCGACGAACTCGACGCGGGCGAGGTGTACTCCCGTCGAGAAGTCCAGATCGGCACCGACGAGACCGCCGACGAACTGCGTGCACGACTCGATCTCTTGGCTCGAGAGATGCTCGTCGAATCAGTCGAACGTGGGTCTTGGGTCGGACGGGCCCAAGTGGGCGAGCACAGTTACGCACGAAAGATCACGACGACCGATCGGCAGGTGCGCGTCGGATCGGCCGAGGTCGAATCACGCCGCGTCCGCATCGGAGGTGCGTTCATCGCTCTCGCCGGACAACGGGTGAGAATCGTCGCGGCCGGAGTGTCGAGTCGCCAGGTTCCCAACGGAGCGATCCGGGTCGTCGAGGGCACGGTGCTGCTGGGATGTGGAAATGGTTCCCTCGAGTTGCGTCTCGTGCGTCCCGAGGGCAAGCCACAAATGGCCGCGATGGACTGGATGCGCGGTCGACGCGACGCCGACACACTGGAGATCGACCATGGCTGACGAACGTCGCGACAAACGGGGAGTGGTGGTGGCATTCGACGACCACGTCGGCCTCGGCACGATCGAATCGGAGGGAACGTCGTATCTGTTCCATTGTGTCGAGATCGCAGACGGCACCCGCACGATCGCGGTCGGAACGCCCGTCGAGTTTCGTTCGGTGACGAGGTTTGGAACGCTCGAGGCGACCGACGTCGCCACGCTGGCATAGCGACGATCTAGTCGCCTGATCCCTTGATCTGCACGAAGGCGAGTCTGATGTTGGCAAGCGCGTCGGACAGCGTCGAGTGCTCCTCGCCGAGTCGGGCTCCGAGACCCTCGACGACGCAGGCCACCGCATCGATCGCAAGGGCAGCCTCGGTCAGACGTGGCGGCTGCGCCGAGAGGTGGATCGCGGCGAGTTCGTAGAGGCCCATCACGTGATTGACGACGACCACGTTGGCTGGCACCTCGCCGATCCGTTGGCGGGCCTCGGCCAGTGCCTCCTGGGCGTCGTCGATCTGCTGGGTCGGGTCGGTGGGATCGCCGTTCACGGTGGCTACGATATTGGGCGAAGTGGAGGACTTGTCCTCCCACCTAACCACGACAGTTCCAATCCATCGGCTTGCCAGCCGACGCGAGCGGTGAGTGCGTCCGGGTCTGTTGCGAGGGCTCTCGTGAGCCGTGCGCGAGAGGCTCACGCCCGCGCCCGCAGAAGTTGGCAGGTCTCCACCAACAGGAGGCGACGCCACTTGCACAGAAGAGTACGGCCATAGCACCGCCAGTTCA
>CAYSRZ010000241.1:0-1725 GCA_964433615.1 uncultured Acidimicrobium sp. | reverse complement strand
CGCCGGCAGGTCGGCGTCGCTTGCGACCTTGGCTGCACGCTTGGCGTCCTCGAAGGGATGCTCGAACTTCGCGCCGTCGATGCCGAGCACGATGCGTCCGTACATCGAGATGAAACGACGATACGAGTCGTAGGCGAAACGCTCGTCCTTCGTCGAGGCGGCGAGACCGACGACGCTGCGGTCGTTCAGACCGAGGTTCAACACCGTGTCCATCATTCCCGGCATCGAGAACTTCGCACCCGAGCGCACCGAGACGAGGAGCGGATTGCTCGGGTCGCCGAGCTTGGCCTTCATCTTGCGCTCCAGACCAGCCACGTGAGTCTCGAGCTCCTTGTCCAGACCCTTGGGCCAGCCCGAGCGCATGTAGTCGCGGCAGGCGTCTGTCGTCACGGTGAAGCCGTGTGGGACGGGCAGCTTCAGCACGCTCATCATCTCGGCGAGGTTGGCCCCCTTGCCCCCGAGCAGGTCCTTCAGGCTCATCGGAGACTTGCGATGCTTGTGATCGAACGCGTAGATGTACGTCATGGCACAAGTCTAGGGTTCGAGGATTCGGACCTGCCGAGTGGAAGATGGTTCAGGCGTTGCGTTTGGCGAGGACGAATGCGTGCGTTCGACCGAGCGACGTGACGACTCCGACGACCGCCCCCTCACGCACGTACTCCGCACCCACCGACATCCCCTGCGCACGCTCGACAACGCGCAGTTGTCGCGGTGGCGTGGCGCCACGGGAATCCATTCGCTCGACGAGCTCCTGTCCCGGATAGCAGCCCTTGGTGAAGCTGACCGCGTGTGCCACGACGCCGGTCTCCGCCGGCGACATGTCGGTGGAGATGTCGACACCCATGAGCGGCCATCCGCATGCAAGACGCGCATCGGTGTAGTCCTCGATCGTTCCCGGCGGTATCGACTCGCCGAACCCGACCGTCGGAGAGAACACGTCCCACGCGCGTCCGTCACCGGTCCACGCGCGCAGCGCCCCCTCGATCGTGACGGGCTCGGTGGTGCGGATCGCACGCCAGGTCTGACCGCTCAACTCCATCTCCGCACGCACGCGAATCTTGAACCTGTTCAGCCTCGCCAATGCCGCCTCCCCGAAGCCAGCCTCCATGTCGAGCACGTAACGATCGTGGGTGGCGCAGGTGACACGCAACAACACGTCGACCTTGCCCGTTGGTTGGAGCACAAACGCATAGCGAGAGTCCCCGATCTCGAGCGAGTTGATGTCCTGGCTGAGCTGGGAGTGCAGGTAGGTCTTTGCGTCCGAGCCGGTCACCGTGATCACGTCACGCTCGATCGGAACGAAGAACGCGTTCATCGGGTCTTGCGTCGCGCGCTCATTCGACGCGCCGCGGGAAGTGCGGCGAGCAATGCGGCGATCTTGTTGTGACACTCGAGGTCCTCGTCGGCAGCCACGCTGTCGGCGACGATGCCGGCGCCGGCCTGCAGGCTCGCACCGTGCGGACCGACGAACATCGTGCGGATGGCGATCGCGGTGTCGAGGTTGCCGCTGAAGTCGACGTAGCCGACGACGCCCGCATACGGCCCACGACGCACGGGTTCGAGTTCGTCGATGATCTCCATCGCCCGCACCTTCGGCGCGCCACTCACCGTGCCCGCGGGAAGGGTCGCGCGCAGCACGTCGATCGGACCCAGCCCGTCGCGCAACTCGCCCGAGACCTGCGAGGTGAGGTGCATCACGTGGCTGTAGCGCTCGAGGGTCATCAT
>CAYSRZ010000240.1:0-1732 GCA_964433615.1 uncultured Acidimicrobium sp. | reverse complement strand
TGCGTGGGTCTGGGACATGTATCGCAAGAGCCGCTTCGTGCCGCGCGTGCGAGTGTTGAGTTTCAAGGACGTCAACGTCGAGGAACTGCCCGGCCTCGACATCTAGGTCCACGCCCGCGAGCCTGGGTTCCAGGTCAGCGTGGCGACCGTTCCTTCGATGACGGGGTCGGCGAAGTCAATGAAGTCCTCGACGACGTCAGCGAACCGCTCCGGATGTTGTCCGTCGGCCGGTTGGCGTCGACGCCATGCCAGCCAGTCGCGCTGTCTGCGCTCGGCGAGACCGACAAGGAGGTCGGAAAGCGGTTGGAGCGACACGGTGCGATGCCTCGCCACGGCTCGAACCGCAGTTGACAACAGGTCGCCTCTGAGCGAGTTCGTCTCGGTGAGTGCGACGACATCGCTGAAGTCGCGCAGGCGTGTGTTCGTCGTTCCTCGTGCGAGTGCGGTCACGATCTTTTCGGCACAGATCATCTCGAGCGGATAGGTGCGCAAGGTGATGACGCCGTCGAGAATCCGTGGGATGTCCCTGGGCACAGATTCTGGGAAAATCGGATCCCCGACGCTGATGTCGACGTGGAAGTCGATCGAGGCGGTTGCAATCCTCGCGGTCATGGTGACCCGGACGCCTGAGTACCACTCGTCGCCGCGGATGACCGACGACCGTGCGCGCGAGGGCTCGAAGCTGACCCCGTCGTCGACGTCGACTTCGGCGATCGAACAGACGATTCCGCGGACGTGGTCTTCGTCGTTGTGCATGCTTCGTGCATGCAGATCGATGTCGCGAGTCGGGCGTCGATGACCGTAACTCGCAAGGAGGACGCCCCCTTTCACGATGAGCGAATGTCGGAACGTGGAGCGCGACAATCGATCGAGGAAAGCCTCTAAGACGAACAGCTGCAGGAGTTCCTGGGTCGGACGTCCGTTCTTTCTGGCCAGCTTCTGCAGGCGCAGGTACGTGGCTCCGCCATGGTCGCGGTGGGAGACCGTCACAACAAGATGTCGAGGGCGAGCCGAATGGGATCTTCGGCTCCGTGGAAGCGGGCCGCCAGACGGACCAACTTCTCCGGGTTTCTTCCTGGGGTGGCGACCCATCGGCGAAGTGCCTCCCATGCGAGGTCGGACCCCTGCGCATGTCGGAGGCGAACGGCGTCGATGATGCTTCGCTCGGGAGAGTACACGTGGAGCGGTCGACGAGCGCCGATGTCGACTGCCTCCCTCCCGAGTTCGAACGTCGTCGGATCGAACGAGTGGAGGCGTGTCGAGGCCGCGAGTGCCGGTCGCGTCGAGCCACGGGGGATGGCGATGTCGATTGCGACGGGGATCGAGTCGATGAGTCCATGGCGGCTGAGTGCCGTCTCGAGGCACACGGTTGCAGATGGTGCTCGTTCGGCGATTTCGACGAGGTCGAGGTCGCCGACGTCGGCACGTGCTCGTCGGTACAGGCCATGGGCGATTGCCACTATTTCTCCTTCGTCTCGAAGCTTGTAGAACGTGCGCTGCGACAGTCCTGCACGTCGCGCTTCACCGAAGGTGAACAGATCGCCAAGTTGCCGCTGCCACGATGTGTGCGCGGGACGACCCATGTTGGTCATCATACACAGAAACTAATTATGTGTGTATGAAAATGTTCACTGGCCGTGCTCGACGACTCCAGGGGACTCGAGTGCTCGCTTCGGCGTCACGCGGACGCGTTCGGCACGCGTCGATCCCAGCACGCATAGTGCCAGTGACG
>CAYSRZ010000239.1:0-1735 GCA_964433615.1 uncultured Acidimicrobium sp. | reverse complement strand
TCATGCGATCCCAGGCGGCGGACCCGGTGATCGCCTCGCGCGAGCAACGCGCGAAACCTTGACTCTAGTGGCGTCGTGCGCCCTTGCGCACCGCGGGACGCTTGGAGCCCGCAGAACGCGCCATCGACGCCCGCGGCAGTTCCGACGACGGGCACACGTCGGCGAGTTCACACGTCACACACATCGGCTTCTTCGCATCGCACACCCGGCGGCCGTGCAAGATGAGGCGCAGCGAAAATTCGCCCCACTCCTCGGGCGGCAACAGCGCATGCAACCCATATTCGACCTTGACCGGGTCCTCCTCCTTGGTCAATTCGAGGCGCCGCGACAATCGACCGACGTGGGTGTCGACCGGCAACCCAGGCAAGCCGAACACGACGCTGCGCAACACGTTGGCGGTCTTGCGACCGACGCCGGGCAACGTCACGAGGTCGTCAATCTCGTGCGGCACGACACCGTCGAATCGCGTCATCACCGCGTGCGCCATGCCGATCAGGTTCTTCGCCTTGGTCTGATAGAAGCCCGTCGAGCGCACGAGTTCCTCGACGTGACCGACGTCTGCCACCGACATCGCCTGCGGAGTCGGATAGTGGCGGAACAACTCGGGCGTCACCATGTTCACACGGGCGTCCGTGCATTGTGCCGAGAGGATCGTGGCCGACAACAACTGGAACGCGTCAGCGTGCGTGAGCTCGCACACCGCCTCGGGATAGATCGACTTCAGTCTCCGCAGAACCTCCGTCGCTCGGTCCTGCACCTTCTTCGAGGGTTTGGCGACCTTGGTCGCCTTCGACTTCGTCGGAGTCGGCTTGCGCGACGATGACTTCTTTGCGCTTTTCTTCTTCGTCGTTGCTCGTCGCGCCGCCACGAGCCGAACTCTAGCCAAGCACCCCTCGGTAGCCTGAACCCATGGCCGTGCTCGAGATCAAACGTCGACTCGTCGACGGCGACATGGCCGACGTCGATGATCTGTTGCGTCAGGTCGAACGAGCAGACGGTCAACGACCCCTCTCGGACCACTTGTGGATCGACCTGCGCGAAGGTGGCCGACCGGGCTTCGTCGGACTCCTTGCATGGATACCCGGCCACGACCACCTGGTCGCCTACTGCCAGGTGTCGCGCGGCAACGACTCGTGGTCCCTCGACGTCGTCGTGTCGCCGCATCACCGCTACGAGATGTCCTCGATCGGCCCCGAGCTCCTCGGGGAGGCCCTGCGCGTGATTGCCTCCGAGGGTGGCGGTCGCGTGCACTGGTGGGTGTTCGAGCCGACCGACCTGCACGCAGACCTCGCCCACGCCGTCGGTCTCGCCGAGGGGCGACTGGCGATCCAGATGCGCGTGCCGTTGCCGGTCACCGCTCCCGCACCAACGATTGCAACACGACCATTCCGCGTCGGCCACGACGAAGACGCCTGGCTCGACGTCAACAACCGCGCTTTTGCCGCACACCCGGAGCAGGGCGCCTGGACGCTCGACATCCTGCGCTCACGCCAGGAGCAACCGTGGTTCAACCCGAGCGGCTTTCTCCTGCACGAAGTGGACGGTCGTCTCGCCGGATTCTGTTGGACCAAGGTGCACCTCGACACCCAACCCGTGCTCGGAGAGATCTACGTGATCGCCGTCGATCCTGAGTTTGCGGGCCGCGGACTCGGTCGCGAACTCACCGTGGCGGGACTGCGCTACCTGCACCAGATCGGCGCACCGGTGGGAATGTTGTACGTGGATTCGAACAACG
>CAYSRZ010000238.1:0-1745 GCA_964433615.1 uncultured Acidimicrobium sp. | reverse complement strand
CTGACGGCGGTGAGCAACCACGTCGCCGAGGTGCTCAACCGCCCCCTCAATCCGCAGGCCCCGTACGTGGGTGCATCGGCGTTCGCGCACAAGGCGGGACTGCACGTCTCGGCGATCAGCCGCGCCAAGGATGCCTACGAACACATCGCGCCAGAACTCGTCGGCAATGGCACGCGGTTCCTCGTGTCCGAGATGGCAGGCAAGGCGACGATCCAGATGAAGGCGACCGAACTCGGCCTGACCATGGACGGACCCGCCGTCAACCAGGTGATCGACGACTTGAAGCGTCTCGAGCACGAGGGTTACCACTTCGAGGCCGCCGACGCGTCGCTCGAGTTGTTGATGCGTCGTGCAACGGGCTGGGAGCAGGACTTCTTCAACGTCGAGTCGATGCGCGTGATCACCGACGAGTCCGCCGACGGTGCGTTCACGACCGAGGCGACGGTGAAGGTGTGGGTGGGCGAGGAGCGCGAGGTGTTCACCGCGGAGGGCAACGGGCCTGTGAACGCGATCGACACCGCGTTGCGTGCCGCCCTCGTGCGTCGATATCCGCAACTCGAGCGCGTGCACCTCACCGACTACAAGGTGCGCATCTTGGACTCCGGCTCGGCGACCGGCGCAGTGACGCGAGTGCTGATCGATGCCGCTGACGGTGAGCGCAGTTGGACGACGATCGGCGTCTCGGCAAACATCATCGAGGCATCGTGGCGGGCGCTCGAGGAGTCTCTCGTGTACGGACTCTTGCACGGCGTGGCGAACTAGGCTCGCGCAGGTATGGCCGCACCGAAGTTCGCCCCCGTCGATCCCACTGAGAGCCCGCGCGCCTACGAGTCACCGAATGCGGTTCCCGAGTCATGGCAACTCGGACGCCCCGGTGACATCGTCGGACAGCAGCCGAGCGGTGCATACCTCGGCCATCAGGGTCCCGACCAGGGTTTCGCCCTCACCATCGCGCGTCGCGTGAGCCACAAGATCCGGGTGCAGTCGGGCGAGTCGCTCGACGACGCCATTCGGGGAACCGTGGCAATCGCCTTGCGCCGTGCGTCCATGTACGGGCGTGCACCGGTCATCCACGACGTGACCTTCGCGCTCACGATCTGGGGTTGGTTGCTCGACTCACCGCCTGCGGACCTGCTCGCGCGTCGCAAGGAGCTTTTCGGCGGGCTCGGTCACGCTGCGCACTCGTACTACGAGGCGCGTGAACTCGTCGATTTGGTGCCGGAGACGACCTTCAAGTTGTCGAACGAGACGTTGGCGAGCCAGATGCCGATGTCGTGGCGGGCTCTCACCGGCGCCTAGACGGCATATCGCTCGAGGTCCGCGAGGTTCACGAACTCGAGTGTGTGCAGGTGTGTCGCCTGCAGGTTGACACGTGGAGCCTTCCCGGCCTCGAACGCTTGTTGCCAGCGGGATGCACACAGACACCACCGGTCGCCCTCCTTCAGTCCCGGGAATCCGTACTGCGGCATCGGTGTCGAGAGGTCGTTGCCCACCGACTTGGAGAACTCGAGGAACTCGTTCGTCATGACGGCACACACGGTGTGCACGCCGTGGTCGTCGCCGCCGGTCTCGCAACACCCCGTGCGATAGAAGCCCGTCATTGGCGACGTACAACATTCGCCGAGTCGATCGCCATACACGTTGAGTTGTTCCGTCATGGGGACGACGCTAGTTGCACCTCATCTGGGCCGAGGTGCCGAGGTAGCCTTGTGTCGCATGTCGACTGACGCACCGCGCTATCGCTT
>CAYSRZ010000237.1:0-1761 GCA_964433615.1 uncultured Acidimicrobium sp. | reverse complement strand
CTCGACGGGTTGCCCCTCGACATCACCCTGCACACGACGACGAGTGGCATCGCCGCCCTCCTCACGGGCGACAAGCCTGGGCCGACGGTCATGTTGCGCGGCGACATGGATGCACTGCCGATGCCAGAGGACACAGGACTGGATTACGCCTCGAAGGTTGACAACGTGATGCACGCATGTGGACACGACACCCACGTGGCGATGCTTGCCGGTGCGGCACGGATGCTCAGCGAACGCAAGTCATCCATTCCCGGTCGAGTGCTGTTCATGTTCCAGCCAGGTGAGGAGGGCTACGGCGGCGCTGAATACATGTTGGACGAGGGTCTGCTCGACGTGCCGCCACTCGCCGACGGCACACCGTCGCCGGTTTCGGCGGCCTACGCGATCCACATCACCTCGTCGATGCCGGCCGGAATGATCGGAACGAAGGGTGGATCGGTGATGGCATCGTCCGACACCTTCGACATCGTGATCACCGGCAAGGGTGGTCATGCCTCGGAGCCATTCCGAACGTTCGACCCGGTTCCCGTCGCCTGCGAAGTGGTGCAGGCCATCCAAGCCATGGTGACGAGACGGTTCGACATCTTCGATCCGACCGTCGTCACCGTGACTCGCCTGATCGCCGGCACCGCCTACAACGTGATCCCGGAGGCCGCCCGAATCCAAGGGACGATTCGCGCGATATCCGCCAAGACACGCTCGTCGGTTCACGAATCGATCCAGCGTGTGGCAGACGGTGTCGCATCGGCACACGGCTGCAACGCCGAGACATCAGTCAACCTTGGCTATCCAGTGACGGTGAACGACCCACCATCGGCAGACTTCGCCCTTGATGTCGCCGAGTCGATCGTCGGCGACAAGTTGGTGGCGCGCATGCCGAATCCAGTGATGGGTGCGGAAGACTTCAGTTACGTGTTGGAGAAGCTTCCTGGTGCAATGGTCTTCTTGGGTGGCACCCCGCACAACAAGGACCCGCGCACGGCCGCGCCGAACCACTCGAACCGCGTCATGTTCGAGGAAGATGCGATGACGACCGGCATGGCCTTGTATTCGTCGCTTGCTCTGCGCACCCTCGGCGTCACCCTCGAGTGACGAGACGATGACGCGAGGTTCCTCACGCGAGACGAGACCGCTCGTCGGAGTGCGCGTCGTGGACTTCACGCGCGTCCTCTCGGGGCCACATGCGACTCGCATGCTGACGGATCTCGGCGCGCAAGTCATCAAGGTCGAGCCTCCGACGGGTGACATGACGCGCTTCACCTATCCCCGAGTGAACTCCCAGTCGACCTACTTCGTGCAACAAAACGTCGGCAAGCTGAACGTGTCGATCGACATGGACCAACAGGAAGGCGTCGATCTCGCAGCTCGCCTCATCGAGGCATCCGACGTCGTGGTGGAGAACTTTCGACCCGGGGTCATGGATCGCCTCGGCCTCGGGTATTCGCGGTTCGCCGAGAAATGTCCACGGCTCATCTACACCTCGATTTCCGGATATGGCGCGACGGGCCCGTGGACGTCGAGGCGCGCATACGCACCGGTCGTCAACGCCGAGACCGGGATCACCAAGCATCAAGGTGACGTCCGCGACGGAACCTACGCGAACGACCCGCACAGCCACGGAGACGTGTATACGGCCGTCGAGACGGCGAGCGCGATCTTGGCGGCGCTCTATCAACGTGAGCGAACTGGTCGCGGCCAGTACATCGACGTGTCCATGGCCGAAACGATGCTGTACGTCAACGAACACGCACACAACCAGCT
>CAYSRZ010000236.1:0-1764 GCA_964433615.1 uncultured Acidimicrobium sp. | reverse complement strand
CAGTTCGAGTTGGTGAAGGCCTTGCGGAAGTTCTCCAGGTCGGCGTCGGTGAATCCGGTCGTGCCGACGACGGCGTGGATCGAATGCATCGCGAGCCACGGCAAGGTGACTCGTGCGGCATCGGCGACGGTGAAGTCGACGGCGACGTCGACCTTTGCATCGGCGAGCGCGCGCAACTCGGAGGAAATCGTGATCCCGTGGATCGTGGCACCGGGCGACACGGGGTCGACCGCGGCCACGAACTCGAGTGCGGGATCGGCGTGCACGGCGTTGCACACCGTGGCACCCATTCGTCCGGCTGCCCCGATCACTCCGACGCGTGTCATGAGGCGAGGCTAGCCGTACGAAGGTGAATGGTCGGCGGGATTAGTTGCCGTTGAACTCGTTGTCGAATTCGTCTTCGAAGCTGACGGCGACTGCGTCGCTCGGCGCAGCGTTGCCCGAGGAATCGTCACGGCGCTGACCACGGTTCGGCTCGCGGCGACCACCACGGTCGTCGCGATCGCGACCACCGCGATCGTCACGGTCACGTCCGCCACGGCCACCGCGATCGTCGCGACCACCACGGTCACGACCACCACGTCCGCCACGGTCGTCACGGCCGCGTCCACCGCGGTCGTCACGTGGGCCGCGCTCACGAGGACCACGGTCCCCGCCTTCGCCGCCACCGGAGCCCTTGATCACTTCGCCGTCCGGGCCGATGAGCGAGAGGCTCACCTTGCCGCGGTCGTCGATGTCATCGACGCGCACGGTGACCTCGTCACCGAGGTTGAGGACGTCTTCGACCTTCGAGACGCGCTGGCCGTTGCCCAGCTTGGAGATGTGCACGAGGCCGTCGCGACCCGGGAGGATGTTGACGAACGCACCGAACTGGGCGACGTTGACGACGCGACCCGTGTAGGTGGCGCCGAGTTCCGGCGTCGGCGGATCGACGATCGCCAGGATTCGCGCCTTGGCGTCCTCGACCTTGGCGTTGTCGGGCGAACCGATCGTGATGATGCCGGTTGCACCGTCGTCGGAGACGTTGATCTCCGCGCCGGTCTCCTGCTGGATCGTGTTGATGACCTTGCCCTTCGGTCCGATGACCTCGCCGACCTTGTCGAGCGGGATCGTGAAGGTCGTGATCTTCGGTGCGCTCTCGGCGACCGTCGCACGCGGTGCGGCGATCGTCGCGTTCATCACGCCGAGGATCTTGAGACGTGCGTCCTTGGCCTGCTGCAGTGCAGAGGCGAGCACGTCGCTCGGGATGCCGTCGATCTTGGTGTCGAGCTGCAAGGCGGTGACGGCGTCTGCGGTGCCGGCGACCTTGAAGTCCATGTCACCGAAGGCGTCCTCGGCTCCGAGGATGTCGGTGAGTGCGGTGTACTTGCCGCCCTCGTAGATGAGACCCATCGCGATACCGGCGACGGGTGCCTTGATCGGCACGCCGGCGTCCATCAACGAGAGGCTCGATGCGCACACCGAGGCCATCGAGGTGGAGCCGTTGGACGACAGCACCTCGCTCACGAGACGCAGCGTGTAGGCGAAGGTCTCCTGGTCGGGAACGACCGGGAAGAGCGCGCGCTCGGCGAGCGCTCCGTGACCGATCTCGCGACGCTTCGGGCTGCCCACGCGACCGGTCTCACCGTTGGCCCACGGGGCCATGTTGTAGTCGTGCATGTAACGCTTGGAGGTCTCCGGAGTGATCGAGTCGATCATCTGGTTCATCTTCGGCATCGCCATCGTCAACACGTTGAGCACCTGGGTCTCACCGCGCTGGAAGAG
>CAYSRZ010000235.1:0-1765 GCA_964433615.1 uncultured Acidimicrobium sp. | reverse complement strand
AAGTCGACGTCGCTCAGTTCATTCGTGGACACGCGTGACCATCGACGTTCTTGGGTCGGCCACAGAAGATGCACGCAGGCCGACCAGCCGCGACGACGTCGTCGGCATGCTCGCAGAAGGCCGCCGCCTGGCCGCGAGAGATGTAGACACGTACACGGCCCACTTCGTCGTCTTCGCCTTCGGTGAATGCTTCGTCGTCGCGCATCTCGTCTATCTGGATCACCATATGGTCATTGCGTGGGTCGTAGGCGATGCCGACGGTGCCGACGACGAATTCCACGTCCAGTGGCGTGCTCATTTGCATCGCGTCGTCGAGTGGCCGTTCCTGGACGTCCGGTGCATCGGCGAGGAGTTGTCGGATGTACTGCGACAAGGCGGCGACCTGCTGCTTTTCGCACTTCATGGTGATGTGACGACCCTGGCTACGAATCTGCAGGTAGAAGGTTCGGCTACCCGGCTCACCAATCGCCGCCGTGGTGAACGCGTCCACGTCGTCGGACTCGAAGTAGGTGCTCACGACGGGCGCAGGTCCTTCAGCGATCCACCCGTCAGGTTCACGCCGAGGACGACCGGCCCACTCGACGAATAGAGGATGGCGGTGATGGAGCACGTGCTGATCACGATGCGCTGGAACAGATCGATGTGGGTGCCCATTGCGTGTGCAACCGCAGCCTTGATCGGATCGGCGTGCGACACGCAGACGACGACCTTGCCGGGGTGCCGCGAGCGGATGTCGTCGATTGCACTGACCATCCTGGTCTGCATCTCGAGGAAGCTCTCGCCGTTCGGGAAACGGAAGGTGCTCGGTGCCCTCTGGACGGTCGACCATTCGGGCTTCTTCATGAGGCGCTTGAGCGGAGCTCCGGTCCAGTCGCCGAAGTCGCATTCGAGGAGACCCTTGTGGATTCGCGTCGTGCGCTTCGTCGCCTTCGAAATTGGTGCCGCGGTCTCCCGGGCCCGCTCAAGGGGCGAGGCATAGACGGCTGCGACGGTTCCGATTTCGGCGATGCGTTGTGCCGCCCGCTGTGCCTCGGCGATGCCGGTGTCGGCGAGATGCAGTCCCGCCGCCCGACCGGGGAGGACTTTTCCGGTCGTCGGAGTTCGTCCGTGTCGCACCAGCAACACGAGGGTGGGCGCCAGATCGCGAGCCATGTGTGTCGATCAAACTATCGTGCGGTGCAGTGGCTACACCATCCCAGCGATCAGTTCATTCGTCGTTGATCCAGCTCGAACGTGACATCCACGGCTGCACGAAATGTCCGCGGCTCGTCAAGTGGTGTACGAAGGTGGCCAAGGACAAGCGCGCTGCGTATGCAGACGACGACTATTGGGGCAAACCGATCGCCGGCTTCGGAGATCCGCTCGCGAGGATCCTCGTCCTCGGACTTGCGCCAGGTGCGCATGGGGCGAACCGAACCGGGCGGGTGTTCACCGGGGATCGCAGTGGAGAGTGGTTGTTTCGCGCGTTGCACAAGGCCGGACTGGCGAACCAGCCACAGTCCAACGCCCGTGGCGACGGTTTGCAACTGAAGGACACCTGGGTCACCGTCGCGGTCCGTTGTGCACCACCGCAGAACAAGCCGACGCCGACCGAAAAGAAGCGTTGCGCGCCATACCTCGAACGCGAACTCGAGGCGCTGGCGAACGTACGTGTCGTGATCTGCCTTGGCTCGATCGCGCTGCACTCGATGTGTGACCTGCTGGAGATCTCGCCGCGACCAAAGTTCGGACACGGGGTGGTCGTGAAGACGAAGACGGTGACGCT
>CAYSRZ010000234.1:0-1770 GCA_964433615.1 uncultured Acidimicrobium sp. | reverse complement strand
CTCAGTCGCGGCGCGCCCCGACGTGCGTGTGGATCTCGCGCGTCAATTGCTCCACCTTCAGCGTCAGCTCGTGGATCATCCTCGTCAACTCGAGGTTTTCCTTGTCGATTTCGAAGGTGTGCACGGCCAACTCGGCCGAGATCTGATCGGCGCGCTTGGCGGCGATCAGCAATATCGCCCCCTGCAACGCCGCGATGCAGGACAGCACGAGGTTGAGCAGGATGAACGGATAGGGGTCGAAGCCGGTGTCGCCGTTGATCGCCATCCACACCGCAAGGAACACGAGCGCGACGAACACGAACGGCCATGAGCCCATGCCGTTGCGCATCCGATCTGCGGCGCGCTCCCCACGGGTGAGCCTCTGACCACTACGAACGTGGGGGTGCGTCTTCCACAACGACATACATTCCTCCAGGCGACGATGCGACACTCACCGTAGCGAGCAGGAATGCGACTAGGAAACGATGAGCGCGGTCACCATGTACCGCATCCCCTCGGGAGTCTCGGCGTGGGTCAGGATGTGGCAGTGCCAGGCCCACACGCCGGCGTCGAGAGCGGTATAGACGACCGTCCAACGCTCGCCTGGAGCGACGTTCAACGTGTCGGCCCAGAACGGGCTCTCGAGCATCTTGCCGTCATGGGCGACCACGAGACCCGCGGGTTGGTGAAGGTGCATCGGGTGGGTCATGTTTCCTTCGTTGAAGTAGTGCACGATCATCGACTCGCCGACCTTGAGCGAATACGGCGAGGTTGCGGGGAACGACTTGCCGTTGAGCGACAAGCCGATCGTGCCCGAGTCGTTCAGCACCATCACGACCTCCTGCTCTGCGTCGCCGTCGGTGTCGGCCGTACGACCACCCGAAGCCGTCATCGCGAGTGACTTCCAGTCGCCGATGAGGAGCGCACCCGCAAGACCGTTGGGAACCTGGACCTGAGCATTGTGGTGTGAGTGATACATGCCAACGCTGGGTTCGAGTGCGGTGAATTCATAGACGTATTCTCCGCCGGGAACGATCGCCTTCTGGGTGTAGGGATCGACGCCGTCCATCGAGTTCGGGACTCGGATTCCGTGGAGGTGCAACGCGGTCGATTCAGGCAACTCGTTCTTCAACACGATGCGCACCTTGTCACCCACATTGACACGAATTACTGGTCCCGGAATCAGACCGTTGTACGACCAGCCGTCGACGAACTTGCCCGGCTCGACCTCCCACGGGATCACCTTGGCGACGAGGTTGAACTCCTTGTAACCGTCGGCGTCGGTCGTGTACTCGAGTTCCTCGTTACCAACGCCCTGCGTCTTGGCGGGAAACTTCATCGCGACGTCTTCCATCATCTTGTCCATGAGCTGCCAGGACATCGTCATCGCCGAGCCGCCCGCCTCACTAGAAGCCGCTACCGTGGCCCCCTCCACGACGTGAAAAACACCCTTCATCCCCGCCGCGTCGTGTCCGGCGACCGCACACAGCACGTCTACGTCACCAGGTTCGAGGCCCGCGACGGCGAGATCCTCCCCCTCACCCGGCTTGAGCATCGCCGTCGCCGCATTCAGCCCTGGGAGTGCGAAGTTGTGCTCGACCGACCCATGGTTCATCACCTGGAACACGACGTCGCCCGGGGGTGCCGTGTCGGGGACCATGCTGATGGCGAACTCGGTGAGGTGAACCTGGACGACCGTCGCACCATCGGACTCACCCGTCGCCGCCTGCGTGCCGTCGTTCATCGCCACGACGGCGACAACCCCGAGTACGAGCGACGACACCGTGATCG
>CAYSRZ010000233.1:0-1774 GCA_964433615.1 uncultured Acidimicrobium sp. | reverse complement strand
GGTGCCGCGGTGTACATCGCCGATCCCGAGACCGGTGACTACCGCGAGTCGACTGCACAGGACGCCTACGACATCGCCCGACTCGTGGACCGCATGGAGCACCTGCACTTCTATCAACGCGCAGTCGTTCCACGCGACATCCCCGACGCAGCGGCGATGGACATCAACACGTGTTACCTGAGCGTGTCGGGCACCACCAAGCACGTCGGCACGTCATGGGTCCATCCGGACCACCTCGTCGCGTCGCTGAAGATGTTGCACGAGATCGCCGGTGGCGAGGACAAGTGGCGCGCACGCCCGTTCGTCTCACAGTCCAACTGTTTCGTCGTTCCGCCGCTCAAGTTCGCAAGCGACGCGTGCAAGTGCCTCGAGGTCGCCGTGCTCGCGGGCATGCCGGTGTTGTTGCTCTCGGCCGGTCAGGCCGGTGCGACCGCACCTGCGGCGATCGCCGGTGCGCTCGTCCAGCAGGTTGCCGAATGTCTCGCCGGTCTCGCGTATGTCAATGCGATCATTCCCGGTGCGCCTGCGATCTTTGGTCTGTGGTGCTTCGTGTCCGACCTGCGCTCCGGCGCAATGTCGGGCGGCAGTCCCGAGCAGGTTCTCCTCTCGGCGGCGAGCGCACAGATGGCGCACTTCTACAACCTGACCGGTGGAACGTCATCGGGCATCAGTGACGCGAAGTTCCCCGATGCCCAGTCCGGTTCTGAAAAGGGCATCAACCACGCACTCGTCGGCAACGCCGGCATGAACCTCATTTACGAGGCGGCCGGCATGCACGGCAGCCTCCTCGGCTACTCGCTCGAAGGCGTCGTGCTCGACAACGACACGATCGGCTCCGTGCAGCGCACCATCCGCGGCATCGAGGTCAACGACGAGTCGTTGTCCATCGAGACGATGCGCGCGCAGTGCATCGACGGCCCTGGCCACTACCTCGGCGCCGAGCAGACGCTGCGCATCATGCAGAGCGAATATCTCTATCCGGCCGTCGGCGACCGTCTGAGCTCCAAGGAATGGAAGGAAGTGGGCAGCCCGAAGATCAACGACGTGGCTCGCAAGAAGGTGCAGGAGATCCTCGCCAACCACTACCCGGACCACATCCCGGAGAGCGTGGACGCCAACATCCGCAGCTACCTCGACATTCGGCTCGCCCGCGAGAACATGGTGCATCCGAACAAGATGGTGAGTGCCTAGGCTTCGACCATGTCACGCGTGCAGCTCGCCCTCAACGTCTCGGACCTGGACTCGGCCATCGAGTTCTACAGCAAGCTGTTCAACACCAAGCCGGCAAAGGTGCGCGAAGGGTATGCGAACTTCGCCATCGCCGAGCCGCCGCTCAAGCTCGTGTTGATCGCCGGCGGTGGGACCCCAGGCACGATGAACCACCTCGGCATCGAAGTCGAGTCGACCGACGACGTGGCCAAGGCAACCAGTCGCCTCGCGAGCGAAGGTCTCGCGACAGACGTCGAGGAAGAGACGACGTGCTGTTACGCGGTGCAGGACAAGGTCTGGGTCAACGCTCCGGATGGCGAACCGTGGGAGGTCTACACGGTGCTCTCCGATGCCAACGTGATGAAGTTGATCCCCGTCGCCGACTCCGGCTCGGTGTGCTGCCAGTAGCCTGACCAGTCGGTCACGAAAGGCTCGACGGCATGGCAAACGCTTGGTTCGAAACGGTCGCTGAAGCCCAGCGCCGCGCGCAGCGTCGACTCCCTGCATCCGTCTACGGAGCACTCATTGCGGGCAGCGAAAAGGGTCTGTCGATGCGCGACAACCT
>CAYSRZ010000232.1:0-1783 GCA_964433615.1 uncultured Acidimicrobium sp. | reverse complement strand
ACCCGGGGCATGCGCGCCTTGAGTGAGTTCACGTTCCACGTGGCGATCAGCACGTAGACAAACTAGTTGGCGAGCCGAGTTCCCCACCCTTCATCGCTGGTGGTCAGGAGTCGATGCGCCAACCTCGCATCATCCTGAGCTTCGACTTCGACGGCCACGCGCTGCGCTCCAGCGGGTGGGTCCCGAGGGGCTTCGGAGAGATGAAGCGCGCGGAGATTTCACCACCGCCGATGATGTCGATGCGCCCCTTGTCGCCATAGGTGGGGTCGTAGTGCCACCCTTCGGAACACGGCCAGAACCGCTGGCCCGTCTCCCACTGCACCTCGACGAACCAGCCAGGGCACGACTTCGAGGCGCACTTGCGTCGATTCCCTGTCGTACGACCCTCGATCTTTCCGCTGATGCTGAAGACGGGGATCCCCTCTTGGACGCTTCGCTCGTCGATCAGTGGGAACTGCTTCGGCCAACCTGACGAGTCGCAGACGTTCCGTCGATAGCGGTCACGGAACGTCTCTGGCGTGACCGTCGACGGTAGATCGAATCCCAATCCCTTCAATGCCACAAGGAAAGACCTTGGCTCCATGACATAGGAGAGGCGCTTTGCTTCCGACCAGAACTGCATCGTCGAATTCTGACAGATCGGTGTTACGTGATGCCCAGTGAGACCAAGTCCCGTTGCTGGTATGACGAACGACTGACGTGAGCCAGAAGCGGTCGGCTGTCGACTATTTCTTGCGCGCCGGCGCCTTGCGTGCCGGGGGTGCCGCGGCGCGCTTCTTTTTCTTCTTCGCACGTGCAGCCTTGACGGGGGCCGCCTTCTTGTCGGTCGACTTGTCGACCGGGAGCACGCCCGCCATCGCCACGTCGATCGATCGACGGGAGGCGGTGAAGCTGGAGACGACGAGCGAGACGCCCTGGCCGATCTTCACGTATTCCCTCGCGCTGCGCGGAGGTGGCGTGGCCATGCTGCGCAGCGGGAGATAGCCGAGGACGTCCCCGATGCGCACGTAGGCGCCGTGGGCCGAGTAGCTCTCGACGGTTCCCTTCACCTTGCTGCCGACGCGATACTTCTCGACGAAGTTCAGAAACGGGGTGAGCTCGTTCACCGTCGTCACCTTGGGCTTGTCGTTCTGCTTGGGCTTGTCGTTCTGCTTTTGTCGGTCGTTGGTGGTGCGAGTGCGCTCGGAGTCGTTCGACCTCGGTCGCTCGACGACCTTGGGCTTGGCGGCGAGCTTTGCCCCCGGTGGCGGGGCCTTCGGCACCGGCATCGGTCGGTTCGCTTCCCTGCTCGCCTTCTTCACGATCTTCTTGGCGAGTGGTCGCACGGGGATGCGCTGGATGAACACCCAGCCGACGTGCGGGACGGGCTTGCCGCCATACAGACGACCTTCGGTGAAGAGCCACTGGTGGTCGTCTTGGAATTCCTGATAACTGTCATTCGAGAGCACGCTCGCGCCGATCTTGTCGGCGATGGTGAGCACGAAGCCATCACCACGGCCGACTGCTCCGGCCGGTGGAGCGACGAGTTCGTTGTTGTCGATGCCGCTGTTGAAGTCGGCGACTTCTTTCTTGTCGATGCGGTGACCGAAGGTGGCGTCAACGACGACGGTCACCTTGGTGGAGGGGAACTCCTTCATGAACGCCATCACGGCTTCGTTCAACTGCTTCAGGCTGGGCGAGGTGCGGCCCTCGGTGGCGATGTTGGACCCGTCCACCACCACATGCTTCGGGTCGCTTTTTGCCATGCGTAGAGTCAACCAGCAACGGTGCGCCCTGCGGGTGA
>CAYSRZ010000231.1:0-1813 GCA_964433615.1 uncultured Acidimicrobium sp. | reverse complement strand
GGGAGCACCTTGTGCACGTCACCCACGATGCCAAGGTCGGCGACACCGAAGATCGGCGCCTCCTTGTCCTTGTTGATCGCGATGATGTTCTTGGAGCCCTTCATGCCGACCATGTGCTGCGTCGCACCGGAGATTCCGGCGGCGATGTAGACGTTCGGCTTGACGACCTTGCCGGTCTGGCCGACCTGGTAGCTGTACGGAACCCAGCCGGCGTCCACGATCGCGCGCGACGCACCCGGGGCACCCTTCAGCACCTTGGCGAGGTCCTCGACGAGGGTGTACTTGCCGGCCTCACCGAGACCGCGACCACCCGAGACGACGACTTCTGCTTCGTCCAACTTCGGGCCGGTGCTCTCTTCGACGTGCACGGACAGCACCTTGGCTGCGCCAGTTGCGCCGGTGTCGGGCACGGATGCCGCGACGACCTGGGCTGCTGCGCCGCCTGCGGATTCCGCGGCGAAGCTCTTCGGACGGAACGACACGAGGTGCGGGCCGGCGCCGGTGAAGGCGGTGGTGACGAGCAGGTTGCCACCGAAGATCGGGGTCGTGGCGACGACGCCGTCTGCGGAGTCGGCGATGTCGACGTTGTTCGTGAGCACCGTCTTGTCCAGCTTCACCGAGAGGCGCGACATGACGTCACGGCCTTCGTAGTTCTGCGGGAACATGATGACGCTCGGTGAGTCGCCACCATCGATGACGGCCTTCATTGCACCCGAGACCGCCGGTCCGGGCAGCTTGCCCGCGAGGTCGCCGGTTGCATAGACCTTGGTCGCGCCGTATTCGCCGAGCGTGCCGGCGACGGCCGATGCGTCACCGCCGACGAAGGCCGCGACGTTGGAGGACAGCGTTCGTGCCTTGGTCAGCAGTTCGAGCGTGCCGGTGGTGGGAGCGCCACCCTGGACTTGTGCGAATACCCAGACGGAGTTGATTGCCATGGTGGTTCCTCAGATCACTTTCAGGTTTTCGAGATAGGACACGATCTTGTTGAAGGCGTTGCCATCGTCTTCGATGATCTCGCCGGCCTTGCGCGCTTCGGCCTGGGCGACGGTGACGACCTTCTGGCCTGCACCTGCCCAACCTGCGGCGGTCACGCCGAGGTCGCCTGCGGTGTAGGTGTCGATCGGCTTGGACTTCGCGGCCATGATTCCCTTGAAGCTCGGGTAACGCGGCTCGACGACACCGGCGGTGACGCTGATGACGGCGGGAAGCGGACACTCGACTTCGTCGTAACCCGACTCGGTCTGACGGTCGGCCTTGAGCGTCGATCCGGAGATCTCGACCTTCTTGGCGAACGTCACCGACGGCATGCCGAGCACTTCGGCCATCTGCTCGGGCACGGTGCCGGTGTAGCCGTCGGACGACTCGGTCGCGGCGATGACGAGATCGGCGCCGCCCATCTTCTGGATCGCTGCGGCGAGCACCTTGGCGGTGGTGAGTGCGTCGGAGCCTGCGAGCGACGGATCGCTCACGAGCACGCCCTTTGCTGCGCCCATCGCGAGTGCGGTGCGCATGCCGGAGACTTCGCCGTTCGGCGCCATCGACACGACGTTGACTTCACCGCTGCCAGCGGCGGCCACGAGCTGGAGAGCCATCTCGACGCCGTAACCATCGGACTCGTCCAAGATCAACTTGCCATCACGCTTCAATGCGTTGGTCGCGCCGTCGAGCGCTCCTGGGGTTGCCGGATCGGGAATTTGCTTGACGCAGACCACAATGTTCATGCCTCCATTGTTACCCCCGAGGCCACAAAGCGCCCAACCCGCCACCCTGAAATTCGCCTTTGTGCGCTTGTAAACTTGGGCACCTTGCGAAT
>CAYSRZ010000230.1:0-1815 GCA_964433615.1 uncultured Acidimicrobium sp. | reverse complement strand
GAACAGGTCGCCGTCGAGCAGTGGCGACCGATCGAGGCGGGTCTCGTGATCGCCGACCCTGCGCGCAACGGACTCGGCAGGGTGGGGGCAGAGGCGATCGTTGCCACTGAGGCGACCCGCATCGTGCTCGTCAGTTGCGACGCAGTCGCCGGTGCGCGCGACCTACGTCTGTTGATGGACGCCGGTTATGCGTGCGAGTCGGTGACGGTGCTTGACTTGTTTCCGCACACCCCGCATGTCGAGGTCGTGACGGCACTTTCCCGGATGCGCTAAGCGCAGGTCACCAGAGGAAACCGAGCACTATCGCGACGCCAAGTACCGTGACGAGCACGCCCGCAACGCGCGTCGCTCGTGTCGACGGCCAATTGCCGCCAGAGCGACCGAACCACGCGAGGATTCCGAAGGCAAGGCCGGGAAGCCCGGCAAAGATCATCGTCTGCTCGATCGTCTCGCGCGCCGACATGGTTGGATCGGCAATCACCTTCGACCACCATGTGGCAACGAACAACATGACGACGGTCTTCAGGATGTCGCGGGGGAGGAATCGGTGGATCGTTGACAGGTTCGGAAAGTGGTCGACGACCGTTGTGACGAGCTTTGGAATGACAAACAGGATCGTTGCGATCCACAGTGCAACGGTGTTGCCGACGAAGGTGTAGGCGACGAAGGCGAACACGACGGCTCGCACGAGACTCGACACAACGATCTGAACCTTCGGGATCTCGGGAAGGTCGGTGCGCTGGACGAAGCTCAGACGTCGGGCAGTGGCGATGCGGGCGAGGTTCTCGAGCCCGTACCGAAAGCCGATGGCAACTATGGTCACCCACCGCACGGTGTCGATGTGTGAGGACCACTCAACGCTGAATCCCGTCAGTGCAGGGAGCGCGGCAAACATCGTTCCAGCGGCCCAAGCGCCAAAGAGCATGAGAAGAGTGACGTCGCTGGATCGTTTCCACGCATTGAGCGTGGGTGTGGTCGCACGTCGGAAGGGACGTATCGCCGAAGCGATCAGCGGAACGGCAAACATCAGCACCGTGATGCCGAGGATGCCGCGAACTGAGATCCACGATGTGACACCACCATTGACTGCGCAGGAGATGGCAAAGGCGACTGCTGCGACGAATCCGGCGAGAGCATCGAAGCTGCCGAGAGCCACGAGCACGCAGACGATCGCAAGTGAAGGAGTGACGACGTCGAATCCTGTGTCGCGGGCCGCAACGACGCCGAGTGCAAGCCCGATGAGCGGCAGTGCCAGCCAATAGAGCCCAAGGAGAGCGCGCAGGTAGGCGCCGTCGTCGAGTACGCGGCTAACGATCGGCATTGGGCGATGGAACCTGCGCGGAACCTCACGTGACGCGTCGTCGAGTCGGGTTGACGACGGCGGCACGAACCAGTCCGGCCTGTCCTCGAGGGTGAATGCTCCAAAGCGTACGGATACCTCTGCCACCTCTGCTGATCCACCATCATCAGAGTCCTTCCTTCGACTCAAGGCGGCGGCGAGTACGAGCGCCGAGATGATCACATCGGTGCTGACCGGTGGATTGTCGCTTGGAACGTGTGGTGTTCGGCGTGCGACAACTTCGACGGCTACCTCGACAGAGCGCAACGTGCCGTCTGGAGCAATGCCGTTGATCTGCGCCGTGTGGTCTCCGGGGGCGACATCGGGGCCAATCTTGTAACTTGCCGCAAATGCACCACTTTCGTCGATCTTAAGGACTCCGAGCTGCCGAGGGGTTGAGAAGAGCCACGTGGACGCATCGGAGTTAGGGCGCAATCCCTCGCCACCGACGAACACGTCGTCGTCGTGTTCAACGA
>CAYSRZ010000229.1:0-1821 GCA_964433615.1 uncultured Acidimicrobium sp. | reverse complement strand
CTCGTGCGTGACGTGGAAGTCGGAGACGTGGCGAGTTGGAAATGGAGTGGTGCAAAGGCCGATGCGGCCAATGTGCTCGCTCGTTTCGGTGGCGACTCCGTGTTGGACCGCCTCCGCCGACTGAAGTGACGGCCAGGTGGTCTGCGGCACTCGAAAGCTTCCGATGAAGGCTGCTGCCTTCCGGCCCTGACCTGATTCTCGGGCATCCGTTGCACAGGACCCGACCGTCACCTCACTCGACGGAGACGCAGTCGCCACGCTACCGCCGTCAGTTGCCGTGAGGCACGCCGATAGCCTCAACGCGGAATTGGCGCGCGACAGCGACACTCTTGGAGGGGTGCGAGAGCGGCCGAATCGGCACGCTTGGAAAGCGTGTGAGGTGCAAGCCTCCGTGGGTTCGAATCCCACCCCCTCCGCCATGGCCACCGATGCCGAACTTGACGCGATGGAACTTGCCTTGACCCTCGCGCGTGACGCCGCGACGGCAGGGGAGGTTCCCGTAGGCGCCGTCGTACTTCGCGCTGGAGAAGTGATTGCGCGTCGGCGAAACGAACGTGAAACGACGAACGATCCGACGGCACATGCTGAGGTGCTTGCACTACGCGATGCCGCGTCGGTCGTTGGCTCGTGGAACTTGAGCGGATGCACGCTCGTCGTGACTTTGGAACCATGCCCGATGTGCGCTGGGGCGATCCTCAATTCGCGCGTCTCCCGACTGGTGTTCGGAGCGGCCGATCCGAAAGCCGGCGCAACGGGAACGCTCTACAACTTGATGTCCGATCCGCGACTGAACCACGACGTCGATGTCGAGCACGGTTGTCGCGCCGATGAGTCGCGCGAGTTGCTGACGCGATTCTTCGCCGACAAACGCTGACGAGAGAATCGCCCGATAGCCTTCCTCGACGGAAGGGTGCCAGAGCGGACGAATGGAACGGTCTCGAAAACCGTCAGGGGTGCAAGCCTCTCGGGGGTTCAAATCCCCCCCCTTCCGCCACACGGCCTCCTAGCGTCGGCGGGCGAGTCGGAAACGAATCGTGTGTCGCAGGATCTGGAGCCCGTACTTCACACTGTTGACGTGTGAGATTTCATCGCCGTAGAAGGTGGGGATCTCGATCTCCTTGATGCGCTGACCCGTGGCGACCATCTGCAGGATGATCTGGGTGTCGAAGTCGAACTCGTCCGAATTGCTTTCCAGGTCGACGGAGGCAAGCGCAGAGACTCGATAGGCGCGATAACCGGAATGCCATTCGGACAGCTTCGTACCCACCAGCCAGTTCTGGACGGTGGTCAGGAAGATGTTTCCGACATATTTATAGAGCGGCATACCGCCTTTGCGGGCCTGCGATCGATTCAGCATCCGCGAGCCGAACACGACGTCAGCCGTTCCCTCGACGATCGGTGCCGCCATTCGCGGCAGTTCCTCGGGCGCATACTGGCCGTCACCATGGAGCAGGATCACGACGTCGAACCCGTGCTCGATCGCCCACTGGTAGCCAAACTTCTGGTTCCCGCCATATCCACGGTTGATCGGGTGGGTGACGACGGTGATCGGCAACCGTGATTGCGCCATGTAGTTGGTCACGACCGCTGTCGTCGCATCCGTGCTTGCGTCATCGCAGACCAAGACCGTCGAGATCTCGGGAATGAAGGATGCGGGGATGCGATCAAGGACGGCCTCGAGGGTGTCCTGGGCGTTGTAGGCGACGACGAGGACGGCGATGGTCGGTGTGGTCATCAGTCCCACGCCAGGTTGATGTCGTCGGAGCAGCGACCGACGTCGTAGACGGTGCCAATGGGATCCTCATAGAGGATCGGTGCGGT
>CAYSRZ010000228.1:0-1835 GCA_964433615.1 uncultured Acidimicrobium sp. | reverse complement strand
CGCGGAACCGCGTCCTTCACGAACCCCGTCAGGAGGTGGCCGTAGTGCGGCAGGCCGTTGGCGAACGGTGGCCCGTCATAGAACACGTATTCATTGGCGCCGTTGACCCCGCGCTCGCGCTGTTCGACCGAGGCGACGAACGTGGAATCTGCCTCCCAGAACGCCAGGACCTCGGTCTCCAGTTGCGGGAACTGGGGCTGGGGCTCGACGTTGGGATACGACACGGTGCGTCAGTGTATGGGATCGACGATTTCGTCGGCGCTTAACAGTTGAGGATGAGCCCCTGCACGACGATCTGCAGGAACAAAATCACCACGATCGGCGACAGATCCAGTGGCCCGGCAAGCGGCAACACTCGACGCACCGGACCGAGCATCGACTCGGTGACCTGGAAGATCACACGGGCGATCGCGGCGAACGGCGAGTTCGGCCCGATCGGGAACCACGACAGGATCACACGGGCGATGATCGCAAGCACGGCGAGTTGCGTGACGCCACAGAGCAGATCGACGATCATCGTGTGTTTCCCTCCGCCGCGTCAGTCGAGCGCGACGCGCACACCGGGAGGCTTGATCAGAAACACGCCCGGCGACACCTTCTCCATCGAACCTTCGATGCCGTAGATGAGGCCGCTCGCAAAGTCGATGAGGCGACGCGCGATGACTTCGTCGGCTGCGCTGATGTTCATCAACACCGGAGTTCCGGCCTTCACGCGATCGGCGATCTCCTTGGCGTCGTCGTAA
The DNA here is from genome assembly GCA_964433615.1 of uncultured Acidimicrobium sp. Classification (GTDB taxonomy): domain Bacteria; phylum Actinomycetota; class Acidimicrobiia; order Acidimicrobiales; family Ilumatobacteraceae; genus UBA3006. The sequence goes on along the minus strand of CAYSRZ010000228.1, from coordinate 1,092 downwards.
CGCGACGGCTTGATCGACACCGGTTCGCGACGCGCGGCTGCGACGGGTCGCACGTTCGACGACGAACCTGCGCGCGGACGAACATGCACACCGGAGTCGTCGCGCACCATCGGTGGTCGGGACTCGACGACGTCGTCTTCGTCCTCGTAGTACTCATCGTCGTAGTCGTCGTCGAGTCGTTGCGGAGCACGACCACCACCGCGCGGCGCACGAGCGGCAAGCGGCTGTCGCGCGCGAACCGGACGCTCCCTTGCCACCGAGGCGTCGTAGTCGTCGTAGGCGTCGTCGGGACCGAGTCCCAGATAGTCCATGGCGCGGCGAAACATTGACATCGGAAAAAGAGTAGCCCACGGACCTGTCGTGGACCGGTCTAGGCGCTCGGACGAGGACCGAAGATGGCCGACCCGACGCGCACCATCGTGGAGCCCTCCTCGACGGCGATCTCGAGGTCCCCCGTCATGCCCATCGACCGTTGCGCGAGCCCGTGCTCGTCGGCGAGTGAACGCAGGAGTCTGCATGCGGCACGCGTCGCGACGGGATCTCCGCTCGTCGGTCCGATTGTCATCAAACCGTCAAGGTGCAGTCCGAGGTCGCGACACCGCGCGGCGAGCGCGCCGAGCTCCGCCGGGGTGCATCCCGACTTGGACTCCTCTCCCGAGGTGTTGACCTGGATGAACACGGTCGGGCGCCTGGCCGCACAGCGCTTGGCGATCTCGTCGATGAGCGACGCCCGGTCGACGGTCTGCCAGACGTCGACCACGTCGGCAAGTGCCCGCACCTTGTTCGTCTGTACGTGGCCGATGAAGTGCACGGGCAACGGTGCGGGACCCTCGGCAGCCTTGGACACCAATTCCTGGGCGTAGTTCTCGCCGATGCCGTCGCACCCTGCCGCGCGTGCATCGAGCCACGCCGATCGCGGAAAGGTCTTGGTCACCGCGACGAGCGAGACGCCGACTCCCCCGGCGCGCGCAATGCGCGCACGAACTTCGGCGACGCGTGCTGTGACGTCGACGGCGACCATGCCGCCTCGTCTCTCTTACTTGAGGAACGAAGGAACGTCGAGGCCGTCGCTGTCGTCGCGCAACGGATCCT
>CAYSRZ010000227.1:0-1842 GCA_964433615.1 uncultured Acidimicrobium sp. | reverse complement strand
AGCTTGATGACGCTGCGCATCTTGGTGCCGAAGATGCCCTTGGCAACCGCGCGGCCGAGCAACGAATCGAGCTCTGGCATCGGCTTCATCACTTGCACGCCGTTGGCCTCGTCGGCGAGACCCTTGTCGACCTTCAGGAACGGAATGACGCCCTTGTTCGCCCACAAGAACTGCGCGCTGCCGACGCCGTCGATGTCGCGGTCCATCGTTCCCTCGAAGAGGATCGCGCCGAGGACTCGCTCACCGGTGAACGCGGGGCTCTTGATCATCCGCGTGCGCATGGCATGGATCAAATCGAACATCTGGGCGTCGCCGGAGTACTCGGACTCCTCGATCCCATAGAGACGCAGGGCCTTGGGCGTGCTCCCACCGCTTTGGTCGAGGGCGGCAATGAAGCCCTGACCGGAGCGCATCTTGTTCAATTGTTCAGTGTTCATGGATCCTCACTACCGACGTTGTACGACCCGACTGTAGTGCCCGCGAACGACCTCAAAAAGCCCTCAAATCCTTGTGAACCTTGGCGAAGACGCCGCCTGCTCGCCTACGATGAGGAGCCTTGACGACGACGCCAACTCGAGCAGATCTTGACGCCCTCGTGCGTCGTTTCGCCACGGTCCCAGGGGGCCTGCTCCCGGCATTGCACGCCGTCCAGCACGCCGCCGGCTACATCGACCGAGGACTCATCCCGACGATTGCCAGTGCGTTCAACCAGACGGTCTCCGAGATCCACGGCGTGATCACCTTCTACAAGGACTTCCGCACGGAGAAGCCCGCGGGCCCGATCGTGCAGGTGTGCCGCGCCGAGGCGTGCCAGGCCCGCGGCGGCCGCGACGTCTGGACCGCGGCGACTGCGCATGCGAACGGCAAGCCCGTCGTCGTCGAGGAGGTCTTCTGTCTCGGCAACTGCGCGACCGGTCCGGCAGTTGCCGTCGATGGTCGCCTGCATGGCGAGGTGACGACGAAGTCGGTGACCACGATCATCGGCGACGCGATCGCCAAGAAGGTTCCGCCGTCGCCGGTCGAGACACACGGCACCGGAGTGACGGTGTACGTGCCGCGAGACGCTGCGGCTCGAGCGGCTGGTGCCGACGAGGTCGCCGCCGAACTCGCCTCCTACGACGGAGTGCGCATCGTGCGCAACGGATCTCGAGGCATGTTGTGGCTGGAGCCGATGATCGAAGTCGACACGCCGCACGGTCGCATCGCCTACGGTCCGGTGCGCGCCAAGGACGTGAAGGGTCTGATGAAGTCCGACCTCCTGACTGGCGGCGAGCACAAACTTCGCCTCGGTCGCACGGAGGACCTCGACTGGATGAAGCGTCAGCACCGCGTGACCTACCAGCGTGTCGGCGTGATCGATCCCCGTTCGGCGGACGACTACGAGACACATCGTGGCATTGCTGGATTGCGTCGCGCGCTGTCGATGACACCGGCGCAAGTGGTCCAGGAAGTCACCGACAGCGGGCTGCGCGGGCGTGGCGGAGCGGCGTTTCCCACCGGCGTGAAGTGGAAGACGGTGCTCGACGCGCCAGGTGCGCAGAAGTACATCGTGTGCAACGCCGACGAAGGCGACTCCGGCACGTTCGCCGACCGCATGCTGATGGAGGGCGACCCGTTCATGTTGCTCGAGGGCATGACGATCGCGGGTTATGCCGTCGGTGCGACCGAGGGCTACATCTACGTGCGCAGCGAATACCCGGAGGCCATCGAAGCACTGAACGCAGCCGTCACCTCGGCGACGCAACGCGGCTGGCTCGGCGACGACGTCTGTGGCTCGGGCTTTGCGTTCCGCATCCACGTTCGTGTCGGGGCCGGCGCCTACATCTGTGGCGAAGAGACGGC
>CAYSRZ010000226.1:0-1849 GCA_964433615.1 uncultured Acidimicrobium sp. | reverse complement strand
ACCTCGTAGTGACCGAGGTAGTTGCCGAACTCACAGAACTGGTTGAAGATGAAGTTCTTCGGGTCGCGCTGCATTTCGTTGCAGGCGTCGTAGATCTCCTTCACGTTGCTCTCGGTTCCCGGCGTGCGCACGATGTCGCTCGGGTCGCTCGTCCAACGATCCAGCCAGTCGAAGCGCTCCTGCGACATGCCTGCTGGCAGCACCGCGACGCCGCGAGCACCCATGATGCGGCTGATCGCCACTCCGCCGCGGGCGTAGTTGCCCGTCGACGGCCACACCGCGCGCTGCGATGCGGGGTCGAACTGACCGGTGATCACGCGCGGCGCGAGGCACGAGTACGCCGCCAACACCTTGTGCGCGGTGATCATCGGGAAACGGTCGCCGAACACCACGATGATCGGGGACGCCACGCCGGTGAGCGACGACGGCAACACGACGTGGTCCGGAACCTGCACGCGGTTGCCCGCCATGTCGTTGAACCAGTGGACGCGGAACAGGTTGCGCGGATCCGGCGCGTTCTTGTCGACGCCCTTGGCGACGTCGGCGGGGATCAGTGACGGGTTGGCGAGCTGGGCGAAGGTCGGCAACACGACGTTGTTCTCCGCGCACTTGCGCACGCTCACGTCACGGGCGCCTTCGTCGACGATCGTGTCGGCGAGGCCGAGTTGACTGGTGAGTGCGAGTGCGTCGTCGACGTGCGTAGTAGTGGTCACGACATCCATTCTGTCTGGTTGTCGGGACACTCCACTACCCTTGGTCACGTTCGGCCGACGTAGCCCAATGGCAGAGGCACGGCGCTTAGGACGCCGTCAGTGAGAGTTCGAGTCTCTCCGTCGGCACGGTGAAAGAGCCACGAGTCGTCCGCGATCTTGCGACCCCCGCGGTCGTCATCGACCTCGACGCCCTCGATCGGAACCTGACGACGATGGCCGACGTGCTCCCCGGTGATCGCCTGCGGCCACACGTGAAGGCAACGAAGTGCACCGCGCTCGCCCGGCGCCACGTCGCCGTCGGACACCGCCACTTCACCTGCGCCACGCCAAAGGAGATCGTCGGCATGGTGCGTGCCGGCGTCGGCACCGACCTCCTGCTCGCCAACGAATCCCTCGACGTCGACCGACTGCGCGCCATCGCCGCGCTCGGCGACTCGGCGACGATCACCGTGGCGATCGACTCCCCCGAGACACTGCACGCTGCGCACACTGCCGGCATCCGCAACGTGCTCATCGACGTGAACGTCGGCCTCCCGCGATGCGGCGTGGCCGTGGACAAAGCGGGCCGTCTCGCCGACGACGCGCGCGCCAAGGGTCTCGTCGTGCGCGGCGTCATGGGCTACGAGGGACACCTGATGATGGTCGGCGATCGTGTCGAGAAACAGGCCAAGGTGACAGACGCGATGGAGAAGTTGGTTCGCGCGTCACGCGACGTCGGGGGCGACATCATCTCTGCTGGCGGCACCGGAACCTTCGACATGCACGCGGCGACCGGCGTCACCGAGGTGCAAGCAGGTTCCTACAGCCTGATGGACTCGCACTACGCGACGCTCGGTCTGCCCTTCGAGCAAGCGGTGTTCGTCCTCGGCACGGTGATCTCTGCGTCCAAGGACTGGGCGGTGATCGACGTCGGACTGAAGAGCCTCGGCATGGACCACGGCAACCCGCACATCGACAACGCATCGGTGTGGTTCGTGAGCGACGAGCACACCACGTTTGCGATGACCTCGGGGGGTCTTCCCCGAGTCGGCGACAGGGTGCAGGTCACGCCTGCACACGTCGATCCGACGATGGCGATGCACGAGGTTGCCTGGGCGGTGAGCGGCGACACGATCGTCGACCGCTGGGGCATCGAC
>CAYSRZ010000225.1:0-1861 GCA_964433615.1 uncultured Acidimicrobium sp. | reverse complement strand
GACCACCTCGCGACCGGTGAGGCGGCACTGTGCGCCGTCTACCCCGATGCGCGCAACGAGTTCGCATTCCCAGAGTTGCTCGCCGAACGTGGGCTACAGCCACACGCGGTGCCCGAGACGTGGATCATGGCCGGTCCGAACCCGAAGCACTTCGTCGACACGACGGACTTCCTCGATGCGAAGGTCAAGGCGCTGCTCTGCCACGCGAGCCAACATCAGGATCCGACTGGACTGCCACAGCGGATGCGCGAGTGGGGTCAGATGATCGCCCAAGCGGGAGGTCTGCCCGAGGGGCGTTGCGCGGAAGCGTTCCTCGTCGTCGACACCAAGTAGTCGACGAGCTCGCGACTACGGGAGTGTGGTTGCGGCAGGATCCAAGGTCGTCTCGACCGGGATCGTGTCGGTCGGCACCGTGGTCTCCGTCGGCACCGTGGTCTCGACGGGAACGGTCGTGTCGACCGGGGTCGGCACCGTCGTCGTCACGAACACCCAACTGACTTCAGGGAACTGCACGCCCGACGACGGCGACTCGGGCTGCGGTTGACCAAGCCAGAAACCGAAGGACACGAGGAACACGACGATGGCCACGAGCGTCGAATTGCGTGGGCGCCGCCAATACATCAGGAATCACCCTTCAGAGATGCATACGTGTGGCGCAGTTCGGAGGCGATGCGGCGACGCAGCTCTCGCTCGACCTTCCACTGCTGCACCGGCAGCGAACGGCCGGCAACACGGATCTCGACGTCGGACTCGCCGAGGTTCTCGACTCCGGTGACCTGCGGGGTCTCGATCAACATCTCGGCGAACTTCGGGTCGCGAGCCATGTCGCTCGACACGGCGTTGATCGTGGTGATGGCCGCCTCGACGTCGGCGTGGCGCGGGAGCGGAACGGTGACGAGCACGCGCGACCAGTCGCGCGACATGTTGACGTTGTGACGCAACACGCCGTTGGCGATGCTGACGAGGTCGCCGTCAAAGGTGCGGATCTTGGTGACGCGCAGCGTCACCTCCTCCACCCGACCCTCGACCCATCCGACAATGCCGAGTGGCCCGAGACGCACGATGTCTCCGACGCCGAACTGGCGCTCGGAGATGATGTAGATGCCGGCGATGACGTCACCGACCATCTGCTGTGCACCGAAACCGAGTCCCGCACCGGCAATCGAGCCGAGGAAGACGAGGGCTGATGACGGAATGTTGAGGCGCAGGAGCACCGACGTCGTCGCCACCGCGATGATCGCGAAGTTCAAACCCCACCGCAGTGCTCCCACGACGGCGGCGCGGTGCGCTCCCGTGGCCGCGCGGGAAAGGTCTCCCGTGTCGGGGTTGCGAGACTTGACCGCCAGGATCTGTTGGTCGGCGACGAAGGCAATGAGGCGAGACAGGACGTAGGCGCCGGAGACCGTCATGATGATCGCCGGGAGGTCGGTGCGCAACCAGTTTTCGACCGTGTCTGCACCGGTGGCGGCGAGGAGTGAAGCGGTGATCATGTCCTCTTCGACTGTATTCGCTGCACGGCGAAGCGGATGACCACCGCCATGATGACGACGATCACCAACCACTGCAGGATTCCGACGTAGTCGCCGACGACGTCCCACTGGTCACCAAGCGCTGCTCCCGCACCGATGAGTGCAACGTTCCACACCGCACTGCCGACGGCCGTGAGGACGACGAAGGGGACAAAGCGCATCCGACGAAAGCCGGCCGGGATCGACACGAGTGAGCGAATGAGCGGAACGCAGCGACCGACGAGGACCGCGGCGTTGGAGCGTCGGTCGAACCACTGCTCGGCTCGCACCATGTCGGATTCCTTCACCCCGAACCACCTGCCGAATCGCACCACGAAGGCGTGGATGCGCTC
>CAYSRZ010000224.1:0-1862 GCA_964433615.1 uncultured Acidimicrobium sp. | reverse complement strand
CCGAGACCTGCGAGGTGAGGTGCATCACGTGGCTGTAGCGCTCGAGGGTCATCATCTCGTCCACGTTCATCGTGCCGAACTTGGCGACACGGCCGACGTCGTTGCGGGCCAAGTCGATGAGCATGACGTGCTCGGCGATCTCCTTGGGGTTCTCCTTCAATTCGGCGGCGAGTAGTCGGTCGTGTTCGTCGTCGCGACCGCGCTTGCGGGTACCGGCGATCGGGCGAGAGATCACGCGGCCCGACAACAGCTGCACCATCGGCTCGGGTGAACTGCCGACGATCGTGATCTCCGGGTGTTTCACGTAATACATGTACGGGCTCGGGTTGACCTGGCGCAGGACGCGGTAGAAATCGAACGGATCGGCGTCCAAGTCCACGTCGGTCCGCTGGGACAACACCACCTGGAAGATGTCGCCGGCCCTGATGTACTCCTTGGCGGCCTCGACGCTTCGCTGGTAGTCGCTTCCCTTGCCGACGTCGCGCACGGTGACCGGACGCTCTTCGTCGCTCGGTGGTTCGACGGCGACGTCGGAGAACGGTTGGGCAAGGTCGGCCACCGTGCGCTCGATGCGGCCAATCGCCGCGTCGTAGGCGGCGTCGATGGCAGAGGAATCCATGCCGTGCACCGCGACGCTCTCAAGTACGTATGCACGCTGGCGCCAGTGGTCGAAGGCCACGAGCGAGCCGATCATCGACATGATCGCATCGGGCAATCCCCGATCGTCACGTGCCGAAGTGGGCAACGTCTCGACCTCGCGCACGACGTCGAAGCCGAGGAACCCCATGAGACCACCTTGCAGTGGCGGCAACTCGGGCAGAAGCGGCGCGTGATAGATCGCGAGCAACGACTCCATCGCCGCGAGGATTCCTCGATCGAGCACCACGCCGTCGGGCAGGGGCGCGTCGCTCGTCACGACGCCGTCGCGCAACACGAGCGTGCGCTGTGCATGACGGCCGACGAAGGAGTACCTGCTCCAGCGTTCGCCGTGCTCGACCGACTCGAGCAGGAACCCGGGGCCGTCACCGACGAGTTTCATGTAGGCCGACACGGGCGTCTCGACGTCGGCGAGCAACTCGGTCCACACCGGCACCACGCTGTATCGCGAGGCAAGATCGGCAAACGTCGCGCGATCGGGCTGGATGCGCATCAGATGTACAGGCCGGTGGAGGCTTCGATGCGCGAGGCGGCGACCGCGTGCAGGTCCCGTTCACGCAACATGATGTAGTCCTGACCACCGACTTCGACCTCGTAGCGGTCGTCGGGGCTGAAGAGCACCTGGTCCCCGACTTCTGCCGCACGCACGTTCTGGCCGAGGGCCACCACTTGCGCCCACACGAGGCGCTTGGAGACCTGCGCCGTGGCGGGAATGAGGATCCCACCCATGGATCGGCGTTCGCCGTCAGCGCTCGGGATCCGAACGAGCACCCGGTCGTTCAACATCTTGATCGGCAGCTTTTCCTGCTCTACGGTCACGCCGAAAGGGTACCCGTGGACGAGACCCGCTTCACCCCGAATTGTCAGCCGGCACGACCCTGACGCACCGCGCGCTGCACGAGTCGCAGTGCGCTGTTGACGCCCCGCTCCGCTTCGTACATCGCCATCAACAGGTCGTCGCCGACCTCCGGTGAATTGGGGTCGCGAATCGCCATCGCGCGACGCTGGGCGAGATCTGCGATCCGCTCGCGACAGCGGTCGAGCGTGTCGGCGAGTGCGGCCAATTCCGCTCGCGTCGTGTCGGTGTTGGCGTCGGACATCCTCGGAATCCTAAGCCCCGACATGACAAAGGCCCCCGAAGGGGCCTCCATCATGCGATCCCAGGCGGCGGACCCGGTGATCGCCTCGCGCGAGCAACGCGCGAA
>CAYSRZ010000223.1:0-1871 GCA_964433615.1 uncultured Acidimicrobium sp. | reverse complement strand
CGCGTCGCGCCGAACATCGTGGATGCTTCGACCGCGGCCTTGGGGACTTGTTGGATGCCGAGCGCCGTGAGGCGAATCATCGGTGGCAACGCGTAGATCACCGTGGCGATCGCAGCCGGAACCTTGCCGATGCCGAAGAGCAACACGATCGGGATCAGATACACGGTTGCCGGAACCGTCTGCATCGCATCCAGGAGTGGTCGCAGGACGGCCTCCACTCGACGGTTGAGCGCGGTCCAGATGCCGAGCGGGATGCCGAGGAGGATGCTGATCGCCACCGACACCGCCATTAGTGCGATTGTCTCGATGCTTTGTTCCCACACGCCGACGACGCCGGGGTAGACCACGGCCAGTGCCGCAGCCGTCGCCATCACGAATCGACGGCGACGCGCGATGACGAGGAAGACGACGATCGGCGGGATGAACCACGGCAACCAGGTGAGGAAGTCCTCGATCGCAGTGAGGAAGAAGTCGACCAGATCGGTGAGTGGATTGATGACGAGCGTGAACGACCAGTGCGTGGTGCGGTTCGTGCGCAACCAACCCTGCCAGTCGTTGATCGGATCGGCGAGATGGGCGTACCACGACGTCGGAAACGATGGTGTGCCGACAGTTTGGAGGGCGACAATCGCAACGACGAGCCCCGCAGCGACGAGAAGCGGTCGCGGTCGACCGGTGGATCGAGGCGCGACGACGAGGCTCACGTGCGCTGCTCGGCCTCGAGGATCGCCGCGATGCTCGTGCGATCGACGACGCCAATCGCGGTGCCGTCGTCGTCGAGCACCGTGATCGCTTCGTCGCGCTCGAGCAGCATCGGGATCACCGCCTCGATCTTGCGCGAGGCGGCGACGCTACGGGCACCCGCCGGTGCGGTGCCGGCTCGTGCGACGCTGCGCACGGAGAGCACCTTGGCGCGGGGCACGTCGTTGACGAACTCCTTGACGTACGCGGTGGCGGGTGTGGCCACGATTTCTTCCGGCGTGCCGACCTGGTCGAACGCGCCGTCTTTCATGATCGCGATGCGATCGCCGAGCCGCAGTGCCTCGGCGAAGTCGTGGGTGATGAAGATGATCGTGCGCTGCATCGACCTTTGCAATCGGATGAGTTCGTCTTGCATCTCCTTGCGGATGAGCGGGTCGAGTGCGGAAAACGGTTCGTCGAAGAGCAGGATCTGCGGGTCGACGGCGAGTGCTCGGGCGAGACCGACGCGCTGTTGCATTCCTCCGGAAAGTTGCTGCGGGTAGTGGTCTGCCCATCCGTCGAGGCCGACGACGCCGAGGACCTCGGTGGCGCGTCGTCGCCGCTCGGTCTTGTCGATTCCTTGGACCTCGAGGCCGTAGGCAATGTTGTCGATCACTCTGCGGTGGGGGAAGAGGCCAAAGTGCTGGAAGACCATTGACATCTGCCCGCGACGCACCGCACGCAGCTCGTCGTCTCCCATCGCCAACAGGTCGGTGTCGTTCAGGCGAACCTCGCCTCTGGTCGGCTCGACCAGACGCGACAGACAGCGAATGAGCGTGCTCTTTCCCGAACCAGACAGGCCCATGACGACGAAGGTCTCGCCCTGGCCGACGTGGAACGACACGTCGCGAACGGCGACGGTCTGGCCCGAACTCGCCAAGATCTCGGCCCGCGAGTCGCCCGCTTGCGCACGCGCGATCGCCGCATCCGCCGATCCCGATCCGAACACCTTCCAGAGGTTGCGGACGTCGATGACCCGTGGCGTGTCCCCCTGCACGATGCTCACCTTAGTGCCCGATTCCCGTGGGACATATCGGGGTTATGATGGGTTGCGACGCACCGTGCGTCGAAAGATCAAGGGGGAAACATGCGTTCACGCAAGAAACTGCTCTCCGTCGGTCTCATCGCGG
>CAYSRZ010000222.1:0-1871 GCA_964433615.1 uncultured Acidimicrobium sp. | reverse complement strand
GACAGCGCCATGAGCGTCGTTCCACGGACGCGACTCTGCAAGTTCTCCTCGGTCAGGTCGGCGGCTTTCCCCGCGAACGACTCCGCGGTCATCTCGAGATAGGCAGAGAACGCCGGCTCGATGGAGATCGTGCGCAACTCGACTCCGAGGTTGGCCGCCAACGTTGCGGCATCCGTGCGGGATCCCTCGCTCGAGTAACGCGACGGCATCGACACCCCGTGGACGTGTTCTGCGCCAAGTGCATCGACGGCAATCGCCGCAACGAGGGCCGAGTCGATTCCGCCAGAGAGACCGATCACCACGTCGGTGAATCCGTTCTTGCGCACGTAGTCGCGCGTGCCGACGACGAGCGCCCCGTAGACCTGGGCGAGATCGCCAAGTGGCTCGACGAGCGTTGCCGATGCACGGGTGGTCCCGCGCGGCTCGTCGGTGAGCTCGATGACGCGCGCATTCGCCCGCGGCTGTGCGGCGGGCAGCTCGATGGACGTGACGAGCAGTTCCTCGGCGAACTGCGCCGCTCGCGCGACGACCGCACCGGTCGCATCGACGACCATGCTCCCGCCGTCAAAGACGAGTTCGTCTTGACCGCTCATCTGGTTGACGTATGCCACGGCGCAGGAAGTGTCTCGCGCGCGCTCGGCGATCATCGCCACGCGCTCCTGCAAGCGCCCGCGATGGAACGGGGACGCATTGATGCTCACCGCGAGCGTCGCGCCAGCGCGCGCCTGGGCGGCGACCGGTCCGACCGGGCTCCAGATGTCCTCGCAGATCGTCACGCCGACGAGTGCTCCACCGATGCGGTAGATGGTCGCTGCATCGGCCGCATCGTCGCCAGGGGTGAAGTAGCGCTCCTCGTCGAACACGCTGTAATTCGGCAGCAAGTTCTTGTAATAGCGATGCACGATCCGTCCGCGGTGGCAGATCGCCGCCGCGTTGTACAACACGCCGTCAGAACCGTCGACGAACCCGACCACCGCGATGCAGTCGCCAGTCTTGGCGGCAAAATCCTCGAGCCAGGTCTGGTTGTCGGCGACGAAACCTGCCTTCAACACGAGGTCCTCGGGTGGATAACCCGTGAGGGTCAGCTCGGGGAACGCGACGAGGTCGCAGCCGGCAGCGTCGGCCTCAAGGTAAGCAGCGAAGGCCTTGTCGGCGTTGCCCTTCACGTCGCCGACGACGGGATTGACCTGGGCGAGACCAATCGTCAGGGTGCGGGAAGTCGTGTTCGCCACATGATCAGGCTACGACCGACCGCGAGGAGGCCGAGTGGAACTTCACACGCCGTTCACATTCGGGCAACGGGTGGGAAACGGCGCTCTGTTTGACTTGTCCGCGTACCTGAGCCAGGTCAGTTCCTGGCTCTCAACCGGAAGGAACACCATGCCATATCAGGCCGAATACATCTGGATGGACGGACATCAGCCGACCCCGATGCTGCGCTCCAAGACCAAGATCCTGGACAACTCCGTCAAGACACCACCGATCTGGGGCTTCGACGGATCCTCGACGGAACAGGCGACGGGCGACCGCTCGGACTGCATGTTGCTTCCGGTGTTCACGTGTCCCGATCCGCTGCGCGGCGGCAAGAACATCCTCGTGCTGTGCGAAGTGCGTCTCGCCCAGACCGGTGAGCCACACCCGACCAACACGCGTGCCAAGTGCGCGGAGACGGCCAAGAAGTTCGCCGCACACCAGATGATCTTCGGCATCGAGCAGGAATACACGATGATGCGCACGAACGGTCGCCCCTTCGGTTTCCCCGAAGAAGGTGGCGAGCCCGGCCCGCAGGGTCCGTACTACTGCGGCGTCGGCGCAGGCCGCGTCATGGGTCGCGAGATCATCGAGGAGCACACGTGGGCGTGCATCGAAGC
>CAYSRZ010000221.1:0-1873 GCA_964433615.1 uncultured Acidimicrobium sp. | reverse complement strand
TACTTCTCGATGATCGACCACACGCGGTCGTTGGCCGGAAAATTCGGCACACCCTCATACATCACTTGCGTCGCTCCGTTGGCAAGTGGCCCGTAGACGATGTAACTGTGGCCTGTCACCCAACCAACGTCGGCCGTGCACCAGTAGACGTCGGTCTCAGGCTTGTGGTCCATGACGTACTTGAAGGTGTAGGCGACGTGCGTGAGATACCCACCGGTCGTGTGCATGATGCCCTTGGGCTTGCCCGTCGTCCCTGACGTGTAGAGCAAGAACAGCAGTTGTTCGGCATCCATCGGCTCGGCTGGGCAGACTGGATCGGCCTTGGCCATCTCGTCGTGATACCAATGGTCGCGACCAGCCTGCATCTCGACTGGATTGTTGCCGCGACGGACTACGACGACCTTCTCGATCGATGGCGTCGAGCGCAGCGCCTCATCGGCCTGCGTCTTCAACGGGAAGACTTCACCGCGACGCCATCCTCCGTCCGCGGTCACGAGCACCTTTGCCTCGGCATCGTTGATGCGATCGGCGAGCGCCTGGGCAGAAAATCCGCCGAACACCACGCTGTGAGCGGCACCAATGCGCGAGCACGCAAGCATCGCCACGGCTGCCTCGGGGATCATCGGGAGGTAGATGTTGACGCGGTCACCACGAACGACGCCGAGGGATTTCAGCACGTTTGCAAATCGCTGCACTTCGTCCAAGAGTTGTACATACGTCACCGTCCGCGTGTCGCCGGGCTCGCCCTCCCAGTGGAACGCGACCTTCTCACCTCGACCCGCAATGACGTGGCGATCGAGACAGTTGTACGAGACGTTGAGGGTGCCGCCCACGAACCATTCACTGAACGGAAGGTCCCACTCACAGACCTTCGTGAACGGAGTGCTCCAGGTCACGTTGTCGAGCGCCTGCTTGGCCCAAAAACCCTCATGGTCCGCTGCAGCGGCTCGATACAACGCGTCGTCACCGGCGTTGGCCGCGGAAACAAACGACGGCGACGGGGGAAACTTTCTCTGCTCGAACGACAGCGCATCAATTGCGTGCTGACCCTCAGTCATCGTGTCCTCCAAACGTTCTTCCTACCGTGGACCCACCTGCGAGACTAGCCAGCGCCGATGTCGACATCCCCAGCCCCCTCAGAGACGCATGTCCGTTTCGCCGGTCTCGACTGGCTGCTCTCCATCGGGATGGCCCTTACCTGGGGTTCGTCCTTCATCCTGATCGACGTCGCCATCGACCACTTCCACGTCGCCGTCGTACCACTTGGCCGAACGGCATTCGGAGCCCTTGCCCTCATCGTCCTCCCGAGCGCTCGCCAACGGATCGACCGATCCGACTACCCGGTGCTGCTCGTACTCGGTGGTACGTGGATGGCATTTCCGTTCCTGCTGTATCCACTCGCAGAACAGACGGTCTCGAGCAGCATCGCGGGAATGATGAATGGAGCCCTCCCCGTGGTCGTGGCAGTCGTGACGGCAATCTGGACTACAACGATGCCCAGCGGTCGTCGCGTGCTCGCGATCGCCGTCGGATTCACTGGCATCCTGCTGATTGCCCTGCCGTCCATCGACAGCGGTGATGCTGCAAGCCCGCAGGGAATCGGATTCTTGCTCCTCGCCCTCGTGTCGTATGCGGTATCGACCAATCTCGCGCGACCTCTGCAGGCCAAGTACAACCCTGCTTCGCTCATGCTGCACGTCGAGCTCGTCGCGTGTGTCCTCAGCCTCCCCTACGGGATCTACGGAATCTCGCAGTCGAACTTTGCGTGGTCGTCACTCATGGCGCTCATCGCACTGGGTGCACTTGGAACGGGATACGCCTTCACGCTCTTTTCCGTCCTCTTGAAGCGAACCGGGATCGCACGCAGCATGAT
>CAYSRZ010000220.1:0-1878 GCA_964433615.1 uncultured Acidimicrobium sp. | reverse complement strand
CCCGCCACCCTGAAATTCGCCTTTGTGCGCTTGTAAACTTGGGCACCTTGCGAATACTTCTCATCGTCAACTCATTCGCCTCCTCGGTCACCCCCAAGAACACGGTCCTGGTCCACCAGTACCTGGCCCGCAACCACGACGTGCAGGTGGTCGAGACCAACGAGCGCGGGCACGCCACCCGCTTCGCCCAGGACGCCGCCGCCCGTGGGCTGGATGCCGTCGTGGCCTTCGGCGGTGACGGCACCCTGAACGAGGTCGCCACCGGTCTCGCCGGCAGCAACACCGCACTCGCCATGCTCCCGGGAGGCTCGACGAACGTGTTCGTGCGCACCCTCGGGATCTCGAACGACCCGATCGTCGCGCTGTCGCAGCTCGAAGGGGCGATCGAGCGCAACGAGATCGAGCGCGTCAGCCTCGGTCGCGCCAACGGTCGCTACTTCTGCTTCCACGCCGGCATCGGATACGACGCGGCGGTCGTCGAGCAGGTCGAGCGACGTTCGTCGTTCAAGCGCTTCGTCGGCCAGCCGCTCTTCGCCTACGCCGCCATCCAGCAGTGGTTCGTCGGCTACAGCCGCAAGTTCCCGCACTTCACCTTGGACGTCGATGGACGCAAGATTCCGAACGGGTTCTTCACCGTGGTGCTGAACACGAACCCCTACACCTACGTCGGGAAGTATCCGATCCATTTGTCGAGCGCGGCTGCCCTCGACAAGAAGCTCGTCGCCGTCACCTTCCGCAAGATGACCACTCCGCTCATCTTGCGCACGTTGTATTCCGCCCTGCGCCGTGGCGGCCCGAAGCCCTCCAGTGGCATCGACGTGTCGACCGACGTGGATCGCGTGAAGTTCACCTTCCCCGCGCCGTTCCCCTACCAACTCGACGGCGACTACCTCGGCGAGACGACGACGCTCGAGATCGAACACTGCGAGGACGCACTGCTCCTCGTGCGCCCGCGCGGCGACTTCTAGAGTCCCGCCACCCGCAGGGCCACGTCCGGCACGTTGGTGCAGATGCCGTCGATCCCCCAGCCGATCAACTCGGCCATCTTCTCCGGGTCGTCACACGTCCACGTGTTGACCGCAAGCCCGTGGGCATGCATGGTGTCGACGACGTCGCGGGTGAGCGTCTTGACCCACGGGTGCAGGGCCTGGTGGCCCGAGGCGACGAGTCCCCGCGCAAGGCTCTCTGCGTCCTCGACCTCGACGACGAGATAGGCGGTCGGCAGGGCAGGCCACGCGGCCGCCACGGCGTCGATCGTCTCGCGGCGAAACGACGAGACCAGCCACTGGGTCGGCTCCCCGCGGCGGCGCAGCAGCTCGACGGTGTCGCGGGTGATCGATTCGGACTCGTCGAAGTCGACCTCGGTGGGGTCGTTCTTCACTTCCACGTTCACCCACATTCCCGCGCAGGCATCGAGCGATGCGTCCAACGTCGGCACGTGGCTCGGCAGGTCGGCGAGGTCGACCGACATCAACGGCGTCGAGTCGTCGAGCACCGGGTTGTGGTGCACGACGAGTTCACCGGAACCGCACCGACGCACGTCGAGTTCGACTGCGTGGCTCCCCATCGATCGAGCCGTCGCAAATGCCATCAGTGTGTTTTCACGCTCGGCCTTCGACGCACCGCGATGCGCCATGATCTGTGGTCGTCGTGCGGACCCGTATGGCAACCAGCGGCCAGAAGTCACACCCGCAGGGTATCGGTTCGTGCGTCACGAGATTGTCAGAAAAAGTTCCTGGTCACCCCTTGCAAGTGACGAGGTCTGCGCATATCGTGACGGCGTCTTAGCCGCCATCGTCAATCGGGGGATTGTCTTGTCGATTCTTGCCACCAGCCTTGCTCTTGGATCAGCCGACTACGAATGGCGAAAGCAGGCTC
>CAYSRZ010000219.1:0-1884 GCA_964433615.1 uncultured Acidimicrobium sp. | reverse complement strand
GGGATGGTGCTGGTACTGCCGATGTACGAGATCGTCCAGCCAGGCCTGTACTACAACACTGCGGCCGTGATCGACGCGGACGGTCGCTACCTCGGCAAGTATCGCAAGCAGCACATCCCGCAGGTGAAGGGCTTCTGGGAGAAGTACTACTTCACCCCAGGCACCGACGGCTATCCAGTGTTCGACACCGCGGTCGGCAAGGTCGGCGTGTACATCTGTTACGACCGCCACTTCCCGGAAGGATGGCGCGCACTCGGTCTGAACGGTGCAGAGATCGTGTTCAACCCGTCGGCCACGAGCCGCGGGTTGTCCGAGTACATCTGGCGCATCGAGCAGCCGGCGTCGGCTGTCGCGAACATGTACTACGTCGGTGCGATCAATCGCGTCGGCATCGAGAGCGAGTACGGCGACGACGACTTCTACGGTCAGAGCTACTTCGTCGACCCGGAGGGCAAGTTCGTCGGCGAGGTCGGCGACCCGTACAAGCCGGAGTTGATCGTGCGCGATCTCGACATGGACAAGATCAAGATGGTCCGCGATCGTTGGGCGTTCTATCGCGACCGTCGTCCGGACGCGTACGACGAGATCGTCCGTCGCTAGGAACCACGTACACGCGAGCAGGATCAAGGGGGAAACATGGCACGCACACTGATCAAGAACGGAACCGTCGTCAGTCCGACCGGTCGGCACGAGGTCGACGTCCTCATCGAGGGCGACACGATCTCGGCGCTGCTCGAGCGCGGCAAGGCGGAGGCGTTGAACATCAGCGCCGACAAGGTGATCGACGCGAAGGGCAAGTACGTCGTGCCGGGCGGCATCGACGTGCACACGCACATGGAGCTTCCGTTCGGTGGAACGTTCGCAAGCGACACCTTCGAGACGGGAACGACCGCGGCCGCATGGGGTGGAGTGACGACGATCGTCGACTTCGCCGTCCAGCGCAATGGAGAGAACGTGCAGCAGTCATTGGCCGACTGGCACGCCAAGGCCGCCGGCAATTGCTCGGTGGACTATGCGTTCCACCAGATCATTGGCGGAATCGACGACCAGGCGCTCGCCGACATGGACTACCTCGTGAAGAACGAAGGCGTCACGTCGTTCAAGTTGTTCATGGCCTATCCAGGCGTGTTCTATTCCGACGACGGCCAGATCCTGCGTGCGATGCAGCAGGCGGGGAACAACGGCTCGACGATCATGATGCACGCCGAGAACGGCATCGCAATCGACGTGCTCGTGCAGCAGTACCTCGCGCGCGGTGAGACCGACCCGAAGTATCACAGCTACTCACGCCCGAGCTTGCTTGAAGGTGAGGCGACGCACCGTGCGATCGTGCTCTCCAAGGTCGCCGGCAACGTTCCGTTGTACATCGTCCACATGTCGGCCTCCGAGGCGTTGAATGCCCTCGCCGAAGCGCGCCACGAGGGCATGAACGTCTTCGGTGAGACCTGTCCGCAGTACCTCTACATGACGCTCGAGGATCACCTCGCGCGTCCAGGCTTCGAAGGCGCCAAGTTCGTCTGCTCGCCACCGATCCGGAGCAAGCACGACAAGCATGACCACCACGCCGACCTGTGGAAGGGCCTGCGCATGAACGAGCTCGCCGTCGTCTCGACCGACCACTGCCCGTTCTGCTTCAAGGACCAGAAGGAACTCGGCATCGGGAACTTCTCGAAGATTCCGAACGGCATGGGCGGCGTCGAGCACCGCATGGAGCTCATCTACCAGGGCGTCGTGCAGGGCGAGATCTCGCTCGAGCGTTGGGTGGAGACGTGCAGCACGTCGCCGGCGCGCATGTTCGGCATGTATCCGAAGAAGGGCATCATTGCTCCGGGCTCGGATGCCGACATCCTGATCTGGGATCCGAACACGAAGACCAAGATCGGC
>CAYSRZ010000218.1:0-1910 GCA_964433615.1 uncultured Acidimicrobium sp. | reverse complement strand
CCCCCATGGTCCACCCGAGCAGAATCCAGAAGGCGGGTCCCCCATCCGCCGGATTCTCGGTTGAGAGGCCCCGCTTCGAGCGGGGCCTTTCCCATTTAGCCTCAAGTTCGTGACCGCGGCTGCCTTCATCGATCTCGATCGCACGCTCTTGTCCGGCGCGTCGGGGCCGATCATCTCCAAGGCCCTGCGCGACGCGGGCGTCGTCAGTTCGACGGCCTTGCCGGGAGAGGACCTGCTCTATCGAGTCTTCAACGTGTTCGGCGAGAACCTGCCGTCGATGTTGATCGCACGTCAAGGCGTGTCGGTGATGAAAGGAAAGCCCCGACACCTCGTCGTCGCGGCAGCTCACGCGACGATCGACGACCTCATGGGTCTCGTTCGATCGGCGGCGCGTGACGTGATCGAGCATCATCGCGCGAACGGTCGAAAAGTCGTCCTTGCGACGACCACGCCACACGACGTGATCGCGCCGTTCGCGCGTCGCGTCGGATTCGACGACGTCGTCGCCACGCGATTCTCCGTCGATGAATCCGGCGTCTACGACGGCACGCTCGAGGGCCCGTTCACGTGGTCAGCAGGCAAGCTCGAAGCGGTGCGCGCATGGTGTGCGGACCACGGAGTGTCGCTCGAGGAGTCGTATGCCTATTCCGACAGTGTCTATGACGCACCGCTGTTGTCGTCGGTCGGCAATCCCCGCGTGGTGAACCCCGACGCGCGACTCGCGGCGATGGCGGCCACGCGTCGCTGGCCGGTCGAGAACTTCGACAGACCGGGCGAGCGACCCAAGCCACCGCTCAATGCGACCGACGTGCAGCGAGTCGGACTGCTCTTTGCCCGACCGGAGCTCTTGCCCTTCGTGCGCTTCGACATCTCGGGCGCCGAGAACGTGCCGAAGTCGGGTCCCGTCATCGTGGTCGCCAACCACCGCTCGTATTTCGATGCGTTTGCGGTCGCGATGTTGGTCGCCAAGACCGGGCGCACCGTGCGCTTCTTGGGCAAGAAGGAAGTCTTCGACGCACCGGTGATCGGCCAACTCGCCTCGCTCCTCGGTGGCATTCGCGTGGATCGCACGTCGGGCAGCGACGAGCCACTCGAGCAGGCGACCGCGGCACTTGCATCGGGCGACATGGTCGCGATCATGCCGCAGGGCACGATCCCGCGCGGACCGGCGTTCTTCGATCCGCAACTGAAGGGCCGCTGGGGTGCTGCGCGCCTCGCACTCGCCACCGGCGCCCAGATCGTGCCCGTCGGACTGTGGGGGACCGAACGCGTGTGGCCGCGCAACTCGCGTCTGCCGAACCTCGCCGCGGTGACGAACCCACCGAGAGTCTCGGTCTCCACGGGCCAGCCGTTCACCCTCGGCGTCAACGAGTCGCCAAGCGACGGCGACCTCGAGGCCGCAACGACGCGCATCATGGCAGAGATCGTCGCGATGCTGCCCGACGAGGCGCGCGTGCCATACGAGCCGACGCCGGAGGAACTCGCGCGGACCTATCCGTCGAGTTACAAGGGTGATCCGAGCGCCGAGGCGAATCGTCGCCCCGGCACAGACTGAGTCGTTACTTCGCCGACACCTTCTTGCGCACGATGTTCAGTGCGCTGCCTGCCTTGAACCACTCGACTTGCTCGGGGCTGAACGTGTGCAACGCCTGGAACGACACCTTCGTGCCGTCGGCCTTGTTGATCACGCACTCGACCGGCTTGTCCGGCACGGGCGGGAGGTTCAACACGCTGATCGTGTCGCGCTCGCCGATCGCGTCGTAGGTTGCCGGATCGGCGAAGGTGAGGGGGACGAGGCCTTGCTTTTTCAGGTTCGTCTCGTGGATGCGGGCAAAGCTCCGGGCAAAGATCACGACGCCACCGCGGAAGCGCGGCTCCATCGCGGCGTGTTCGCGTGACGAGCCTTCGCC
>CAYSRZ010000217.1:0-1912 GCA_964433615.1 uncultured Acidimicrobium sp. | reverse complement strand
TACCTGCACCAGATCGGCGCACCGGTGGGAATGTTGTACGTGGATTCGAACAACGACCGCGCCGTCTCGCTGTATCGCTCGCTCGGTTTCAGCCCGCACCACACGCAACGTGCGTTCGTCGGCACCGTGAAATAGCCTCTACCACCATGTCGAGCACCCACGAAGAGTCACTACCCCGCTGGTCCGTCGTCGACGTGCACGAGAGCTTCGATGCGCGCAGTTTCACCGACTCCATGGAGCGACTCGGCGCCTCCATCACCCGACTCGAGGCGTTGTTCGAGGAACACGACATCCGCGCCACCACTCCCCGTCCACCGAGCGCCAAGGACGGCGCCGCCGCCGATGCGGCGATCGGTGCGTTCAATTCCACGGTCGAGGAATCCGAGATCCTCCTCAGTTACGTCTATGCCACCGTCAGCACCGACTCGCGACACGAGCGCGCACAGGGTCTGCTGAGCGAACTCGAAAACTTGGATGCCAAGGTGTCACCGCTGCTGGCCCGCCTCGCCGACTGGGTCGCCTCGCTCGGCGCGAGCGAACTCGCACTCGTCAGCACGCAGGCCAAGGAACACCTCGGACCGCTCCTTCGTCTGCAGGATCGCGCGGAACACCAGATGTCGGAGAGTGAAGAAGGCCTGTATGCCGAACTTTCCACGACGGGGTCGTCCGCGTGGGGTCGCCTACACGGCGACCTCACCTCGCAGTTGTCGACCGAAGTGCACCTGCCGAGCGGAACGAAGACCATGCCGATGGCCGCGGTGCGCGGACTCGCCACCGATCCGGACCCCGCGGTGCGCAAGGCCGCCTACGACGCCGAGATGCGCGCGTGGCCGACGGTGTCGGTGGCGTGTGCGGCGGCGATGAACAGCATCAAGGGCGAGGCCAACGTGGTCAACAAGCGCCGCGCATGGAGCTCGCCACTCGATGCCTCGCTGTACGCAAACTCCGTCAGCCGCGCCACGTTCGATGCGATGCAGTCCGCCGTACACGCCTCGCTCGGGGACTTCCGCCGCTGGATGCGCGTGAAGGGTCGCCTGCACGGGGATACCAACGGCCTGTCGTGGTGGAACATGTTCGCACCACTCGAGTTCTCCCCGTCGACGATCTCCTGGGACGAGGGCATCTCCCTCGTCAAGGGTGCGTTCGCCAGCTACTCGAACAACCTCGCCCATCTCGTCGACCGTTCGATCGACGAGCAGTGGCTGGACGCCGAACCCCGCGAGGGCAAGGTCGGTGGCGCGTTCTGCATGCCCTTCGTCGGCGACCGCTCGCTCGTGCTCCTCAACTGGTCGGGCAGCGTGGACTCCGCGCAGACCACCGCGCACGAGCTCGGCCACGCATACCACAACACTCAGCTCGCCCAACGCACGGCGCTGCAGAAGCGCGTGCCGATGGCACTCGCCGAGACGGCGAGCATCTTCTGCGAAACCCTCGTCGTCGAGGAGGGTCTCGCCCGACTGTCGGGCGACGAACGACTCGCGCTGTTGGACGTCAACCTGATCGGTGCCGCCCAGGTCGTCGTCGACATCCACTCGCGGTTCTTGTTCGAGACCGAGGTCTTCGCCCGCCGACAGCGCCGCACGCTGGGTGTAAGCGAATTGAACGACATGATGCTGGACGCCCAGGCAAACGCCTACGGGGACGGAATCGACCCCGCGACGCGTCATCCGCACATGTGGGTGCTCAAGCCGCACTACTACGGCAGCCACTTCTACAACTGGCCGTATACCTATGGTCTGCTCTTCGGTCTCGGCCTCTACGCCAAGTACCAGGAGAATCCGACCAAGTTCCGCGACGGCTACGACACCGTGCTCTCGCGCGCGGGGATGGACACCGCCGAGGAACTCGGCGCCTCGTTCGGTCTCGACGTGACGAGCGAGGACTTCTGGACGGCGAGCTTGGACGTGCTTCG
>CAYSRZ010000216.1:0-1918 GCA_964433615.1 uncultured Acidimicrobium sp. | reverse complement strand
TAGAGCGCTTGCATGGCATGCAAGAGGTCAGGGGTTCAATTCCCCTTAGCTCCACGACCGACTCTCGGCCTTGGGTCCCACAGGGACCATCGCCACTAACTTCGATCCCATGAGTTCGACACCCAACGTCGGCGACTTCACGCTTCGGGGCCTGCGGGCACTCGTCACCGGCGGTGGTTCGGGGATCGGCGAGGCGATCGCAGTGGGCATGCGAAACGCCGGTGCGACAGTCGTCGTGTGCGACGTGAACGACTCGACCACGCCGAACTACGTCTGTGACGTGTCGAAGACGTCGGACGTGGAGGCGATGTTCGCCGGCATCCGGCGCGACCTTGGAGGCCTCGACATCCTCGTGAACAACGTCGGCGTGCCGGGACCGACGGCGCGGGTGGACGAGATGGACCCAGACGCCTACGACGAGTGCGTGCGGGTGAACCTCGGTGGGACGTTTCGCTGCGCCCATGCGGCGGTGCCGATGCTGATCGAGTCGAAGGGTTCGATGATCAACATCTCGACGAGCGCAGGAATCTACGGCTACCCGCTCCGCTCGCCCTACGTTGCAGCGAAGTGGGGGATCATCGGTCTCACCAAGTCGTGGGCGATGGAACTCGGCGAGTTCGGCGTGCGAGTGAACGCGATCTGCCCAGGTTCGGTGAGTGGGCCGCGGATGGACGGCGTCATCGCCCGTGAATCGATCGCCACGGGCATCTCCGAAGAGGAACTACGTCGTGGATATGCGAACCAGGTCTCGCTGCGCACGTTCGTCGAGGCGAGCGACATCGCCGCGTCCGCGGTGTTCCTCTCGTCGCCCGCGGCCCGGTTCATCACCGGTCAGGTGTTGCCTGTCGACGGCAACATCGAGACGATGCGCGCCGACTAGCTGGCCCACGTGATCTACGACATCCAACTCAACCAAGGTCACCACACGTGGCCTGAGTTGCGTGACGCTGCGCGTCTCGTCGAAGACTCGGGATTCGACACGCTGTGGATCGCCGACCATCTCGCAGGTTCGGTGATGGCTGCGTCGTCGATGCCCGAGTGCTTCACGCTGCTCGGTGCACTTGCCGAAGTGACGTCGACGATCCGCCTCGGCGTGCTCGTCGCCAACGTCGGGACTCGTCATCCCGGCGTCCTCGCCAACGCCGCCGCAACCGTGCAGAACATCTCCGGTGGTCGATTCACCCTCGGACTCGGGGCGGGGGCATCACCGAGCAGTCCCTTCGCCACCGAAATGCGTGCGCTCGACATTCCCATTCGGGAAACGATGGCAGAACGACACGGCCGGGTGGAGGAGACACTCGACGTGATCGATGCGATGTGGTCGCCGACTCGCGAGGAGCGGTTCTCGACCTTTCCGATGCCCTGTGCTCGAATTCCGATCGTCCTTGGCGTCAACTCTGTCGCTCTTGCACGAATGGCGGCACGACGTACCGATGGGGTCAACGTGCGTGCCAGTCACGAGCGTCGCTCGGAGATCCTGAGAGCGGCCCAGCCGACTGACGGGCGGGCGTTCACCACCTCAGTGTGGGATTTCTACGATTCGAAGTGGCGCTCGGAACGATCAGCCGGGGATCGACTGTTGGTCGACGATGGCGTGGACAGGGTCGTGTTGCTGGTTCGTGGGAAGCTCGACCCGCGCGCGTTCGCCTGACGCGCATTCGTTCGGAACGTCAGCCAAACAGAACGGCTGCAGTAAAGCTGAGTATCGCGCCATTCAGCGTCACCATGAGCCCGAGGACCATGTAATACGAGCGGGTCATGCGGTCGAACGTTTCGGCCTTGAACACGGCGAACTGTTCTTGGTTGCGGGCCGACTCTCGGATGATCAGCGCCTCAAGTTGGTCGAATCTGCGGTAGACGTCATCAAAGCGACGGTTGATTCTGTCGTACCCCCGATCGATCAGCTGACCAACGGTGA
>CAYSRZ010000215.1:0-1918 GCA_964433615.1 uncultured Acidimicrobium sp. | reverse complement strand
GCCGTCGACAGCCTGCGCCTCGACAAGAACTATCGCGGATGGAAGGGCGACCTCGAGATCGGCTTCTCGCCGTTCGACGCCTCGCTCGACCGCTTCGTGGATCTCACGAAACCGAACTTCATCGGCAAGGATGCGCTCGTCGCCGAGAAGGCGAAGGGCTCGGCCTATCGATTCGTCGGCATGACACTCGACGTCGATGGTGATGCGGACGCACCGTTCTGCGCCGGCATCTTCGACGGCAAGACGCGGGTCGGCATCGTCACCTCGGGAGGCTGGAGTTTCACGCTGGGAAAGAGCGTCGCGCTCGGCTACGTGCAACCCAAGTACGAGGCGGTCGGCACGAAGCTCGAAGTCGAGATCTTCGGCAACCGCGTCCCGGTCACCGTTGGCACCGAGCCGCTCTTCGATCCGAAGAACGAGCGACTCCGCTCCTAACTAGCGCGTCGCGTACTGCCCCGCGGCGTACGTGATGGCCTCGCGCAGCACGTCAGCGACGAAGGTGAGCTCAGTCTCGCCGCACACGAGCGTCGGGGCGACCACGAGTACCGGGTCGGCGCGGTCGTCCGCGCGACAGATGAGGCCGGCGTTGAAGATGCGTGGTGACAGCACGTCGCGCAACAGCCAATTGCACTCCTCGGGCGTGAACGTCTCCTTGGTCTCCTTGTCCTTCACCAGCTCGACCACGCGGAAGTAGCCCGCGCCTCGGACGTCGCCGACCAGCGGCACGTCGCGCAGACCTTCCATCAACGAATCGAAGAGTGGTTCGTGGCGGCGCACGTTGCCGAGGATGTCGTCACGTTCCATCACGTCCAGGTTCGCGAGTGCCACTGCGCACGACACCGGGTGCCCGCCGAAGGTGAGGCCGTGCATCAGCACCGAGCCGTCACCCTCGATGAACGGCGCGGCGAGGCGGTCGCTTGCGATCACGCCACCGAGCGGCGCATAGCCACTCGTCACGCCCTTGGCGAAGGTGATCATGTCGGGCTGATATCCGTATCGCTCGCATCCGAACCAGTGGCCGAGGCGTCCGAATGCACAGATCACCTCGTCGGAGACGAGCAGCACGCCATAGCGATCGCAGATCTCGCGCACCCGCGCGAAATACCCCTCAGGTGGGGTGAGTGCACCACCGGTGTTCTGCATCGGCTCGAGGACCACCGCCGCGACGGTCTCGGGTCCTTCGGCGAGAATGCGTCGTTCGATGTCGTCAGCGCAGTCGAGCGTGCAGGCTGGTGCGTTCGCACACGCCGCACAGCGATACCGGTTCGTGTTGTTGGCCTTCACCGCCCAATCGAACAGTGGCTCGAACGGCTCACGCATCGCAGGGATGCCCGAGATGCTGAGCGCCCCGAGCGTCGTGCCGTGATAGGCGAAGTGTCGACTCACGACTTTGCGTCGCTTCGGCTGGCCGATCTTGGCGAAATACTGGACCGCGATCTTCCACGCCGACTCGACCGCCTCGCCACCGCCCGAGGTGAAGAACACCCGGTTCAAGTCGCCCGGCGCGAGTTCGGCGAGGCGGCGAGCAAGGAGAATCGCCGGTTCGTGTCCGAAACTCCACAGTGGGAAGTAGCCGAGCGTGTCGGCCTGCCGTGCTGCCGCCGCGCCGAGCTCGGTTCGTCCGTGGCCGACGTTCACGGTGAACAACCCTGAGAGGCCGTCGAGATACTTCTTTCCGTTCGAGTCGTAGACGTATGCGCCTTCACCCCGTTCGATGACGGGCAGTCCAATGCGCTGCATGAGCGACAGGTTCGTGAAGTGACCCCAGATGTGGCGCTGCCCGAGGGAAGCGAGGTCGTGGCCGTCGGTCGTCATCGTCAAGTGTCCCGCGATGCGGAACTCCAGATTACTTCGCGGAGTTGTTCGCCTTGTCTTCTGCGATCTGCTTGCGCACGTCGTCCATGTCGACGTTGCGCAA
>CAYSRZ010000214.1:0-1944 GCA_964433615.1 uncultured Acidimicrobium sp. | reverse complement strand
CATCATCTTGGTCATGTCGCCGTCGATGCGCACCTTGCCGGAGAGGAACGCCTGCATCCCGAGTTGCGGGTCGCGCATCAGAAAGATGTGTCGCGCCGTCTCGTAGTCGGTCGTCACGGTGAGGTCCGGGTTCTCGAGGTGGCCGAGTTCCATCACGAGCACGCCCGAGGACGTGTCGAGGTGGCTCTTGATCGTGCCGTCACCGAAGGGAACCTTGGTCACGACCTGGTTCATGCGGATCGGGATGTCGATGCGCGGGGCGTCGCCTTCGTAGCGCGAACGGATCTCGCGCGCGGCGGCGATCCACTCCTCGGACAAAAACGGATGGGGCATCGCGCGTCAGGCTAGTTGCGCGGCCGCGCGAATGGCGTCCCGTGTCGCCGATGCCACAGCGCGTGCCGCGGTGGCGAACCCAGTTCCCGAGTCGGCGTACAGCACCGCGCGCGAGGAGTTGACGATCAGTCCGTAGCCGCTCGAGTCGCGACCGGCGCGAACGACGGCCGCGACGTCGCCACCTTGCGCGCCGATGCCGGGGACGAGGAGCGCCATGTCGCCGACGATCGATCGCACGCGGGCGAGCTCGTCGGGATAGGTGGCGCCGACGACGAGGGCGACCTCGCCGCGACGGGCCCACACGTCCGTCGCGGTGCGCGCGACGCGCTCATACAGCGGAGCACCCTCGATGAGGCCGGACTGGAACTCGCCGCTGCCCGCATTCGACGTGCGGCACAACACGATGACGCCGCGACCGGCATGCGACAGGAACGGCTCGAGGGAGTCGGTGCCGAGGTACGGGTTCACCGTGACGGCGTGTGCGCCGTAGCGCTCGAAGGCCTCGCGCGCATACAGCGCCGCGGTGTCGCCGATGTCGCCGCGCTTGGCGTCCAAGATGAGCGGCACGTCGGGGTGCGAGTCGCGAATGTGCGTGCACAGCCGTTCGAGTTCGCGCTCGGCCCCGATGGCGGCGAAGTAGGCGATCTGTGGCTTGAACGCACACACGAGGTCGCCGGTCGCGTCCACGATCTGGCGACAGAAGGCCTCGACGCCCGCGGGCGTGCGTTCGATGCCCTCGGGGAGCCGCGAGAGGTCGGGGTCCAACCCGACGCAGAGCATCGAGTCGCGTCGCGTCCAGGCCTGGCGCAGGAGTGCGGTGAACGAGGTCGTCATTCGACGATCGAGATCGCCCCGGTCGGGCAGTAGTCGACTGCGCGCTCGACTGCCTCGCGCATCGTCTCGGGCGGGTTGTCGTTCAGGACGTGCAACATCCCGTCGTCGCGCAACTGGAACACCTCGGGCGCCTGGTGTGCGCATCCGCCGGTGGCGAGGCACAGGTCGAAGTCGACGACGACGCGCATGCGATGAACGCTAGTGCGACTACTTCGACCGACGCGCCGTGTGGCGTTCGAACCCGCTCAGCACCGCACGCAGGGACGCAGTGATGGTGTTCGGATCGATGCCGACGCCCCAGCGGGTGGTGCCCTTGGCGTCCCCCGTCTCGACGTAGGCGACGGCGGTGGCCTGCGAACCTTGGCCGAGGGCGTGCTCGGTGTAGTCCTTCACGTCGAGGTCTGTGCCGAACTCGGGACGGATCGCCTGCACGAAGGCGTCGATCGGTCCGTTGCCGGTGCCGGTGAACGTCTTGCGCTCGCCGCGCACGTCGACGTACGCGGTGATCTGGGTGTGGCCGGTGGCCGAGTCGCTGCGCAACTCGTGACTGACCAAGTCGTACGTCGGCGACTCCGGCAGGTACTCCTCGGTGAACGCCGACCACATCACGGCCGGGGAGATCTCGGTGCCCGAGTCCTCGGTGATGTGCTGGATGTTCTGGGAGAACTCGATCTGCAGTCGACGCGGCAGGTCGAAGCCGTGCTCGGTCTTCATGATGTAGGCCACTCCGCCCTTGCCCGACTGGCTGTTCACGCGCACGACGGACTCATACGTGCG
>CAYSRZ010000213.1:0-1949 GCA_964433615.1 uncultured Acidimicrobium sp. | reverse complement strand
TCGATGGGCTGTTCATGGAGATTCACCCCGACCCCGACAAGGGTCTGAGCGACGGGCCGAACATGGTTCCGCTGCACCGAGTCGAAGCACTGCTCACCCAACTCCTCGCCATCCGCAAGGCCGTCGCCGACACGGGTGACGCCCCGACGACGGTGTGACGATCGATGGCTGACGTCGCCCGCATCTTCATCGGTTACGACGACAACGAGACCGTCGCGTTCCACGTGCTGTCCCACAGCATCTTGCGCAATTCCTCGATTCCCGTCACGATCACCCCGATCGTCAAGCGCCACATGGCCGGGTTCTACGAGCGCGAGCGCTCGAACATCGAGTCCACCGACTTCTCCTTCACCCGCTTCCTGACTCCCTATCTCTGCGGATACGAGGGATGGGCTGCGTTCATGGACTGCGACATGTTGATGGTCGGCGACGTCGCCGAACTGTGGTCGCTGCGCGACGATCGCTACTCGGTGATGTGCGTGAAGCACGACTATCGCCCCGTCGAAGACACGAAGTTCCTCGGCCAGGTCCAGACCAAGTACGAAAAGAAGAACTGGTCGAGCGTGATGCTCTTCAACAACGCCAAGTGCACGACGCTCACGCCGCAGGTCGTCGAGTCCGAAAGCGGCCTCTACCTGCACCAGTTCAAGTGGCTGTCGTCCGACTCAGAAATCGGAGAGCTGCCGAATGCGTGGAACTACCTCGTCGGCGAACCCGTCCCGCGGCCGTCCGAACCAAAACTCGTGCACTACACGCTCGGTGGGCCCTACTTCGAGAAATATGCCGGGTGTGAATACGCAGAACACTGGCGCGCAGAGCACGCGCGCATGAGTTTCGCTGCGACCGATCGATAGGCGACGCACGCCCATGTCGTCGCACGTGCTGCTCGTCGGCGGAGCGGCCGAATTCGACCAGTTCACGCCGATTGCATGGGCGTTGTCGAAACACGGTGAGACCGTCCATCTCCTCATCGACCGCTCGCTCCTCGGCGTGGGCGATCCTCGCGAAGCATTCCTGCGAGGGCTTCCAGGGGTTCATGTTCACCCGATTCACGTGCCCTCGTCGCGATGGGGTCAGATCTCGTGGAACAGCCTTCGTGCGCGGAGGCTCCTTGCCCGCCTCGGTGCGGGACTCCTGGGGGTCGAATGGGGCAACGGCATCGCCGGCCGCTCGCAGTCACGCTCACTCATCAAACGAGCAAAGGACGTCTTCGCGGCAACCCCCGCACTGCAGTTGCAGCTTGCCGCACATGCGCGGGGAATCCCCGTCGTCTCGCTTCCGCACGGTCACTCGACGAAGACCTCGCTCGTGCCGTCCGAACACGTCCGTGAGGTTGCGGCAAGCCACGGTGGGAAGCTGCCATTCGCCGATCGTGACAGCTTTGCCGCCTACGTCTTTTGTTCCGACTATCACCGCTCGGTGATCGTCGGGAACTCGACGATGAGTGGCGACAACGCGCAGGTGTGGGGTTCGGTCAGGTTCTCGCGTGAATGGATCGACATCTTGTATTCGCTTGCACCGCCGGCCACCATCGAGTCCGGCGCTCGTCGTCGGGTGCTCGTGTTCCTGCCGAAGTGGCACAACTCGGTCGACCGTGCGGCAACGCTCGAGTTGCTCCGCGCGCTCGGTCGCGAACCCCGACTGCACGTCGCCGTCGCTGGACACGTGCGAGCAAAGGATTCGGCGCTCACTGAGTCAGAAATCGCCGAACTTGGTCAGTTGGGTTCGCTCGACTTCGTCGGATCGAAGTGGTCGTCCACGCAGTTGATCTCGTGGTGCGAGGTGTTGATCGACGTGGACTCGAGCATCGCCTTCGATGCGATTCGCCTCGGCAAGGTGTATGTCCGACCGAAGTACCTGCAGTCCGACGAGGTCACGACGATCTACGACGAACTGGGTGGAGCGGTGCAGGCGCGAGACCAGGCTCACGTTCTCGAGATCGTCACGCG
>CAYSRZ010000212.1:0-1961 GCA_964433615.1 uncultured Acidimicrobium sp. | reverse complement strand
CCGAAGACGAAGATCGTTGACTTGGCCGCGCCCACGCGGCGACCCTATCCGAGCGCCTCGTAGTACATCGTCACGTGCGCACTGATCGGTGAAACGCCGATTCGCCCGATGATGGGAAGGTGTATCGATAGTCGTCGCGAAACCCGTACGTGCAGGAGCGGTTCGTCGATGGTCGTCCTCACGACCCAGTCGGCGTCGGTCGCCCGCCGCACGATTTCCCGTGCCTCGTCCTCAGGGTCGTTCGTCGTGAGCGACGCCGCACGTCCCGCGAGAGAGGCGAGCTCCCACGCCTGGATCTGCAGCCGGGCGACGAGCCCAGCGCCGAGGACGAGTCCGGTGCAGGCGAGAAGAATCGGCAGGATGAGGGCGAACTCCACGGTCGCCTGACCGGATTCGTGGTTCGCCTCATTCACCGGGTTCGGCTCGCGAGATGAGGTTGCCGATGACGAGATCGAACAACTCACCGATTCGCCCTGCTCCACCACCGTCGGTCGCCCAGGCGATGACGAGGAGCGCGATGATGCCGGCGGCAAGCAGGACGAGCGCATACTCCGTCGTTGCCTGACCCTCTTCGTATGGGTGCTGGTCGTGATCGTTCACGTCATCCTCCTTGTGTCACTGCGAGTCCGCCGAAGATGGCGACGAGGACGGGCACGACTCCGATCAAGATGAACGACGGCAGACCACAGGTGACCAGTGGAACGATGAGTCGCGTCGGCACGGCGTGCACCTGTGCGGTCAGGCGGTGACGCTCACGACTCGTGGCGTCGTCACGAATCTCACGAAGCAGATCACCGACGGCCAAGCCGTCGCGATGGGCGAGGCGCAAGGCAGCGACGAGTGGCTCGAGAGTCGGGTCAGAGTCGAGCTGTGCTAGTGCGATCTCGAAGGGTCGGCCCGAATGCAGTTGCTCTGCGGCGCGTGAAAGGAATTCGGAGTATGGCCCGTCGATGAAGGTATGGGCGGACATCACCGCACCTTGGAGCGAATATCCGGCAAGTACGAGGGACTCGAACACGATGACGACGTCTCGGAATTGGTCGTGGGATGAATCGGTGACGATGCTTCGAGTGGTGCCGCGCTGAACCCAGCGACGCCCGAGGAAGTTGAACACGGCTCCCGCGACGATCGTGACGAGCCCAGGTGGTGAGAGGACGAAGTTCCGTGCAGTCGAGCTGACGACGAGTCCGCTCGCAAGGACGACGAGGGAGGCACCCGTCAACATCGCCATCGTGCTGCGCGCATGGGCGCCCGCGGAGTGTGCGAGCCGCGAGATCTCTCGTGCCTGGCGACACGACTCAGCGATGGCGTCGAGAACGTCAGGCCCTGCCGGTCCGGCGACGTCGGCGAGCTCGATGGCACGACGGACCGAGACGTCCAGGTGGGCGAGTCCGTCCCGTGCGACGTCACACACGTCGTCACCACGCTTGAGTCGGGCGACGACCTTCGCTGAGGCATGGTCCGCAGATCCGCGATGCAGGTCGATGAGCGCATTGCGAAGGGACTGACCCGAGCGCAAGGAACGGGAGAGTTCGCCGAGGACGACGTCGGGGGAGGGGTCACGCACACGGCTTGCGGCGAGGAGTGACGTACGTGTGCGAGCGACGACACGACCGAGCATCGCCTCCGTGCGCTGGAGCGCTCCGACGTAGACGGCGATGCAGCCCGTGGCGGCCAACAGGTTCCAGGTCACGACGCCTCGCCGCGCGTCAGCGCCCCGACTCGGGTTCCCATTCGGTAGAGCTCGACGAACTGGTGGTGGAGGGTGAGCGGCAACTCGACCACGCTCGTCACTTCACGTGAGCCGTCGGCCCGTTTGACGACGTGCACGCAGACGTCGAGTGCTGCGCGGATGTGCTCCCGTGCTCCATCTGGTGTCCACGACGGTGCGTATTGCAGGACGAGGGACTCGAGTCGTCGCGTCGCATCGAGCGGCCCGTTGGCGTGACACGTGGAGACCG
>CAYSRZ010000211.1:0-1968 GCA_964433615.1 uncultured Acidimicrobium sp. | reverse complement strand
TTCCCTACTTCGTCGCGGCGAGTCCGTGCAGCCACGCCTGCACGTTGGTGCCGAGCGCGCTCACGTCATAGCCGCCCTCCTGCAACACCACGGTCGGAAGCCCCAACTGTCGCACGAGGTCACCACTGCGACGGAAGCCGTCTTGGGTGACGGCGAGGTCCGAGATCGGGTCGGTGACGAAGGTGTCGAGACCGAGCGAGACGATGAGGAGCCCGGGATTGAACGCGCGAATCGCCTCACATGCACGCTCGAGTGCCGACATGTAGGGATCGTCCTCGGTGCGCTTGGCGAGCGGGATGTTCAGGTTCGCACCCCTGCCACGACCGGTGCCCTCCTCTTCGGCATAGCCCGTGACGTAGGGATACGCGCGTGCGGGATCGCCGTGCAACGACACGTACTGCACGTCGTCTCGGCCGTAGAAGATCTCCTGGGTCCCGTTGCCGTGGTGGTAGTCGACGTCGAGCACCGTCACCTTGGTGCCGAAGGTCGACGACACGTGGTGCGCGGCGATCGCGGCGTTGTTGAAAAAGCAATACCCGCCGTAGAGATCGGTGGTCGCGTGGTGTCCCGGCGGGCGGCACAACCCGTAGGACGACGACTCCCCGTCGAGGACGATCTTGGTTGCCGTGAGCGCGGTGTCGACCGCGCCGCGCGCGGCGACGTAGGTGCCTTCGGTGAGTGGCGTCGTCGTCTCGAAGCACCACCATCCGAGCTTGGCGTTCACCGCGGTCGGCTCCTCGAGGTCCCCCATGCCACGACGCATCGACGGGCGATAGAACACGTCGGGCACGACCTCGCGCGACGGACGCATCTCTCGCTGGTAGTCGGCCCACGCGGTCGTGAGGAACCTGTTCAGGCCGGGCACGTGCACGGCGTCGATCGGCGCAGTTCCCCACTCGGTCGGCGCCACGAACGTCATCGTCGGATCGGCTTGAAGCGTCTCGCGGATCGTCTCTGCACGACCGGTGTGCTCGAACGGCGACATCGACTGGGACCAGGCGATCTCCTGGTGTGGATTGTGGCCGAGGTGTGCGGGTGTGTAGACGACCTTCATGTTGTCCTCCTCTAGTCGAACTGCGGTGCGCCGCGCAGTGAGCGCTTGATCTCTGCGACACCAGAGCCGGCGATCGTGACGACGGCGTCCCACAACTCGACGGCCTCCGCACCCCGCGGGATTCGCGGCACGACGGGTCCGAAGAGACTCGCGGCGCGCTCGGTGTACGGAAAGAACGTGATGATCGGGGTACCGACGTCGCGTCCAGTGCGCTCGAGGGCCATCTCGGTCTCGTGGCGAATCAACTCGTCGTGGGTCGTGTCGTCGAGTGCGCCCGCGAGATCGACCGGCAGCCCCGCCTCATCCAGCACGCGACCCAAAAAGTCGCGTGGCGAGCCGACGAGCATCTCCCGATTGGCGTGGTTGTGCAGCGCAGTGCCGAGGCGCGAGTAGTAGGCGTCCACGGCGGCGTTTCCCCCGTGGGCTCGCGCCGCGCTCGCGACGCGCAGTCCGCGCAGACCTGCGTCGTGAATCTGTTCGTACTGGGAGTTTTCGCCGTAGCCGCGAGCCTCGTTCACGATGCGCAACGAGATGAACTTCCACGACACCTCATAGGGTCGTTGCGATTGCACTTCCTTCACCCAGCGCGACGTGATCCACGCCCATGGGCAGACTGGGTCGAAGAAGAATTCAGCGTCGGCCATCGCCGACCACCGTAGTCCGAGGGTCCTAGTCGCGGGCGATTTCGCGCAGGTCGTAGGTCTCGATGAGGTCGCCCTGCTTCAGGTCCTGGAAGTCGCTCAGTCCGATACCGCACTCGAAGCCTTCGCGGACCTCGCGCACGTCGTCCTTGAAGCGACGCAGCGACGAGATCGCGCCCTTCCAGATGATGGTGCCGTCGCGCAGGAAGCGCACCTTGGAGCCACGGGTGATGACGCCCGAGCGCACGAAGCAACCGGCGATCGCACCGACCT
>CAYSRZ010000210.1:0-1970 GCA_964433615.1 uncultured Acidimicrobium sp. | reverse complement strand
GTCGGTGTGCTGATGTCGATCCTGCACGTCGAGGACGCCGCTCTCTATCGCGGTGGACTTGCCGCAACTTCGATCGCAAGCGTCGTCGTGATCGCCGTCGTGGTTCGCTCGCGCGATGGACTCATCGCACAGTTCCTGTCGGTCCCGTGGCTGGCGGCCATCGGCAAGCGGTCATATGGGCTCTATCTGTGGCACTGGCCGACGTTCGTCGTCGCCGATGCTCGTGCGTCGAACGTGCGGCTCGCCGTCGCGATCGCCGTCACCGTCGTCGTCAACGAAGTGACCTATCGGTTCATCGAAGTGCCCGTGCGCAATGGGGTGATTGGAAAGTGGCTCGTAGACCGTCGTAGTTTGTCTCGCATGCGTCGTCGCCTCCCGGTCGCAACTGCTGCAGTGCTTGCAGCAGTCGTTGTCGGCTCGTCTATCAAGCTCACTGGCATCGAAGCGCGCGACGTGAGCGTCGACAGCGGGAACTCAGACGTGGTGTTCGTCGCACCGACCACGATTCCGTCAACTCCCGACACAGCCGTGTCGACGACGTCGACGACGGTTGCAGTCCTGCCGCGACGAGTCGTCATCGTCGGCGACTCCCAGGCCCATTCGCTGTATGTGAACCGGCCGTCGGGGATTGAGGAGACGTTCACGCTGACCAACGGATCCCTCGACGGGTGTGGCGTCTACGACCGCGGCGTCGGTGTCGGCGGGAAGAACGACAGGTTCCGTCGCAATTTCGCGAATTGTGCAGGCTTCGAAGAGAAGTGGGCGAAGTCGGCGACGAGTGCACGGGCCGACGTCGCTTTGGTCGTGATCGGCGCGTGGGAGGTGCTCGATCTCGAAGTCGGAAAACTTCGGTTCAAAGTCGATTCGATCCCTGCCGACACCCTGTTCGTTTCCCAGTTGAAGAAGGGAATCGACGCGCTGCGTGCGACCCGCACTGCGGTTGCCGTTCTTGAAGTTCCGTGCATGCGTCCCGTCGACTCGAAGGGTGGACCGGTTCCTGCGCTGAAGGAAAGAGGCGACGACGCGCGCACGAGACACTTGAACGACATGATCCGCGAGGTGGTCGAGTCGTATCCCTCACAGGTGTCGTTCGTCGAGGGTCCGACGGAGTGGTGTACGAATCCGAAGATCTCGACCAGCCTGTCGTATCGCTGGGACGGCGTGCACGTCTACAAGCCGGGCGCCAAACTCATTTTCGAGGCGATCGCCGACGACCTACTTGCCATACCTGTGAGAGTCCGGAAATAGACGATGCATACGTTCGGAAAAGACACGCTCACCGTCGATGACGTCGTGCGTCTGAGCATCGGCACCGAGACGTTTCTGCTCTCGAACGATGCACGCTCGGCACTTGAAGCAAACATGGCGGAGTCGGTCGCCGCGTCTGCGACGGGGGCCGCCTACGGCAGAACCACTGGCGTCGGCGCGAATCGCAACGTTGCCGCCGACGACTCCGATGGTGGTCACGGCATGCGGCTCGTACGATCCCATGCCGCTGGTGGTGGTGCCCCCTATTCACACGACATTGCACGAGCCGCGATGATCGTGCGCGCTCATCAGTTGTCCCGACCCGGATCAGGAATACCAGTGAACGTCGTCACCGGTCTGATCGAGGGACTGAACGCCGGCAAGGCTTTTTCGTTTCGTGAGTTTGGTGGCGTCGGCACGGGCGACATCACCGCCCTCGGCGAACTCGCGTTGTGTTTGCTGGGTGAGCGCTCCTGGCTCGACGGCTCTACGTCGCACCACGTCCAGTCGTTCGACGCAAGCGCCGCACTGGCGTTCATGAGCTCGAGCGCTCCGACCCTCGGTCTCGCCTCGCACGCGGCGGCACGTCTGTCGACGGTGGTTCGTGCGAGTCTCGTCGCGGCAACGATGGGGTCGGTCGCGATTCGAGCCAATCGTCAGCAGTGGTCGGAGGTCGCCCAGTCGACACGGCCATCTGCCGGTGTGGAGGAGTGCATGGTGGT
>CAYSRZ010000209.1:0-1997 GCA_964433615.1 uncultured Acidimicrobium sp. | reverse complement strand
AGGCGATATCGGCGGGCCAGATGGGCTCCGACCAACTGGTCGTGATCTGCCATGAGTGACATAAACCTATCGGGCGAACGGCCTGCCCGAATGCCCGAGGTCCCGCGCAATCGGCGAGAATATGAGGGTGAGTTCAACTCCACGACGCCGCATCGACTCCAAGATGTTGCTTGCGAGCATGGGCATTTCGTTCGGTCTCGTGCTCGTCATCATGGGCGCCCGCGTCGGCCTCACCGGCAAGGACGCGTCGAACCTTCCGGACGCCATCGAAGGCATTTCACCGGGCGACAACGAGCGCGTGTTGCGCCAGTCGCAGATCATCGTCGACTTCGTCGAGGGCTACGAGGCGACGCTGTACATCGACGACGTGGAGATGCCGACCACGCGACTCGACGAACTCGTCACGTCGGGAACCGTCGCTCCAGGTGCACAGATCGACCTGCCCCCGACGGCGATCTACGACCCGGGCAACTTCACGATCAGCTTCCTCCCCCAGGAGGGTGCAGCGATCACCGAGCTGAAGCAGGGTGAACACACCGGCAAGGTGAAGTTCTGGCCGACCAAGAACCCGGACCAGATCCGCGTCTATACCTGGACGTTCTTCACCGACTAGTCGCCGACGAGACCCCGATATTGCTCGGGCGTGAGCAGACCCTCGAGGGTCTCGTCATACGACATCATCACGTCGTACAGCCAGCCCGAGCCATACGGGTCGGAGTTCAACAGCCCCGGGTTTTCGGCGAGCCGCTCGTTGATCCCGACCACCGAACCAGAAATTGGCGCGTAGACGTCGCTCACGCTCTTGGAGCTCTCCACCTCGGCAGCCGCCTCCCCCGCGGCCACGCTCTGGCCGACCTCGGGCAACTTGGCGAACACGATCTCGCCGAGTGCGTCCTGATGGTGGTCCGTGATCCCGATACGAGCTTGCTCGCCGTCCACGAGCACCCACAGGTGGTCTCGCGAATACCTCAGTCCATCCGGCACGCGCATCACGAACCCGAGTCTTCCACCACGTCGACGTGTCGTCGCGGCAACGACAGCGTGAAACGCGACCCTTCGCCGAGCGTGGACTCCACCGCCACGTCCCCGCCGTGCAGTCGGGCGATGTGTCGCACGATCGCCAGTCCGAGTCCCGTGCCGCCCGTCGCGCGACTGCGCGCGTCGTCCACGCGATAGAACCGCTCGAACACCCGGCTCAGGTGCTCCTCGCTGATGCCCGGCCCGTTGTCGGCGACGACGATCTTGACGAGGTCGTCCGCCACGTCGATCGAGATCTTGACGATCGAGCCGTTGGGGCTGAACTTGATCGCGTTGTCGAGCAGGTTGCCGACGGCGGACACGAGCTGGGCACGGTCGGCAAAGATCATCACTTCGGGATAGTTCTCGATCGAGATCATCACCGACTTGGCGAGCGCGGCCGAACGCAGGCGGCCCGTCGCCTCCTCGACCACCTTGACCACGTCGACTTCCTGGGTGTTGGACAGCCCGTCGAATTCGATGCGGGCGAGCTCGAGCAGGTCGCCGACGGTGTCGTTCAGTCGCGTCACTTCCGACAGGATCACCGATGCCATGCGCTCGACGTCGGTCCCCTCCGTCGCACTCATCAGGTTCTCGGCCATCAGCGACACCGCGCCGATCGGCGTGCGCAGCTCGTGGCTGATGTTGGCCACGAAGTCGGTGCGCACGCGGTCCGCCATCACCTGCTTGGTCTCGTCGTAGACGAGCACCGCACCGCCACCGTCGGGCAACGAAATGCTCGCCATGTCGAACATCCGCACCGCCGGCTCGCCGAACTCGACGTGTTCCTCGCGCGTCTCACCCGACAGCGCACTCGACAACAACTCATCCACGTGCCTGTTGAAACGCTCGTAGTCAACCGATCCTTGGGCGAGCAGTTCGCCGAACGCCGAGTTCGCCCAGCGGGTCGAGCCGTCCGTGGAGACGATCACCACCCCCATCGGCAGCGCATTCATCGCAAGGCGCATCTGGTCGAGCGA
>CAYSRZ010000208.1:0-2000 GCA_964433615.1 uncultured Acidimicrobium sp. | reverse complement strand
CTCTACGGCGGCTGGTGGGACGGGGCGCCGTCGCGCCTCAAGCCATCACCCGACGCAGTGCTCGCGGCCGAGCTTGCCTCACTCAGCGGTGGCGCCGAGGCATTGATGAAGCGGGCACTCGAACTTCTGGTTGCCGGCGACTTGCGCCTGGCATGCCACCTCGCCGACTTTGCCGGGTGGGCCGCACCGGATGATCCCGCGATCCATGCAGATCGTGCGACCATCTACAACGCGCGACGAAAGAGCGAGCTCTCCCTCATGAGCAAAGGGATCTTCAGGAGTGCTGCAAGGGAATCAGAAGAAGTTGCATCCAAGCAACGACCGATCTAGCTCGCGGGGATGATGATCCTGTTCGACACGACAAGTCCATCGGTCGACGTGATATAGGCATAGAACTTCTTGCCGGTCTTGCGCGACCATGTGAACTCGCCATTGGTGACCACCAGACGCGCCGAACCTTGGGCGAACGAAGTCTCACCAGGGAACCGGAAATACGGCATCACAATCTCACCATCCTTAAAGCCTTTCGTTACTCCATCGACACGAATTCCAGGCTTGCCACTGACCGTGGTCCGTTCACCAACGATCGTGAGTGT
Organism: uncultured Acidimicrobium sp.; assembly: GCA_964433615.1. GTDB lineage: Bacteria > Actinomycetota > Acidimicrobiia > Acidimicrobiales > Ilumatobacteraceae > UBA3006. The sequence goes on along the minus strand of CAYSRZ010000208.1, from coordinate 1,404 downwards.
CCTCATTTCGGCAGGCACAGAAGTTACGGGTGCAGTCGGAATCGAGATGCCGACTGCACCAGCAGCAAAAGCCCGCATCGGACGCACCCGGAACGGTCGAGCAGGTGGCTGCCTGTTGGCCGACAGTGTCTGAACACGGTCGAACTGTTGGCCGTCCGCAAAGTACTGCGTCCATGCCGTGTTCCCGTTGTAGTCCGTCGAGGTCCAGTAATAGCCCCGATCGAAACCACCCACTGGAGTCAATTGCAGTCCTTTGCGCGAATGCGACAAGACCCGAAACGCCTCGTTCAGCTCGTCCTTGGATGGCAAGAACCAGTCTGCGTAGCCGCCGCACTTTGAGTCCTTTGCCGACCTCGCCGCTCCGGCAAACTTCGAAGCGATGAGCGTCGTGTTCGACGCACCCATGCCGATTGCCTTTGCGCGAACCCGCTCCGCAGCGGTTGCATAGATCGATGCCGTTGAATTGGTCGAGTCGAAGGCGACTCGCTCGATCTCACAGGTCTGTGGCGCCACTTCCAGATAACGACCCCACGGCTTGTCCGAGCCTGCGTCATAGACGATGATTCCGCCAGCAGGACCCTTGTCGCCGACGAGACAACCTGTGGCTTTCGTCGAGCAGTCGGAGTTTTCGCGAACCGCACCGACCAATAACGCAGCTGGTGGATTGCTCGGTGACGGTACCGGGAACGCACGAACCTTGATCACGTTCATCGGCTGAGAGCTGAAATCCGAACCCACGTGCACCGGACTCATGGTGTAGTTGGTGTTCGACGCCAACTTTGGTCTGATGCCCTGAGCATCGGTGAATTGCGTACCGTCCTGGAAGAGCTGATACCACGCGAATCCAGCCTCGGACTCCGACGACGACCACATGGGCAGCGAGTTCCAGATCGTCGCTGGCTGAGCCAAGTTGAGAACTCGGTAGTTGTAGAGCACGTCGAGTTCGTCCTTCGACGGCAGGTACCAGTCTTCGCTTGCGGGGAACATCGAGGTGGCAAGCGGCGAGTTGGCTTCGCGCATCAGGCGCGTATTGTCTCGGCCCATGCCGATCGCCATCGATCGACGCTGTAACGCCTGTCGCGAGTCCGCCGGGTAGAGCGACGCCGTCGAGCCCCACGGGACTCTCGCAAAGGTCGAACCGATCTTTGCTTCCAAGTAGCGTCCCCACCACTGTTGGGATCCTGCGTCGTAGAAGATGACGCCACCTTGCGGTCCGCGTTCGCCGACCACGCAATTCTCACCTGACTCCTGACACACAGGCGCAGCCGACACAGGTGGCACAGCAACCTGAATCCCTGCTGACAGGGCGATCACCAACCCGGCGATGAGTCGGGTGATGATGCGGTTGATGTTCACGTTGTGGGCACGACGGGACTCGAACCCGGGACCTCCACCATGTCAAGG
>CAYSRZ010000207.1:0-2006 GCA_964433615.1 uncultured Acidimicrobium sp. | reverse complement strand
GCGTGAATCTGACGTGTTTCGAAACCCCATTGAGCGTTAGTCATGGGGCGAGACACTACGGCCTAAAACCCGACCAAACAACTCAACAATTAGAACCCTTGCAAATCAAGGGCTTGAGGGGTCAGCCTCCGGAGATTTCGCTGACCTTCTTCTTGCCCTTGGAGATCCACGGCATCATCGAGCGCAGCTGGGAGCCGACCTTTTCGATCGGGTGGTTCTTGCCCGCGTTGCGCAACTCGGCGAAGCGCTTGCGACCACTGTCGCTCTCGGCGATCCACTCCTCGGCGAACTTGCCGGTCTGGATCTCCTCGAGGATCTTCTTCATCTCCGCCTTGGTCGCAGCGTTGATGATGCGTGGGCCTCGTGACACGTCGCCGTATTCGGCGGTGTCCGAGATGCTGTAGCGCATGCCTGCGATCCCCTCTTCGTACATCAGGTCGACGATCAGCTTCACTTCGTGCAAGCACTCGAAGTACGCCATCTCCGGCTGGTAGCCGGCTTCGACGAGCGTCTCGAATCCCGCCTGGACGAGCGAGGTGAGTCCGCCACAGAGCACGACCTGCTCACCGAACAAGTCGGTCTCGGTCTCCTCGGTGAACGTGGTCTCGATCACGCCGGCGCGTGCGCCACCGATCGCTTCCGCGTACGACAGCGCGACGGCCTTGGCCTTGCCGGTTGCGTCCTGGGCGACGGCGATCAAGGCTGGCACTCCACCACCCTCGGTGTAGGTGCGACGAACGAGGTGACCTGGGCCCTTCGGGGCGATCATGATCACGTCCACGCCCTTCGGCGGTTCGATGCGGTTGAAACGGATGTTGAATCCGTGGGCGAAGGCAAGCGCCTTGCCGTCGGCGAGGTTCGGCTTGATGCTCTCCTCGTAGATCTTCTTCTGCTCGGTGTCGGGGGCGAGGACCATGATCACGTCCGCGTACTTCGACGCGTCTGCAATCGACATCACCTTGAGACCTGCTTCTTCGGCCTTGGCCTTCGACGACGAGCCGTCACGCAGACCGACGACGACGTCGACACCGGAGTCCTTGAGGTTGAGCGCGTGAGCATGGCCCTGCGAGCCATAACCGATGATGGCGACCTTCTTGCCGCGGATCAGTGCCGGGTCGGCGTCCTTTTCGTAGTAGATGTTCGCTGCCATTAGCTTGCCTTTCCCTTGACGGCACGGACCTTGGTGGCCCGATCGAGTTTCGGAAGCGCGACGCGACCTGTGCGTTGCGATTCGATGATTCCATATTGTCGCAGCAAATCGGAGAAATCGTCCAATTTTTCTGGGCTGCCGTCCAACGACACGATCAACGCGTCTGGACCGACCGAGAGGATCTTGCCTTCGAAGATGTTGGTCAACTCGACGACCTGACCGCGCTCCTCGGGGGTGACGCGGACCGTCGCGACCATCAACTCACGCTCGACCGACTTGCGCGGGTCGAGCTCGGAGATGCGCACGACGTCGATCAGCTTGAACAACTGCTTGACAATCTGCTCGAGCGGCGCCGACTCGACGTCGACGACGATCGTGATGCGGCTGTATTCCTCGTGCTCCGTCGGCGCGACGGCGAGCGAGAAGATGTTGTAGCCACGACGGGCGAACAAACTCGCCACGCGTGCGAGCACGCCTGGTCGGTTCTGCACCAGAACCGACAACATGTGGTGCGTCGGCGCACTGCCGTATGGATTGGCTCCGCTCATCGCAGGAACTCCTTTCGTGGCTGTTGCGTCGGGTGCAACATGATGTCGTCGTTGCTCTGACCAGCGGCGACCATCGGGAACACCTTCTCGCCAGCATCGACTCGGAAGTCGACGACGACGGGTCGGTCGTTGATCGAGTTCGCCTTGTCGATCGCACTCTCGACTTCGCTCGGGTCGTCGACGCGGATGCCGACGCAGCCCATCGACTCGGCCCACTTGACGAAGTTCGGAACCTCGGTCGACAGATAGACCTCGCTGTAGCGCTCCTCGTAGAACATCTCCTGCCACTGGCGAACCATGCCGAGATA
>CAYSRZ010000206.1:0-2023 GCA_964433615.1 uncultured Acidimicrobium sp. | reverse complement strand
TCACGACGGACACCGCCCTGACCCTGCGCATCTCGAACGCGCCGGCAAGCTACGCGTTGAACCACTCGCCAGAAGAGATTCTCGCGCACGCACAACTCGTCGAGCCGTGTCCTCGAGCCGGCCAAGTACGCGTCGCGGTGACCCCAGGCAAGGAAGCAGGAACGTGGACGATCAACGTCGCGACTCGTGACCGCACCGCGCTCCTTGCTCGCGTCGCCCGGGTCCTTGCAGACTGCAACCTCGAAGTCATCACCGCGGACATCGCCACGTGGGAAGACGGCGCTGTCCTCGACGTGTTCACCGTGAGGTCACATGTTCAACCTTCGGTCGGTGACCTCACCGCTCGCATCGAAGGGGCGCTCGTCTGGCGATCGGTCTCCCCGAGCGACGAACCGCTGAACCTCGTCGCATCGTGCGACAACGACGCCCATCCGTGGCACACCGTGTTGCGCATGACGGGCCCGGATCGTCACGGTCTACTTCGTGACGTGACGGCGACACTGTCCAAGCTCAACGTGGTGATCCACCTCGCCCGCGTCTCGACTGATGCGACGATGGTGCGCAACGAGTTCGAGGTGTCCGACCGCCATGGTCGCAAGCTGACCCAAGACGAATCCGCCGCGGTCGTCAAGGCTCTTCGCTAGTCGCCCTCGTGGCGTAGAGTCGGTGACGTGACGACCGTCGAAAGCGCACCCGCATCAACCGAACGCTGGACGAACCAGTGGAAGGAACTCTACGAAGAGGTCATCAACACGGGTCTGTGCACGGGTTGTGCCGGCTGCGTCGTGTCGTGCCCACACGAAGTGATCGGCTACACCCACGAAGAGGGCCACTACAAGCCCTTCCACCTCGAAGACGAACTCGGCAAGGACAACTGCGTCCACGGAGAGAAGGGTTGCACGAGTTGCACCCGCGCATGCCCACGGTTCAGGACATGGGAGCAGGATGCCGACATGCACCTGTTCGGAAAGACCCGCGACGACAATGCGATGTACGGTCAATATCGTCAGTTGCTGCTGTGTCGCGCAGCCGACACCGAGACACACGACAAGGGCCAAGACGGTGGATTCGTCGGCGCAATGCTGATCTGGCTGCTGAAGCACGACTACATCGACGCAGCACTGACCAGTTTCCTCGAAGGGGACGGCTCGTCGTGGAAGGCGCGGCCTGGTCTGGCCCGCAACCGCGAGGAGGTCCTCGCCTCCTCCGGCAGTCGCTACACCTACTCGGCGAACACCCTCGCACTGAAGGAAGCCCAAGAGGCCGGGTTGTCTCGACTCGCACTCGTCGGGATGAGCTGCCAGTCGTCGGTGTTGCCCGTGATGTGGAAGCGCAAGGTCGGCAAGACCGGCAAACCGTTCCTCTTCAACATCGGACTCCTGTGCTCCAAGACCTTCGATGACGCGATCTTCGAAGAGCTCTTCCTGGCCAAGTACGGCCTGCGCAAGGAAGAAATGGTCAAGATGAACATCAAGGGCGTCTTCCAGATCTGGATGAAGGACGGCTCCTACCACGAGATCGACCTCAAGGAATGTCACAAGTGGACTCGCGAAGGCTGCAAGATGTGTCCGGACTTTGCCGCCGAACACGCCGACATCTCCACCGGCGGCATCGGCGAGGACAACGCCTGGACGCTGTGCGTCGTGCGCACCGAACTCGGCGAAGAGGTCATGAACCGGATGATCAAGGACGGCACCGTCATCGCCCGACCGGCAGAAACCGATGCGACCGCGATGAAGCTGTTGCGCACGCTCAGCATCGTCAGCCGTCGTCGTTGGCCGGACTTCGCCGATCGCTCGCCCGTCGTCGGGGTTCCACCGCCGAAGAAGAAGGCCGACGGCAGCGCGCCCGCGGCGCACTGACCCTCACTTCGCCAGGCGGACCGCCTTGGCCACAACCGAGTCGAGCATGCGCTCGGTCAACTTGCCGGTGAAGGTGTTCTGCTGGCTTGGGTGATAACTGCAGACGAGCGTCACCGTCTTCGTCTTCACGACCACCCCGTGTCCGAACTTTGGTCGCGGCG
>CAYSRZ010000205.1:0-2040 GCA_964433615.1 uncultured Acidimicrobium sp. | reverse complement strand
TCCCCGCGATCGGTCTGCTTGACGATCATCGAGGCCACGACCGCCATCACGAATCCGGCGAAGGCGTAACGGCGATACAGCCACCAGGCTTCGTCGACCGACAACGTCACCCCGTAGTCGGCGAGTCGCTGCACGTAGTGCGCGACCAGGGGTTCCTCGACGGCCGCGCCGAAATCGGTCGTCAACCCGGCGCCGAGAAAATAGACGACGTCGAGCAGCGGGCATCCGACGGCGACCGTCTGGAAGTCGACCACTCCGACCCGACGCTCGCGCTTGTCGCTCGCAAAGAGCACGTTGTCCAGTCGATAGTCGCCGTGAATGACGGAGAAGCGAACGGGGTCGTAGGAGAAGTAGTCACGTGGCTCGGTTGCGAGTCGCGCGCCAACTTCGCGCGCCTCGTCGCTCAGTCGATCCGCGTATCGCTCGGAAAACGAGGAGTGCAACTGGGAGTACAGCACCTGGACGTTGCGCTTGTGTTCCGGCGGATTGCGGTGCAACCACGGCATCGTCTTGATCGTCGGGTCCTGCCACAACGGGCCATGCAGGCGCGCGATCTCTCCCACCGCATCCCGTGCATCGTCGAGGCCGCATCCCGCCAGTTGGTCCCCCTGCACGCACGGGGCGAAGTCACCGAGCAGCAGGGCGAACTCGTCGCGTTCTGCGTCGAAGTCGACATAAAAGCATTGCGGGGCGTTCACGTCGACCTTGGTGCGCACGTCCCGATAGAAGGACGTCTCGACTTCGTAGGTTCGCGTCGCCCTGCTCGCTGCTCGACTCGCCTCGCTCGCCGACTCGAACTTGGCGACCATCGTCTCGGGCAAGCCGCACGGACGTGAGTATTCGAGCGTGAGGCGACGACTCTCACTCATCTGACCCGTACCGATCGGAGCCTGGGTCACGGCGACGACGTTCGCCCCACCAAGACGCGCGCCAAGCATGCGCGTCAACTCCTTGGGTGTGAGCACCCGTTCCCCCATGGAGGGAACAGTAGTTGCGATACCGTCGAGACGTGCTCGCCCAGGCTTGGCATCCCGTCGCGTTCTCCGACTCCCTCTCGAACACCCCCGTCGGCTGCACGCTCCTCAGTCGGCCGATCGTGCTCTGGCGCGACTCGCGAGGTGTCGCACACGCCACGAGCGACGTCTGCATCCACCGCGGCACGGCGCTGTCCGGCGGGTGCGTGCGCGGGGACGAGATCGCCTGCCCGTACCACGGGTGGCAGTTCGACGCGACGGGCACGTGCACGCTGATCCCCCAACTCGAGGACCCGACGCGCATCCCACCGAAGGCACGTATCGCTGCCTTCGCGTGCACGGAGCGCTACGGGATCGTGTGGGTCGCCGTCGACGAACCGCGTCACGACATCCCATCGATCCCCGAATTCGGTGACGACTCGTGGACGTGGGTCACGTGCGGGCCGTACGAGTGGAATGCGCACGCGTCACGTCAACTCGAGAACTTTACCGACTTCGGCCACTTCCCGTGGGTCCATCCCGGGCTCCTCGGAGATCCGCAACGCCCCGTCGTACCGCCCTACGACGTCCACACCGACGGCCACGTCGTGCACTACGACATCGTGAGGCCGGAAGCACCAAACACCGACGACTTCCCCGTGTTCGCCAACGCCGACACGTCGACACCGATGCGTCGCTCGCGCTATGAAATCCATCTTCCGTTCACACTGCTGCTTCGACTCGGATGGGGCGGCCGAGAAGGGATGGTCTATTTCTTCTCGTCCCAGCCCGTGGATGAGGAACACAGCCGCGGGTTCCTGCTGATCGGTCGCAACTACAACCTCGACCAACCGGCGTCGGTGTTGCGAGACTTCGAAGACGTCATCTTCGGCCAGGACAAGTCGATCGTCGAGTCGCAACGTCCGAAAAAGGTTCCCTACGAGCCGACCGCGGAACTGCACATGAAGTTCGACGCAGTCGCACTCGCCTATCGCCAGGCGATGCGGGCAAACCGCTTCGACGACTAGCGACCGAAGCGAAGCAGGAACTCGAGCAGACCGCGGTCCTCGACGGCAATCGCCGAGAT
>CAYSRZ010000204.1:0-2046 GCA_964433615.1 uncultured Acidimicrobium sp. | reverse complement strand
ACGCAGATGCGCAGCATCTGCTGACCACCGCGGAACGCGTCACGAAGGGCGTCTGCGAGATCTTCCGGTGACGTCACGTCACGTGCGCTCCAGCCGAATCCACGGGCGATGGCCAGGGGATCGTAGGACGACACGTCGACACCCATTCGAGTGGCACTCACGTCGTCGAAGCTCTGGCGTATCTGTTGGTATCCGCGGTTGTCCCACAGCACGAGCGTGACGTTGACGTCTTCGTCGACGGCGGCCGCCATCTCCGCGACCGTGAACAACCAACCACCGTCACCTGCGACGGCGAGCACCGGTCTGTCAGGCGCGGCGATGCTCGCGCCGATCGCCATCGGCAGTGCACATCCGAGCGTGCCGAATCCGTAGGGGGCGAGCCAGGAACGCGATCGAGATGCCGGCAACCACCAGTGCGCGGAGTAGCCGAGCTGGGTGGAATCGAGTGCGACGATCGCATCGTCGGGAAGGACCGACTCGATCGCCTCCAGCCACGGTGAGAACTCTTTCGACGTCTTGTTGCGCGAGTGTTCACGCCAGGTGCGCGCCCTGGTCGCTCCGTCACGTGACGTGCCGGGAGTCAGATGGCCGCGGAGTGCTTCGAGCGTTGTCGTCGCGTCACCGACGAGCTCCACGCTCGGGATCACGCGACGCTGCATCTGTTCGACGTCGAGGTCGATGCGCACGACCGAGCCGGAAAACTGCAGTGCACGTCCGTCGTTGTATAGGTCGGTGTCGGACAGCTCGCTGCCGACGACGAGGACCGCATCTGCCGCTTCGATGTCGCGCTGGATGCGACCGAAGACAAGGGTGTTTTCCGCGCACAGCGGATGCGAACTTGGCACCACACCTTTGGCATTGCCCGTGAGCACGACAGGAGCATCGAGGGCTTCGGCGACGGCGACGAGTGCGGTGGCCGAGTCCTTTGCTCCGCCGCCGGCGATGATGACGGGCTGGCGTGCCGCAGACAGCATCTCTGCCGCGCGACGGACGTCGATCGGCGACGCGGACGGTGGCGCGACGGGGATGTGCGCACGCAGAAATGCATCACACGGTGACGCGAGCACGTCCATCGGAATCGCGAGGTGCACGGGTCGTGGTCGCGACGAGCCGAACACGTTCCATGCACGCTCGATCAGCTGTGGCAGCTGCGATGGATCGGTGACGGTTTCGCTGAACGCGCACACGCTGCGCACGAGACCGGCTTGGTCGGGAAGGTCGTGCAGCGGACCGACGTGTGCGCCGAGCGCATCCATGGGTGTCGTCGATGCAAGCACCAGCATCGGTCGCGAGTCGTGGTACGCCTGGGCGATCGGAGTGAGGGCGTTCGTGAGCCCTGGGCCACTGATCAACACGCAGACTCCGGGTCGGCCGGTCACGAGTCCCCAGCCGTCGGCCATGAATCCCGCGCCTTGCTCGTGGCGGGGGGAGACGGCGCGCACGCCGCTGCGGTGGAGTCCGCGATACAGCTCGACGTTGTGCACCCCGGGAATGCCGAAGACGACGTCGACGCCGTAGTCGCGGGCAAGCAGGTCGATCAGTGCTTCACCGACGTTCATCGAAGTCACCGTGTGGAAGCGAGCTCGTCTGCGAGCGTGCGAATCTTGGAGCACGCGTCCCGTAGCACCGGTGCATCCACGGTGAGGGCGATGCGGATGTGCCCGGCTCCACCTGCGCCGAAGCTCTCGCCGGGCATGACGCCGACGGCGTGCTCATCCAGCAGTCGCCATGCGAACTGCTCACCGGTGAGACCAGTCGAGCGCACGTCGACCATCACGAACATGCCGCCCTCCGGCATGCGCGCGGGAGAGTTCTGTGCATCACCGAGTTCCTCGACGAGGGCGATAGCTCGTTCGCGGAATGCCGCACGCAGACGGTCGACTTCTGGGTGTCGCGTGTCGAGAGCGACGACGAGTGCATCCTCGATGAACGGCTGTGAACCAAAGAGCATCGCTTCGGCCACGAGCGTCAGACGTTCGATGACCGGTGCGGGTGCGGCGACCCATCCAGCGCGGAAACCTGGCAGCGCGTGCGACTTGGAAATCG
>CAYSRZ010000203.1:0-2070 GCA_964433615.1 uncultured Acidimicrobium sp. | reverse complement strand
GCGATGCTCGACCGCAAGGGCTATGCCGAGAAGCGTCGACTCGCGATCGAAGCACCGAACAAGGTGTTCTACGGCGTGATGCTGTGCGTGACGCTCCTCATCGTGTTCGGCCTCATGATGGTGCTGTCGTCGAGTTCGATCGTGGCGATCACGAGTGGCGGAGACCCGTGGAACATGTTCAAGCGCCAGTTCATGTGGGCGACGTTCGGATTCTTCGCCCTGCTCACGACCTATCGCATGCCGTATCACCAGTGGCACACCTTCGCCAAGCCCTTCCTCGGCGTCGCCTTCGGCCTCATGATCCTGCCGTTCGTTCCCGGCGTCGGCATCACGACCAACGGTGCGCGCGCGTGGGCCGCGTTCGGTGCGGTGCGCTTCCAGCCGTCCGAGGTGTTGAAGGTTGCCGTGCTCATCTATTGCGCGAGCTTGCTCGGTCGACGTCGAACGGAAGTCGTCGATCCCGTGCGCACGTTCCGACCGGTGATGGTGGTCTGGGGCGCTGCAGTCGTGGCCTGTCTGGCCCAGGGCGACTTCGGTGCGGCCGTCGTGTTCACCTGCATCGTGTTCGCCACGCTGTTCATCGCCGGCACGCCGCTGCGATGGTTGACCTTCGTGCTGTCGATCTCCTTCGTCGGAGCGATCGCACTCATCATGTCGAGTTCCCGTATGCAGAACCGCATGACCGCGTTTCTGCACCTCGAGGAGAACAAGGGTCACTACGCCTATCAGGTGTGGCAGTCGATCCTCAGCATCGCCAACGGCGGGCTGATGGGCACCGGCGCTGGTCAGGGGACCGGCAAGTGGGGATACGTGCCCTTGGCACACAGCGACTTCATCTTCGCCATCGTCGCCGAGGAGTTCGGGATCCTCGGTTCGATCCTCGTGATCGGCACGTTCGTCGCGCTCTGCTACTTCGGTCTCCAGGCGGCCGTTCGTTCGCGCGACGCGTTCGGCGCGATCCTCGCCGGTGGCATCACGGTGTGGCTCACCGCACAGGCGTGCATCAACATCGGTGGAGTCGTCGGCGTGTTGCCCGTCACCGGACTCACGTTGCCCTTCATCTCCTACGGCGGATCGTCGTTGTTCATGGCCATGGCGGCATCGGGACTCATGCTGAACGTTGCGCGTAACATGAAGTAAGCGCATGAATGGTCACCCGTCGCCAACGTTTGCAGTCGTCACTGGCGGCGGGACCACCGGACACGTCAACCCGGCGCTCGCGATCCTCGAGCTGTTGACGGAAGCGGGCCACGACCCGCGCACCCTGCATTACGTCGGCTCCGACCGCGGGGTCGAGTCGACGCTCGTCGCCGGTGGTCCATATCCTGCGACGCTGTTGCGCGTGAGGGGACTGCGGCGCAGCCTCACGCCGAAGGGGATCCGCGACAACCTCGCGATGGTCCCGACGATGGTGCGGGCGATCGGCCGCGCTCGGCGCCTGCTCGCCGAACTTCGACCGAGCGTCGTGGTCTCCGTCGGCGGGTATGCGAGCATCCCGGCCTGTCGGGCCGCTCGACGACTCGGCATTCCCGTCGTCACGTGCTCCTACGACCGCATCCCGGGTCTTGCCACCCGGTTGCAGTCCAACTATGCGGCAGCGTGCGCCGTCGCACACGGCGACTCGAGGTTGCCGCGCGCCACGCTCACCGGCGCGCCGGTGCGCGCGAGCATTCGACGGCTCGACCGATCCGCACGTCGTTCTGGCGCGCGTGAGTCCTTCGGCGTGCGCGGAGACGCATTCGTCATCGGTGTGATCGGGGGCTCGCTCGGGTCGGGAGTGTTGAATGCCGCGACGAGCGAACTTGTCGGTCGTCTGCGACCCGATGAACACGTCATTCATCTGTGCGGGGAGCGTTATGCGAGCGACGGTGTTGCGGGCGTGCAGTCGAACTACACGCGCATCGCCTACACCGACGCGATCGAGGAGGTCTATGCGGCCTGCGACCTCGTCGTGACGCGCGCGGGTGCGAGCACGATCGCCGAGATCTCGGTGACGGGAACTCCGTGCGTGATCGTGCCGTGGGCTGGTGCTGCAGAAGATCATCAGACGCACAACGCGAAGTGGCTGGG
>CAYSRZ010000202.1:0-2078 GCA_964433615.1 uncultured Acidimicrobium sp. | reverse complement strand
ACCGTGAGGTACTCGCGGATCTTCCAGTCCTCGGTGAGGTAGTTGCGGTATTCCTTGGTCGAGAACCAACGACTCTTCCAGTCGGTGGTGACTCCCAGTCGGAATCCGTACGGGTTGATCTTCTGGCCCATCAGTTCTCCTCACCAGATTCGGTGGTCGTAGTTGTCTCGGCAGCGTCGTCGTTCGACGGTGCCGCGTTCTTGGCTGCGCGGGCGCGGCTGGCGGCGACGCGGGCTGCACGGCTGGAGGTGCGAGCACCACCCTTGGCCGCGGCGGCCTGTTCGCGCACGGCGAGCTTTTCGTCGCTCAGCGTGTCGACCACGATCGTGATGTGGCAGGTGCGCTTGAAGATCGCGCCTGCGCGACCCTTCGCGCGGGGACGGAAACGCTTCATCGTCGGACCCTCGTCGGCGAAGCACGCCTTGACGAAGAGGTTCTCCGCTTCCTTCGAGTCGTTGTTGACGGCGTTCGCCACGGCCGAGGCCAACAGCTTGCGCACGTCGTGTGCCGCGTCACGCTGCATGAGTGCGAGCGTGTTGTCGGCCGAACGGACGTCCACGCCACGGATGTGGTTGAGCACGACGCGCACCTTCGATGCCGACATGCGAACGTTCATCGCCTTCGCGCGGGTGCCACTGGACACGCCGGCGACGCGGGTTGCTTCGTTGAGTTTTGGTCCGGTCATGGCTTACTTGCTCGCTCCAGGCGCTGCGGCCTTCTCTTGTGATGCGTGGAACTTGAAGGTGCGGGTCGGCGAGAACTCACCGAGCTTGTGTCCGACCATCGACTCCGTGACGTACACCGGCACGTGCTTGCGACCGTCGTGGACGGCGAAGGTGTGGCCGACCATGTCGGGGATGATGGTGCTGCGACGCGACCAGGTCTTGATGACCTTGCGATCGCCGCTTTCGTTCATGGCGTCGACCTTCTTGAGCAGGTGCTCATCGACGAACGCGCCCTTCTTCAAACTGCGTGACATGGATTAAGCCCTGCCCTTTCCTGTGCGACGACGGCGCACGATGAGTGACTGCGACGACTTGTTGGTGTTGCGGGTGCGGCGCTCCGGCTTGCCCCACGGGGACACCGGGTGACGACCACCGGAGGTCTTGCCTTCACCACCACCGTGCGGGTGGTCGACCGGGTTCATCACGACGCCTCGCGACTGCGGACGAACGCCCTTCCAACGGTTGCGACCGGCCTTGCCGATCTTGATCAGCTCGTGCTCGGCGTTGCCGACTTCACCGACGGTTGCACGGCAGTCGATCGGCACGCGACGCATTTCCGAGCTCGGCATGCGCAACGTGGCGTAGACGCCTTCCTTGGCGACGAGCTGCACGGCCATGCCCGCGGAGCGAGCGACCTTGCCGCCCTGGCCGGGGCGCAGTTCGATGTTGTGCACGACGGTACCGACCGGCATGAAGCGCAACGGGAGGGCGTTGCCCACCTTGATGTCGGCCTTCGGGCCGCTCTGCACGCGCATGCCGACTTCGAGACCCTTCGGGGCGAGGATGTAGGACTTGGAGCCGTCGCCGTAGTGCAGGAGCGCGATGCGACAGGTGCGGTTCGGGTCGTACTCGATCGCGGCGACCTTGGCGTCGAAATCGTCCTTGTTGCGCTTGAAGTCGACGATGCGGTACTGCTGCTTGTGGCCACCACCCTGGTGACGCGAGGTGATGCGACCGTAGGCGTTGCGACCACCCTTGGAGTTCTTCTTGGCGAGGAGCGACTTCTCAGGCGTCGACTTCGTGATCTCTGCGAAGTCGGACACCGTCTGAAAGCGGCGACCAGCGCTCGTTGGCTTGCGTTTGCGGATTCCCATGTTCGTCCTTTGTCTTTCTCGATCTAGTTCTCAAACAACGGGATTTCGTTTCCCGCCTCGAGGGTGACGATTGCTCGCTTGGTGTTCGGGCTCTGACCGAAGCGGTTGGTCCCGCGGGTCTGGCGCACCTTGCCACGACGGTTCAACGTGTTGACGCGGCGAACCTTGACGTTCCAGATCGCCTCGACGGCGTCGCAGATCTCCGGCTTGCTGGCATCGGGCGACACCTCGAAGGTGTAGGTGCCCTTGTCCATCAGCG
>CAYSRZ010000201.1:0-2111 GCA_964433615.1 uncultured Acidimicrobium sp. | reverse complement strand
TCGCTGTCGGTGTTGTCGATCTCGGCCTTGATCTGGGAGATGCGGCCCTTGATGTCGCCATCGGATCCCGCACCCTCGATGATCGTGGTCTCGTCCTTGGTCACGACGATCTTCTTCGCGCGGCCGAGCAGGTCGAGCGTGGTGTTCTCGAGCTTGAGCCCAACTTCCTCGCTCACGACCTGGCCACCCGTGAGGATCGCGATGTCCTGGAGCATGGCCTTGCGGCGGTCGCCGAAGCCCGGAGCCTTGACGGCGACGCTCTTGAACGTGCCGCGGATCTTGTTCACGACCAAAGTCGCGAGGGCCTCACCCTCGATGTCCTCGGCGATGATCACGAGTTGCTTGCCGGCCTGCATGACCTTCTCCAACACCGGGAGCAGGTCGCGAACGGCGGTGATCTTGCCACCGACGAGCAGGATGTAACCGTCGTCGACGACGGCCTCCATGCGGTCGGTGTCGGTCACGAAGTACGGGGAGATGTATCCCTTGTCGAAGCGCATGCCCTCGACGAGGTCCATGTCCATGCCGAAGGTCTGGCTTTCTTCGACGGTGATGACGCCGTCCTTGCCGACCTTGTCGATGGCCTCAGAGATGGTCTGGCCGATCTCCTGGTCTGCTGCAGAAATCGACGCGACCTGGGCGATCTGTTCCTTCGAGTCCACTTCCTTGGCGAGATCGCGAATGCTGGCGACGGCCGCCTCGACCGCCGCTTCGATGCCACGCTTCAAGCTCATCGGGTTCGCCCCAGCGGCGACGTTGCGCAGACCTTCGCGCACCATCGTCCACGCCAACACCGTCGCCGTCGTCGTGCCGTCTCCGGCCACGTCGTCGGTCTTCTTGGCGACTTCCTTCACGAGTTCGGCGCCAATGCGCTCGTAGGGGTCCTCGAGTTCGATCTCCTTGGCGATCGACACACCGTCGTTGGTGATCGTCGGTGCGCCCCACTTCTTGTCGAGCACGACGTTGCGGCCCTTCGGTCCGAGCGTCACGCGCACGGCATCGGCCAACTTGTTCATTCCGTTTTCGAGACCGCGGCGGGCTTCGTCATCGAACAGGATGATCTTCGACATGGTGTTCCTCCATACGTCAACTGGGTATCGGGGTTGTCTGCCGACCGGGGGTTGAGGCTCAGGTCGGGCGTTAGCACTCTACCGAGGGGACTGCTAATCCACTCCAGCCGTGCTCAGCGGATCTTGCGCAACACCACGTCCGTACGGGTTTCCGTGGCCCCCTCGCGCTGGAGCCAGCGCAGGAAGGCGTCCAGTCCGGCGGTCCCCTCACAGGCAACGGCAAGCGTCACGTCCGACTCGCCCGTCACATGGGCGGCCCACAGGATGTCGTCGCGCTTGGCCGCCGCGTCGTCAAAACCCTTGGTGTGTGGCATCCGGGCGTCGATCACGGCTTCCAGCGTGCGTCCGAGGGCGGCCTGGTTGACCTCAGCCCGAAACCCCAGGATGATGCCCTCCCGAATCAGTCGGCGAACCCGCTCCGCAGCAGCGTTTGCCGAGAGATGGACGCGGTCACCGAGCATCTGCCAAGAGATTCGCCCGTCAGATTGGAGAATCCCGAGGATTTCTCTGTCAATACCGTCAAAGGACACTGTTTCCGTCGCCATAGTGCACATTCTGCCAGATTTTCCGCAGTTTTCGCTGATCACCCCGCGCCACACTGGTGCCATGACGGAACAGACCTGGTCCTGGCTGCTGGTGGGCTTCGAGCTCCTGGCCATCGGTGGGATGTGGCTGGTCGGCGCCCGGAAATGGTGGGGCTGGGGCATGGTGCTCGCCAGCTCACTCCCCTGGATGGTCTACGGGCTGATCTTTTCGAAGCACGGCTTCGTCGTGATGAGCACGCTCTACATCCTCACGCACTCACGCAACTTGGTGAAGTGGCGTCGCGCACACCACGCGCAGTCGTCCGACGACGACCGCGAGGAACTCACGCTCTCCGCAGCCGCCTGAGGTTCTGTGCGTATCGCGAACCGACCGTCTCCGAACCGTCACCCGCAACCGTCGACCAAAACGAGTCGCTGATCGGTGCAGCCTCGAGGGTCTCGCGCGTGACGATCTCGAGAACGTGAGCCTGGTCTCGCGCCTGCACCGCTCCACCCA
>CAYSRZ010000200.1:0-2115 GCA_964433615.1 uncultured Acidimicrobium sp. | reverse complement strand
TACGACCGCGAGAAGCTCCAGGAGCGCCTCGCCAAGTTGTCGGGTGGAGTCGCGGTGCTCAAGGTCGGCGCCGCCACCGAGGTGGAGCTGAAGGAAAAGAAGCACCGCATCGAGGACGCCGTCAGCACCACCAAGGCCGCCATCGAAGAGGGCGTCGTCCCCGGCGGTGGCGTGGCGTTGCTGCGCTCGCAGGCTGCAGTGCTCAAGGTCGCCGAGTCGCTGAAGGGCGACGAGGCAACCGGTGCACGACTGGTTGCTCGCTCGCTCGAGGGTCCGCTCAAGCAGATCGCGGAGAACGCCGGTCTCGAGGGCGGAGTCGTCGTCGAGAAGGTGCGCTCGATGAAGGGCAGCGAAGGTCTCAATGCCGCCACTGGCGAGTACGAGGACCTCGTGAAGCTCGGCGTCATCGACGCCGCCAAGGTGACCCGCTCGGCGCTGCAGAACGCGGCCTCGATCGCTGCATTGTTCCTGACCACTGAAGCCGTCATCGCGGACAAGCCCGAAGAGGCCGCACCTGCGATGCCTGGCGGAGGAATGGACGACTACTAAACCGAACGACGACGGCGCGAGACTGTACGCATGATCGCGCTCGTCACCACGCACGAAGCACGAGGGCACGACAAGGATCTAGGAATCCTCAGTCGTGCCCTCGATGCATGTGGGGCAGAGTGGGAGATCGTCGACTGGGACGACCAACATGTCGACTGGTCGCGGTTCTCGATTGCCGTGCTGCGCAGCACCTGGGACTACCACGAGCGACTCGGTGAGTTCCTCGTGTGGGCGCGAGGAGTCGGTGCCAGGACGCGTCTTTTCAACCAGCTCGACATCGTGCAGTGGAACGTCGACAAGCGCTATCTGATCGATCTGGCGGGAGCATCCATCGACGTGATGCCGACGACGTTCGTCTCGCGGCCGAACGACCTCGCCAGTCTCGATCTGACGCACGACGTCATCGTGAAGCCCGCCGTCAGTGCCGGATCGAACAACACGGCCCGCCACGTCGGAGACCCAGATGCAGCCCTTGCGCACGTCCAGCGCATCATGCGCACGAGCGGTGTCGCACTCGTGCAGCCCTATCAAGCGACGATCGACACGCTCGGGGAGACCGGACTCGTCTACCTCGCTGGCGAGTTCAGCCACGCCTTCGGCAAGGCCGCGATCTTCGGTGACAACGATCCGCGGCACAACGGGTTGTACATGGAGGAACAGATCACCGCGCGCATCGCAACGAGTGCCGAACGTGCACTCGGAGATCGGGTGATGGCTGTGCTTGCAGATCGATTCGGTGAGCCGCCGCTGTATGCCCGGATCGACATGGTGACGAATGGCGTGGGTGTGCCAGAAATCATGGAAGTGGAACTCGTCGAGCCGTCGCTCTATCTCCACCTTGACGACGACGCGCCGGCACGAGCAGCTTCGGCGCTCGTTGAGGCGTCACGACGAGCCCGTCAGTAACCTCAAGGCGATGAGCGAACCCCTTTCACCCTCCGTCGGCATGGCCGTCATCCACCTCTTCGGCCACGCTGCGGCGGACTTCGACGCCACCGCCACGATCGATGCCGTCAACGACGCAAAGGCCCGCGGCACACAAGTCGTGGCCGTGTCGATGCTCGGGCACAAGGCCGACGTCGCCTTCATGGCGATCGCCTCGGACATGCGCGACCTGCGCACGTTCCAGTCCGCGCTGCAGCGTGCGGGGGTCTTCGTCACCGACAGTTACGTGTCGCTCACCGAGGTCAGCGAGTACGCCGCCAACGTGCCCGAGGAGATGAAGAACGCGCGTCTCTACCCGCAGATTCCGATCCCCGGCAAGAACGCCTGGTGCTTCTATCCCATGTCGAAGAAGCGTGACGCCGAGGACAACTGGTTCACCCTCCCCTTCGACAAGCGCAGCGAACTGATGATGGAGCACGGCAAGAGCGGCAGGACCTTTGCCGGTCGCGTCGTCCAGCTCGTCACCGGCTCGACCGGACTCGACGACTACGAGTGGGGAGTGACCCTGTTCGCCGTCAACCCCGACGACCTGAAGGACGTGGTCTACACGATGCGCTTCGACGAGGCGTCAGCCAAGTACGCAGACTTCGGTCAGTTCTACGTCGGGATGGTCACCCCGAT
>CAYSRZ010000199.1:0-2135 GCA_964433615.1 uncultured Acidimicrobium sp. | reverse complement strand
TAGGTGCACAGATACGACTTCGACGGCGGCAACCAGTTGCTCGGATCCTTGTCGCTCTTCGACTGGTTCACGCGGTCGGTGACCGCGAGCAACGTGCGCGAATCGGAGGTGTCGTTGGCGTACGCGCGACGCATGTCGCTCGACCATGCCCAGGCGCCCGAGTCCCACGCCTCCTTCAGCGCGACGACATGGTCGATGTCGATGCGCGAAGGGTCGCTCCATCGCGCACCGTCATACGGCGAGACCCAGTCTCCGGCGACGACGTTGCAGTCGATCGGGTCGACTTGCGGCAGGCTGACGCTGTCGCGCTTGAGCACCTGATCTCGAGAATCGCAACCGTCGCCGTCGACGTCACGCCAGTGCTCGAAGAGGGCTCGCGAGTATCCCGCGGGCCTCTCCCGCTCGACGACGATCCCCTGCAGTACGAGGAGCGCCGACCCTCCGTTGCGTGCGCGAGCGACGGGTTCGACCGACGTCGCAGCGGCAGCTGACGATGCAGACAGGGTGACGACGGCAAGTGCGCCGTTGACCGCTAGTCGCCACTTCACCCAACGAACGCTACCTGCACCATCCGTGGTGCAGGGTTCAACGCGCGTGGATGACGAGCGGCGGTTCGGATTCGACCGGGGTGACGTCGTGTGCGTCGAGTTCGATGAAGATGCACTCTCCCGGGCACACTTCCGCGGCCTTGACGACTGCAAGGTGGTCGCGTTGCTCGACACGTGCGAGGCTCCCCGAGCTGCCCGGGTCGTTCAGCGCCACTCCACGCTCGGCGACGTATGCGATGCCGTCCTCGAGCTGGACGAAGACGTCGGGACAGTGGTCCACGCACAGCCCGTCACCGGTGCACAGGTCCTGGTCGATCCACACGCGCATCGCGCGAATGCTACAGGTGGTCTACGACGTGGCGCCAAGCAGTGCGACGACGTTCGCGGCGATGAACGCCGCGTTGCGAGCAAGCGTCATCCATGAAATCGGCTTCGTGCTCGAGGCACCGAAGCACGCACAGACGGGTCGCCGCCCCCGCATCAACAACGACGCGATGAGCACGCTGAAGCCGATCAACATCACGAGCGAGGCGCTCGCGGTGACGCGCGGCCAGAGCTGGGCCACCAGGAGCACACCGACGCCCCCTTCGGCAACGACGACTACGAGTGCGATCGGCTTGGGAACGGACAGCTCAGAAGCCTGCGAAATCCATCCGCGCACGTCCATCGACTTGCGCACGAAGGAGAAGATGAACACCGCGCCGACGAACGCCCCACACCACTGGCCGAGGTCCCACATCAGCGCGGATCGGGCGCGATGACTCCGGTGACCGCGCTCTTGTAGAACACCATCGCGTCACCTGCGTGTGCATCCAACGTCATGCTGCGCACTCGACCGAGGACGAAGAAATGGTCGCCGGCGGGTGTGACGGACTCGATGGAACAGTCGATCTGGGCAAGAGTGCCGTCGATGATCGGCATCCCGGATGCATTGAGGCGATGCGCCACGCCGTCGAAGCGATCGGCTCCGTCGGAGGGTTCCTTGGCGAACCTCCAGCACAGCGCTTCTTGAGTTCGGGTCAACACGTTGGCGCAGAATCCACCACCCTTTTCGATCTCCGGCCAGGACGTGGAACCCACGCCAGGGAAGAACCCGATGAGCGGCGGGTCGAGCGACACCGACACGACGCTGCCGATCGTGATTCCCCACTTCGCACCCTCGTCGTTCACGCCGGTGACGACGCAGACGCCAGTCGGAAGGTGCCCGAGCACGGAGCGAAACACCTTCGGATCGATCGCACCTGACATCGACGTCATGCTACTCAACTAGGGTTTTGCCATGTCCGAGGCGCCGATCATCACGCAGGAGACGGTGACGGCAAACGGCATCGACTTTCACTACCTTGCATGCGGAACCGGTCCGCTCGCGTTGTGCCTGCACGGCTTCCCCGACACGGCGCACTCGTGGCGCCATCTGCTGCCCGAGCTCGCTCGAGCCGGTTACCGCGCCGTCGCTCCATTCATGCGCGGCTATGCACCGACGTCGGTTTCCCCGAACGGTGCCTACCAAACGGCTGCACTGGCGACGGATGCGAATGCCCTGCACGACGTCCTCGGCGGCGACGAACGCGCCGTGATCATCGGCCA
>CAYSRZ010000198.1:0-2136 GCA_964433615.1 uncultured Acidimicrobium sp. | reverse complement strand
GGCCCGTTCCGCGACGCCGTGGACGTGAAGATCGTTGGTGGCGGCAACCGCAAGTCGTACCAGCAGGACTGGCGCAACGCACGTGAGGCGCTACGCGAGGTGGAAGAGGACATCCAACAGGGCGCCGACATCGTGATGGTCAAGCCAGCGCTGAGTTATCTCGACATCATCGCCCAGGTTCGCCAACGCGTGAACCTGCCCGTCGCCGCGTACCACGTGAGCGGCGAGTACGCGATGATCAAAGCTGCTGCCGCCAACGGCTGGATCGACCACGACGTCGTCGCCGTCGAGCAGTTGACTGCGGTGAAGCGTGCGGGTGCCGACATCATCCTCACGTACTTCGCGAGATGGTTCGCAGAGCTCTCCCAATGACGATCGGTGCGATTCCGTATTGCGACCCGACGTCCTGCGTCGCCAAGGGTTGTAGCCCGACGACGTGCGTCGGTGCGGGCGTCGGTTCGAACCATGAGTTGTTCGAACGCTCCACGCGGGTCATCCCCGGTGGTGTGAACTCGTCGATCAGGGCGTTTCGTGCCGTCGGTGG
This sequence comes from uncultured Acidimicrobium sp., assembly GCA_964433615.1. Classification (GTDB taxonomy): domain Bacteria; phylum Actinomycetota; class Acidimicrobiia; order Acidimicrobiales; family Ilumatobacteraceae; genus UBA3006. The sequence goes on along the minus strand of CAYSRZ010000198.1, from coordinate 1,592 downwards.
CGAACCGTACGTCGTGGCACGAGGCGAGGGAGCATTCATCGAGGACGTCGAAGGCAAGCGCTACGTCGATTTAGTGCAGAGCTACGGCGCGGTCATCCTCGGACACGCCCATCCCGCGATCACCGCGGCGATTCGTGCGGCAGTCGGCGACGGTACGTCGTACGGTGCACCGACCCCGCGAGAGATGAAGCTCGCAGAGGCCATCTCCGAGCGCGTTCCGAGCTGCGAGCGAGTGCGACTGATGAACAGCGGAACCGAGGCGACCTCGACCGCGGTGCGCCTTGCGCGTGGTGCGACCGGTCGCAAGCGCGTGATCACCTTCAACGGCAACTTCCATGGAGCAACCGATGCACTGCTCGCAGCCGGTGGCAGCGGAGTCGCCACGCTTGGCCTCCCGGGCACTGCTGGCGTTCCCGAGGAGGCGGTAGCGAACACGATCGTCGCGCCGTACAACGTCGTGCCGGAGATCGGACCCGACGTCGCGTGCGTGATCGTCGAGCCGGTCGCCGCCAACATGGGCGTGGTCGCCCCGGCGCCAGGTTTCCTCGAGGGGCTTCGTGCAGCGTGTGATCGCGTCGGAGCGCTGCTCGTGTTCGACGAAGTGATCACCGGATTCCGTCTCGGCACCGGAGGTGCTCAGGCGAAGTATGACGTGCGCCCGGACCTCACGTGTTTTGGCAAGGTGATCGGCGGAGGACTGCCGATCGGTGCGGTCGGCGGACGGCGCGACGTGATGGAGAACCTCTCGCCACTTGGCAAGGTGTTCCACGCTGGCACGCTCGCGGGAAACCCGATGGCGACCGCCGCGGGGCTCGCCGCGCTCAACGAACTGACCGGCGACGTCTACATGGAGTTGTCCGCGCGTGCACGCACGCTGTCTGCGATCCTGCGGGACGCGTGTGCCGAGGCCGGCATCGTCGCGCAGTTCCCAGTCGTCGGCACGCTCGTCGGAGCGTTCTTCGGTGAGCACGTCCCGACGAACTTCGACGAGGCGAAGAAGACCGACGAAAAGATGTATGCCAAGTTCTTCCACGCGATGCTCGCCGAGTCGGTCGCAATGGCACCCGGTGCGTATGAGGCGTTGTTCGTCGGTCTCGGACACGACGATCGCGTGATGGAGCAACTGTCTGAGTCGGCTCGACGCGCCGCGCGTCGCGCGACCCAGTAGCGCACACCATCGCATAGGTTTGATGCATGCGATCTCTCGTGTCCCTTCGAACCGTGGTCGGACTCGCGGCAGTCTCTACGTTCGGCATCGTCGCACTGTTGCTGTTCTCATTGACCAGTGGTGACGGCGCGTCGGATTCGAGTTCCACCCGCTCGATCGAGATGATCGCGGTGGCGAGCACCATTGCGGCCGACGAAGATTGGAACACGAGCGACGGAACCACCGTTGGGTCTGCGACGGTTTCGCTCGACGACGGTCGCATCGTGTCGATCCCGAATGGCACGCCCGGGGAGATCTCCTGTGCGGACCTCGTCACATCGAGTGCCTGCGTGATGCTTGCCGACACCCTTGGATCCGCCGTGGTGTGGTTCGCCCTCGTCGATGCGGATCCGTCACGCGCGGGTCGTTACCTCACGCTTCCCGG
>CAYSRZ010000197.1:0-2146 GCA_964433615.1 uncultured Acidimicrobium sp. | reverse complement strand
GAGGTGCCGAGGTAGCCTTGTGTCGCATGTCGACTGACGCACCGCGCTATCGCTTTGCGCCGTCGCCGACCGGTTACTTCCACGTTGGTGGCGCCCGCACGGCGCTCTACAACTGGATCCTGGCGGTGCAGCAGGGTGGCACGTTCGTCTTGCGCATCGAAGACACCGACGAGTCTCGCAACCAGCCGCAGTGGACCCAAGGGATCATCGACGCCCTCGCCTGGCTCGGCATCGACTCGCACGATCCGCACTTCGAGGGTCCGTACTTCCAGTCGGCGAACGCGGCCGAGCACGTGAAGGCCGCCGAACGGCTGTATGCGTCCGGCCACGCGTATTACTGCGACCTCACGACCGAGCAGATCCAGGAGCGTGCCAAGGCCTCCGGCACCACCGGCTACGACGGCTATTCGCGCGACCGGGGACTCGGTCCTGGAGACGGCAGGGTGTTGCGTTTTCGCGTCCCCGCCGGACACACCGTCGTGTCGGATCTCGTGCGAGGCGAGGTCGACTTCGACAACTCCACGATCGAAGACTTCGTGCTGTTGCGTGGCAACGGCTCGCCGGTGTTCCTGCTGGCCAACGTCGTCGACGACATCGTCATGAACATCACCCACGTGGTGAGAGCCGAGGAGCACCTCCCGAACACCCCCAAGCAGCAGATGTTGTGGAATGCCCTCGGCAAGACTCCTCCGAATTGGGCACACGTTCCCGTCCTCGTCAACGAACAGCGCAAGAAACTGTCCAAGCGTCGCGACAAGGTAGCCGTCGAGCAATACCGCGAGGAGGGCATCCTCGCCGATGCGATGCGCAACTACTTGATGACACTCGGGTGGGCCCCTGCGGGCGACACGGAGATCGTGGCCTGGGACTCGATCGTGCGCGACTTCAAACTCGCCGACGTGAACCATTCGCCGGCGTTTTTTGACGTCAAGAAGTTGCAGGCATTCAACGGTGAATACATCCGCATGATGCCGCTCGACGACTTCATCGCCGAAGCCGAAGGCATCCTCACCTCACCAGACGTCCCGTGGCCCGCTGAGCGTTATCGCCCAGAGCTGTTCCGTTCAATGGCGCCACTCGTCCAGACGCGCGTGGCAGTGATGGCAGAGGTCGTGGCGATGGTCGACTTCCTCTTCCTCGTCGACGCACCGATCGACGATGCGGCGTTCACCAAGGCCTTCTCCGCCGACTTCGCCGTCGCAACCTTGACCGACATTGCCACGTCCCTCGAGACCGCTCGTTGGACAGCAGACGACATCAAGGGCGCCGTCGAAGCGGTCGGCGAGCGACACGGCATCAAACTCGGCAAGTTGCAGGGCCCCTTGCGCATCGCGATCACCGGGCGAAGCGTCGGTCCACCGTTGTTCGAGCCAATCGAACTGTTGGGTCGTGACGAGACCTTGCGTCGAATTCACTCGGCATTGTCGCGCGCGAGTCGATGACCGTGTTGCGCCGCGTCGCAACGATCCTTGTCGCCGTCGGTGTAGTGCTTGCCGCCGTGGTCTGCGTGAACGTCTCGCAGGTGTGGATTGCGGGTCGCACCGACGATCGAGGCCCGGTGGACGCAATCGTCGTGATGGGTGCCGCCCAATACGACGGTCGTCCGACGCCACAGTTCCAGGCCCGACTCGACCACGCATTGGAGTTGTGGATGAACGGAGTCGCACCGATCATCGTGACGACGGGCGGCAATCAACCCGGTGACCGGTTCACCGAAGGTGGGTCGGGTGCGAAGTACCTGAACGAACGAGGAGTCGATGCGTCGTCGCTGATCATCGAGGAGTCCGGGTCGACGACGCGACGCTCGCTTCTTGGCGTGGTGGAGTTGCTTCGACAGCGCGGCGCGCAGCACGTGGTGGTCGTGACGGAGCCGTTCCATGCGCTGCGTTCCAAGCTCATTGCCCAGGACCTCGGACTTCGCGTCGCGCTGTCGTCGACGCGCACCTCTCCGATGGGTGGGCGAGAGGCGCTCCGACGCCAGGTCGAGGAGGGGTTTGGTATCACGATCGCTCAATTCGTCGGCTTCGACACGTTGGATGACTGGACCAACTAGTCGGGTGTGGCGGCTTTGTCCGCCGCGGTATCCTTTCTCCGTCACTCTGGGGAGTGGTGTAACTGGCAACACAGCAGATTCTGGTTCTGTTAT
>CAYSRZ010000196.1:0-2156 GCA_964433615.1 uncultured Acidimicrobium sp. | reverse complement strand
CCGCCACCTTGAAAGGGTGGTGTCCTAGGCCACTAGACGATGGGGGCTTGGACGAAAACTCGGTTGAGAGAGCCCTTGAAATCTATCAGCGGCCGATTTGGTTTCACCCCGGTGAATCGTCGGTGACCGGGAAGGCGCCTGCTTGGGCGCTGACCATCCAGTCGAGCAGCCAACCGAGGTAGGCGTACAGCTGGTGTTGGCCGAAGGTCGGGTCGGACTCGTCGATGTCGTCGTGGTCATCCTCGCTCACCGACAAGAGCGTCCCGAGGAGCAACCGGATCCCGTTGGTCGCCTTCATCAGGGCATCGAGGTCGGACTGGGTCAGTTGAATCGACGTCGACTCCGCGGACGCATCGATCAGTGATCGCACGTGGTCGACCGAGTGGAGATGAGAAGCGAGGAGTTCGGATCGCATGAAGCGCTGGTATTCCTCGTCATGTTCCGGATCCTCGTGATACGCGGTGGGGAAGAGCCGTCGAACCGTCTCCGACTCCTGGCCGTCCACGAGAACTTCCTTGAACTGTCCGAAGAGATCGTTGAGCACGCGACGGTCGTCGGCATCGACCGAGAACGTGTAGCCGCCGTCGGTATCTCGCGTGATTGGTCCTTGGGATTTCATTGGTTGCCCGAGTCGTCTTTCTGCATGGTTGCCCACAATCCGTGCTCATGCAGCCGATAGACGTCGAGTTCTGCCTTCTCGCGACTTCCCTGTGACACCACCGCGCGACCTTTTTCGTGCACGTCCAACATCAAGCGTGTCGCCTTTTCCAGGCTGTATCCGAAGAGCTTCTGGAACACGAGCGTCACGTAGGACATCAAGTTGATGGGGTCGTTCCACACGAGCACGATCCATGGGCGATCAGCGTTCGTCGACTCGTCAACCGCGACGTCTTCGCGTACGAGTGGCTGGTCGATGATGTCGGGCACACTCCCATTGTGTCGGGGTGTGACATCGAGCGGCGCCCCGTTCGTGATTGGCTCATTGTGCGCATGACCCGTAGCCTGTGAACGTGCCTCTCGGCGTTCGCCCCCTCGTTCCATCGCGGATCTTCAGTCATCGCACGGCACCCGCAGATACCGTCCGCCGAGGGCCCGCCGCTTATCTCGCATTGACCAAGCCTCGGATCATCGAGCTCCTGCTCGTGACGACGATTCCGACGATGGTGCTCGCCGAACGGGGTTGGCCGTCGATCGGTCTGATGGTCGCGACGTTCTGCGGGGGTGCACTTGCTGCAGGTGGTGCCAATGCGATCAACATGATCATCGACCGTGACATCGATGCGTTGATGGAACGGACGAAGGGTCGACCACTGGTCACGGGTGCGGTGACCCCTGCTCGTGCCGTGGTGTTCGCCGTTGCACTTGAATCCGCGGCATTCGTCGTATTGGCTCTTTTCGCAAACGTGCTTGCAGCAGTCATCGCGCTCTCTGCAACCGTGTTCTACGTCGTCGTCTACACCTGGTGGCTCAAGCGAACGAGCAGACAAAACATCGTCATCGGCGGGGCGGCTGGCGCCGCGCCGGTCCTCGTCGGCTGGGCCGCGGTGACGAACGACTTGGGCTGGGCTCCGATGGTGCTCTTTGCGGTGATCTTCCTCTGGACGCCACCTCATTTCTGGGCTTTGGCGATCCGCCACCAAGAGGACTACAGAGCCGCTGGCGTGCCGATGTTGCCAGTGGTCACCCCGATTCGCGAGACGATCGCCGCCATGGTGCGCTACACGGTGCTCTTGGTGGGCACCTCGCTTCTCATGGTCCCCGTTGGTGATTTGGGGCTCATCTATGGAATTACAGCGCTGGTATTCGGCGTGGCGTTTGTCATTGGGACGGTCCGGCTCGGGGCGGATCCGACGATGGCAAAGTCGATGCGGCTCTTTTCGTTCTCCATCACCTACGTGACGGTCCTGTTCGTCGCGATGACCGCCGACGTGCTCATTTTGGGCTGATTCACGCGACGAGAGAAGTTCGGACCGAGACCCCGCCCATTGTTAGTGTCGTATCCGTCATGTCTGCGGTCAGCGCACCCTCAGCGGTGAATTCCACTCCCTCCACGCCCTTGTTCGGGTCGGTCGCCACCTGGTTGACCACGACCGACCACAAGCGGATCGGCCGACTCTTCATGGGAACGGCCATTTTGTGGCTGCTCGGCGTGAGCG
>CAYSRZ010000195.1:0-2161 GCA_964433615.1 uncultured Acidimicrobium sp. | reverse complement strand
CTGATCGGGGAGACCTCGATCACGAAGTTGTCGTCGGGCGTCGTCGCCCGGGTCCGCGACTGACGCGAACTACTTCTTGGGTGCCGGATCCTTCTTGGCGACGGCCTTCTTGCGGGTGCCGTAGCGCTTGTTGAAGCGCTCGACGCGTCCGGCCGAGTCGATGATCTTCATCTGGCCGGTGAAGAACGGGTGGCTGGCATTGGAGATTTCCAGCTGCACGATGGGGTAGGTCTGGCCGTCATCCCACTGGGTCGTCTTGGACTCGTCCACCTTCATGGTGGTGCGGGTCAAGAAGCGGTAGTTCGCCGAGGCGTCCTCAAACACGACGAAGCGGTACTCGGGGTGGATGTCGGTCTTCATAGGGATCAGAGTGTAGCGGGGCGATTTCCCCCTCTAGACTGTCCCAATGCCAAATCGCTGTGACGTCCTGGGAAAGCGCCCCTCCACGGGCCACACGGTCTCCCACTCGAACATCAAGACCAAGCGCTGGTGGAAGGTCAACGCCCACAAGAAGCGCTTCTGGTTGCCGTCGGAGAAGCGCTGGATCTCGCTCAACGTGAGCTCGAAGGGCCTGCGCACCATCGACAAGGTCGGAATCGAACGAGTCGTCGCGGACATCCGCGCTCGTGGAGAAAAGGTCTGAGGTAGGACATGGCTGCAAAGAGCAAGGACAAGCGCCCGATCATCAAGCTGCGTAGCACTGCCGACACCGGTTACGTGTACGTCACGCGCAAGAACAAGATCAACTCCCGTGAGCGTCTCGAGCTGAAGAAGTACGACCCGGTCGTACGCAAGCACGTCATCTTCAAAGAAGAGCGCTAGACCCCTGCGCCGACCGGCGCTACAACGCTGACGTGATGTCGGCGATCACGTCGGTGACATCTTCGAGTCCGACGCTCAGTCGGATCAATCCTGGCGTGATGCCACTCGCTTGCTGCTCGTTCACTGGCACTCCGACGTGTGTGCTCGTCGCGGGATGACAGGCCAAAGTCTCCGGACCACCAAACGAGACGGCAGGTCGGACGAGCTTCAACTTCGAAATGAACGATCTTGCGCCGTCGAGGCCACCGTCGACTTCAAACGACAAGACCGATCCGAATCGACGCATCTGTCGCCGCGCGAGGTCGTGCTGCGGGTGTGAGGTGAGACCCGGGTAACTGACGCGAGCAACCCGCGGATGCTTCTCGAGCGTCTCAGCGATCCTCTGTGCGCCTGCGCACTGGTGGGCGAGCCGCACGCCGAGGGTGCGAATGCCACGCAGACCGTTGTTCGCGTCGAATGGTGATGCGGTCGAGCCGTGCATGACCGAATAGCCCCAGATTGCATCGATCACGTCTTTTTCCCCCGCGATCACGCCGAGCATCGCATCGTTGTGGCCCGCGATGCCCTTGGTGGCCGAGTGCATGACGATGGACAGACCGAAGTCGAGCGGACGTTGACCGAGTGGGGTCGCGAGCGTCGAGTCGACCATGGTGTACGGACCCTTGATGCGAGCGAGTTCGTCCAGATCCACGAGCCCCATCTGCGGATTCGACGGCGACTCGGCGATGATCAGCATCGTCTTGCCAGGAATGACCGCTGCTGCGAACGCTCCGGGCGTTGACCCGTCGACGAAGGTGACGTCGATTCCGAAGCGGGCACATGGGCCGTTGAGGAACGACACGGTGCCCCCGTAGAGCTGGCGCTGGGCGACGATGTGGTCGCCTTTCGAGCACAACGCGAGGATGACGCTTGCCACCGCGCCCATCCCAGAACTGAAGGCGAGAGCGTCCTGTGCCCCCTCGAGATCTGCAACTGCACGCTCAAAGGCGCGAACCGTCGGGTTCGAGTAGCGCGCGTAGTTCCCCACTTGATGTGTCGCAAGGGCGTGGGAGCGGCTCTCGTCGAGTCCCGACGACTGCCACGTGGTCGACGTCCAAATGGGAGGTGCGAGTGACTGGGATTCGTCGCGACCAGAGGTGATCGCAGTCGTCTCTGGTTGGTGCTCGGTCACGTCGTCCATCGTAACGATGGTGCTCGTAGCGAGACGGTCGAATATTGCGCCACTTTCACGACATCGACGGCTCGGCGACGATAGCGTTCACGCACGGCGACGTGGCCGAATGGCTTAGGCAAGGGCCTGCAAAGCCCTGTATCCGGGTTCGATTCCCGGCGTCGCCTC
>CAYSRZ010000194.1:0-2163 GCA_964433615.1 uncultured Acidimicrobium sp. | reverse complement strand
GCGGTCTTGCCATGGACCGCGAGCGACGCACCGATCACCTGGAAGGTCTCGCTGTGGGTCGCAGTCTCGCTCACCATCCTGAGCGGTGCGCAGTATGCGATGCGCGCGGTGACCAACAAGGGAGCCTGATCGTGCGTTGCGACGTGGTCGCCGTCGGCACCGAACTGCTCCTCGGCCAGATCGTCGACACGAACTCCTCGTGGCTCGGCGAGCAGATGGCGATGGCCGGCATCGATTCCTGCGTGCAGGTCAAGGTCGGCGACAACCTGCCGCGGATGGTCAAGGCGATCCGCTCGGCGCTTGCGGACGCAGATGCGCTCGTCGTGTGTGGCGGCCTCGGTCCGACCCACGACGACATCACCCGCGAGGCCCTCGCCGAGGTGATGGGCACGACGCTCGAGTTCGACGACGAGGTCGGCATGGTGATCGCCGAGATGTTCGCCTCGCGCAACAGGCGGATGCCGGAGATCAACATGCGCCAGGCGATGGTTCCCGTCGGGGCGACCATCATCCCGCAGCGTCGCGGAACCGCACCCGGGCTCATCTGTCCGGTGGGCGACAAGGTGATCTATGCGGTGCCGGGCGTGCCCTTCGAGTTGTACGAGATGTTCGAGCGGGCGATCCTGCCCGACCTTCTCGCTCGCAGCGGCTCGCAGTCGGTGATCGCGAGCCGCACGCTTCGCACCTGGGGCGAGTCCGAGAGCGGACTGAACGAGCGCCTGCACGAGGTGATCGTCGAACTCGATGCACTCGGCAACCCGACGCTTGCGTTCCTTGCCAGTGGCTGGGAGGGGATCAAGGTTCGTCTGACCGCCAAGGCCGACTCCCGCGACGCCGTGACGGCACTGCTCGACGAGTGGGACGCCCGCGTGCGTCGCGTCGTCGGCGACGTCGTGTTCGGAGTGGACGACGACACGATGGAATCGGTCGTGTTGCAGATGATGCGCGAGCGAGGGCTGACCCTTGGTCTCGCCGAATCCGTGACCGGCGGTCTCGTCGCGGGGCGCCTCACCAACGTCGCGGGCTCGAGTGAGGTGCTGCGCGGGTCGATCGTGTCCTATGCGAGCGAGGTGAAGTTCGACGTGCTCGGAGTGACCCCGGGCGAGGTGGTCAACGAGCGGGCCGCCGTCGAGATGGCCGTCGGTGCCAAGCGCGTGCTTGGATCCGACGTCGGGCTTGCGCTCACCGGTGTGGCGGGTCCGTCGGAGCAGGACGGGATGAAGCCGGGCACCCTGTGCATCGGGATCGTCCTTGCCGACGACGCGACGCATTCAATGACGCTTGCGCTGCCCGGTGTGCGGGACCAGATGCGCCAGCTGTCGGTGATCAGCGCACTGGACGCGTTGCGCAAGAAACTTCTCGGAAAGTGAAAAGGCCCCGGGTTTCCCCGGGGCCTTTTCTTCGACGAATTCGTCGACGTACTTATGCGGCGCGATAGCCCTCGGACTCGCTGCGAGCGAGTGCGATCGACATGATCACGAGGCCGTAACCGGCCTTGGCCAGGACGTCCGAAGCCGAGTAACCGACCTGGATGACGGTGGCTGCCTCTTCGACGGACAGACCGATCTGCTCCGACAACCAGCTGGTGGAGTCACCAAGGATGTAGAAGATCGGGTAGATACCCCACGTGAAGAGGAGCAGGTAGCGCACGTTGTTCAGCTTCTTGCCGACTTCGCCAGCCTGGCTCTTGAGAGCCTTGCCGACCTCGCCTGCGAAGAGCTCGTACAGCACGTACAGCATGAATGCACCGGAGATTGCGCCCCAGACGGTGCGCTCGGTGGAGCCGAACTCGGCGACTTCACCCGGGTAGCCGGTGGCGATCATGAGGAGTGCACCAACGACGAGTCGCGGGGTCACCTTCTTTGCCACTGCCTTCGAGACACCGGAGACGACCACGAGCTCAGCAACGAGTAGCGGCACGGTGAGGAGCCAGTCCGCGTAGCGGTAGCCCTCGTTCCAGGAGCCCTCGGAGAAGTTCGTGAACATTCGCCAGTAGTGATATGCCGCGATACCGCAGATCATCGCCGACATCGTGACCGCACTGCGGTACGCGGGAGAGATTCGGTTGCGGGAGACCAAGAAGTAGACGAACGCGATGCCCAAGGTCGCCGTGGCGAACGAGAGCGCGTTGTATACGAGGTCGTGGTTGCTGGTAACCAGCCC
>CAYSRZ010000193.1:0-2173 GCA_964433615.1 uncultured Acidimicrobium sp. | reverse complement strand
GTCACGCGGACGCGTTCGGCACGCGTCGATCCCAGCACGCATAGTGCCAGTGACGACGCAGGTCTGCCGCCTCGCTCGGCACGCAGACGTAGTGGCCCATTCCTTCGGGGATGTCGCGATTGCACCCCGGGCATACGTAGACCTTGACCGCTTCGTACGGCTGCACCCTGCGCACCTCGACCGGGCCGAAGAGGCCGTCCCAGATCCCCGTCATCCGGCAAACGCCCAGACGACGAGGAGGGCGATGGCGACCATGGCGCTCGCCACGATCACGACGTCGGAGCGGCGCTTGACGCGCCTGCGATGCGGGTTGAATCCCATCCCCTCAGTATCGTTCCTTTCATGGAAACTCTCGAGGTTGTGCGCCGCGACGGCATCGTCACGGTGACGATGAACCGTCCCCAGCGCAAGAACGCCGCCAACGGCACCATGTGGCAGGAGCTCCTCGCCACCTTCCGTGAGGTCGCGGATTCGTCCTCGGACCGCGTGATGGTGCTCACGGGAGCGGGCGGGGAGTTCTGCAGCGGGGCCGACCTGACCGACGGCGGGGCACGGGCGGCCGGCAAGCACGCGCTCGCCTCGATGCGCACGATCAGCGAGATCGCCCTCACGCTCCAGCGCATGCCCCAGCCGACGATCGCCAAGGTGCGGGGAGTGGCGGTCGGTGCGGGCTGCAACATGGCGCTCGTGTGCGACCTCGTGGTCGCCTCTGAGACCGCACGCTTCTCGGAGATCTTCGCCCGACGTGGGCTGTCGCTCGACTTCGGTGGCTCGTGGGTGTTGCCGCGGCGCATCGGCCTGCACAAGGCCAAGGAACTCGCACTGTTCGGCGACATCATCGACGCGGCCGAGGCCGAGCGCATCGGTCTCGTCAACCGCGTGCTCGCCGACGACAAACTCGATGCATTCGTCGACGACTGGGCGAGGCGTCTCGCCGCCGGTCCGCCGATCGCGCTCGCCCAGACCAAGCGCATGTTGAACAACGCGATGAACGTGACGTTGGAGGAGGCCCTCGACGACGAGGGCGCCGCACAGAGCGTGAACTTCGCAACCAAGGACACCCTCGAGGCGATGGCGGCGTTCGCCGAGAAGCGCGAACCCAAGTTCACGGGGCGCTAGTCGACACGACTCGCGGTCGCGCGAATCGCAACTAGCGTTGAGCCGTGCGCGCTCGTCTGATCTCGTTGTTCCTCGTCGCGACGCTCGCCGCGCCCGGCGTCGCACGCGCCACCGTCCCGCCGCCGCCTCCCGAGGAGGTGCCGAGCGAGCAGCCCGAGACCCCGAGCGTGATAGCGCCGTCGCCGATCACCGTGCCGTCCGCGGTCACCACGCTGCCCGAGGGTTGTGCCGCTCCCGTCGAGCCGCAGATCGTCTTCGTCGGCACCGTGTTGCGCGTCACCGGAACCGTCGCCGTCTATCGCGTGGACCAGGTGCGCGCGGGTGCGGACCTGGGTGGTGAGCTCGGCGTCGAATACGGCAACGACGCACAGTTCCTCTCGACCGGCGAGCAGTATCTCGTCGGTGCGGAAAGCGACGCGCAGACCGGCGTGCTTGCATCCAAGGTGCGCGAGGAGCGCGAGTTGTTCGGTGGGGACGCGGTGCTCGGGGAGAACGAGTCGTCGGCCAGCTGTCCCACGTTCGAGGATCCGATCCGCACGTTGAACGTCGATGGTTCCGACATCCCCGCGGGGGTCCTCGTCGGCATCCGCGAACACCTCTGGCTGTACGTCGCGGTGATCTTGGTCGCCCTCGTCGGAATGTTCGCGCTCCTCGTCGGGCTGATCGTCTGGCGACGCTCGCTCGCCGGTGCCCGTCGCGCGCTTGCGCGCAAGTAACTAGCGCGCCGCGGTCGCGAGTGCGCGCAACTCGGTGACGGCGGCGCCGAGGCCACCGGGGTGCTTGAACATCGCCGAGCCGGCGATCAACACGTTCGCCCCAGCCGACGCCGCACCGGAGACGGTCTTGGCCGAGATCCCGCCGTCGACTTCGAGGTCGACGGTGTCGGAGAGTCCTGCGGCGTCGATCATCCTGCGCACCTCGGCGATCTTGGGCTCCATCGTGGCGATGTAGCTCTGGCCGCCGAATCCTGGGTTCACGGTCATCACGAGCACGAGGTCGACGAGGTCCAACACGTTGGCGATGGTCGAGGGGTGCGTCGCGGGGTTGAGCGCAA
>CAYSRZ010000192.1:0-2176 GCA_964433615.1 uncultured Acidimicrobium sp. | reverse complement strand
GGGTTGAGACCCGACACGCCGGACGACACGATGCGTGCGAGCGGCGTGAGGCCGAGCTGCTTGGCCTTCGTGTCGCTCATCACCATCACCGCTGCCGCGCCGTCGTTCAACGGGCATGCGTTGCCCGCGGTGATCTGGCCGTCGGGGCGGAACGCCGGCTTGAGACCGGCAAGACCTTCGACCGTCGTGCCGTCGCGTGGGCCGTCGTCCTTGGACACGACCGTGCCGTTCGGCAACGTGAGCGGAGTGATCTCGCGCTCGAAGAATCCGTTGTTCTGGTTCGCCACCGCGCGCTGCTGGGAGCGTGCGCCCCACTCGTCCATCTCCTGGCGCGTGACGCCCTCGATCTCGCGCACGTTTTCTGCCGTCTGACCCATCGCGATGTAGTAGTCGGGCAGACCCTGCGGTGCGGTCCAGTTCGGCTGGCCGCCACCGGCGCGCAACTTGGTGCGCTCGCCCGGAGTCTTGAACACCGGGTTCGGTGCGGTGTCGCTCGCGCCACTCATGTAGCGGCTCACGGTCTCGACGCCCGCGGCGATGAAGCAGTCGCCCTCGCCCGCCTTGATCGCGTGTGCGGCCATGCGGATGGTCTGGAGGCTCGAGGAGCAGTAGCGGTTGACGGTGACGCCGGGGACGTCGTCGAGACCCGCGAGGATCGCGACCACACGCGCGATGTTGAAGCCACCCTCACCTGCGGGCTGGCCGATGCCGAGCATGAGGTCCTCGACGTCGCTGCCCTTGACCTGGGGCACCTTGGCCATCAACGCCTTGACGATCTGTGCCGTCATGTCGTCCGGGCGCATCTCGACGAGCGAGCCCTTGTTCGCGCGCCCGATCGGGCTGCGGGCGGTTGCGACGATCACTGCTTCGGTCATTGGACTCTCCGTTCGATCTCTGGCGTGTACACGGAGAACGGTACCATTTGGCCATGCAGCTCTCCCCAGTGGACGTGGACTCGATCAACATCTCCGATCCCGAGTTCTGGAAGGCTCCACGCGAGGTCCGCGAATCCACCTTCGCCACCCTGCGCCGCGAGGCACCCATCAAGTTCTTCCCCGAGATCCCCCTCCAGAACTTCCCCGTCGGCCCCGGCTACTGGGCGCTCACCAAGCACGACGACATCTGGCACGTGAGCCGCAACCCCGACCTGTTCTGTTCCGGTCGCGGGACCAACATCCCGGACCTCACGGTCGAGTTGAACGAGTTCTTCGGCTCGATGATCTCGATGGACGACCCGAAGCACGTGCGCCTGCGCACGATCGTCTCGAAGGGCTTCACCCCGAAAGAGATCGGCCGGGTCGAGGAATACGTGCGCAACAAGGCGCGCACCATCGTCGACCGCGTGATCGAGGAACACTCCGGTCGCGAGTTCGACTTCGTGGACGCGATCGCCGCACCCTTTCCCCTCCAGATCATCTGCGAGATGATGGGCATCCCCGAGTCCGACGAGCGACAGATCCTCGAGTGGACGAACGTGATCTTGGGTGCGGGCGACCCCGACTTCGGCGGCACGCTCGAGAACCTGATCAAGGTCGCCCTCGAGATCTATGCCTATGCCCAAGCCCTCGGCGAGGACCGACTGAAGAACCCGACCGACGACCTGACCTCGGTGATGATGAACGCGATCGTCGATGGCGACCGCATGAGCTCCCAGGAGTTCGGCAGCTTCTTCATCCTCCTCGTCGTCGCCGGCAACGAGACCACCCGCAACGCGATCAGCCACGGCATGATGCAGCTGACGAAGAATCCCGACCAGAAGCGCGCGTGGTTCTCCGACTTCGAGGCCGGCACGAGGAACGCAGTCGAAGAGATCGTGCGCTATGCCTCCCCTGTCATCCACTTCCGCCGCACCGCGACGCGCGACACCGAGATTCGCGGCCAGAAGATCGCCGAGGGCGAGAAGGTCGTGATGTGGTACAACTCGGGCAACCGTGACGAAGACGTCTACACCGACCCCTATCGCTTCGACCTGTCCCGCGTGGCGCAACCCGCACAGATCGGCTTCGGAGCCGGTGGCCCGCACTTCTGTCTGGGGGCGAACCTCGCCCGACGCGAGATCGCGGTGATGTTCGACGAGATCCGTCGACGCCTCCCGAACCTTGAGATCACGGGCGAGCCCGCCTACCTGCAGAGCAACTTCATCAACGGCATCAAGCGGATGCCGGCGCGCTTCTAG
>CAYSRZ010000191.1:0-2184 GCA_964433615.1 uncultured Acidimicrobium sp. | reverse complement strand
TACTTGAGGAACGAAGGAACGTCGAGGCCGTCGCTGTCGTCGCGCAACGGATCCTCGCCCGAACCGAAGAGTTCCTTCAGCCGACTCGAGCCCTTGGTGTCGCTCGCGCTCGACGAGGAGCGCGACGACGTGCCACGAGAGATGTTCGGCTCGGCGCGGTCGAATCCAGCCGCGATCACCGTGACGCGAATCTCGTCGTCCAAGTCGTCGTCGATCACGGTGCCGAAGATGATGTTGGCGTCCTGGTGGGCGGTGCCGTGGACGATCTCGGCCGCGGCGTTCATCTCGAACAGACCCATGTCGGACGGGCCGGTGATGTTGAGCAAGATGCCGCGAGCACCCTCGATCGAGGACTCGAGCAACGGCGAGTTGATCGCCGCGTTCGCCGCGTTCACGGCTCGGTTGTCGCCGCTCGCGCGACCCGTGCCCATGAGGGCGGTGCCGGCGTTCTGCAGGATGTTCTTCACGTCGGCGAAGTCGGTGTTGATGAGACCCGGCGTCGTGATCAGGTTGGTGATGCCCGACACGCCCTGGAACAAGATGTCGTCGGCCTTGCGGAACGCGTCCATCAAGCTCGTCTTGTCGGTGGCGATCGACAGCAGTCGCTCGTTCGGAATGACGATCAGGGTGTCGACCTTGTCCTTCAACTTGTTGATGCCGCTCTCGGCCTGCAGGGCACGTCGACGTCCCTCGAAACCGAACGGTCGCGTGACGATGCCGACCGTGAGTGCGCCGGAGGCGCGAGCGATCTCGGCGATGACCGGCGCAGCGCCGGTTCCCGTTCCGCCACCTTCACCGGCGGTGATGAACACCATGTCGGCGCCGGCGACGAGTTCTTCGATCTCCGCGCGCGAGGTCTCGGCCGCCTCGCGACCGATCTCCGGGTCGCTGCCCGCGCCGAGGCCGCGGGTCAGGTCGCGACCGATGTCGATCTTGAAGTGCGCGTCGCTCATGAGCAGCGCCTGCGCGTCGGTGTTCACTGCCACGAACTCGACCCCACGGATCCCGGTGTCGATCATGCGGTTGATGGCGTTCACGCCGCCGCCACCCACGCCGATGACCTTGATCATCGCCAGAAAGTTCTGTGGAGCTCCACTCATGTCGTCCTTCTTCCCTCGTTCAACCTCTCATGGAGCGTCACCGTGAGAGTTTTTCATTCCGAGCCGATCGCGATGGGGACACCGTCCCCCGCGCTCCGACGCTGTCCTAGACAGTAGTTGACGTCTCGGGTCGACCCCGCACACGCCGTTACTGGGATTTGACCACCGGCGTGCCCGAGGAGACGTCGATCAGGGCGATGCCGTTGGGGTCCTGGCGGCGCAGGAGGACCACCACGTTGACGAGTTTGTTGCGCATGTCGACCGGTTCGCCGAAGTCGATGATCGTTCCCGTGACGAGCGTCATCGTCACGTTGTTCGGCCCGGACACCCCGAGCTTGGCCACGAGCGGTCGCATCTCGTCGGGAACCGACATGGCGAGTTGACCCGCAGCGCGATAGGAATCCGACGCGATCGCCCCGGGCGAGGAGTTCGGCCCGGTCCCGTCGATCCACAAATAGTCCGTCGGACGGCCGTCCACGATCGCCAACACGCGACCGTCGATGTCGATCACCCGCGCCCGGTTGTCGACGCCGAGGAACCAGGCCACGGGGATGCGCTCGGACACCTCGATCACCGCGCGATTCGGGAGGTAGGTCGTGATCCGCGCGTCGAGCACCCACGGGTCGCCTTCGAGTCGGGCCTCTGCGGTCGCGGTGTCGACGGTGAGCACCGAATTGCCCTTCAACGACTGCACGACGGCGTCGACGAGACGGGCGTCGACGTACGTCGCGCCCTCCACCTGCACCGTGCGCACCGCCACGATCGGTGAGGCGAGCACGACGAGTGCGACGACCGCCGTACCCAGTGCTCCCCCGCCCACGACGAGGATCGTCTTGCGCCGATTTCCGCTTCGCCCGACGAGACCCGACAGCCTCGCGCGCACCCGACGCACCAGCCCACGTCGACCGAACGGTGCATCGTCGATGATCGTGGCCGTCGACGACACGATGCCCGTCGACGAGCCGACCTCGGCGCCGACGAAGGAGTCGTCGGTGATCGTCACCCGAGTGGAGGTCGGCGCGTAGTGCACGCTCTGGCTCTGCACGTCGGCGGGAAAGTCGACGTCGGTCGCCGTGCGCAAGGC
>CAYSRZ010000190.1:0-2202 GCA_964433615.1 uncultured Acidimicrobium sp. | reverse complement strand
AGGTTTGCATTCTCCCGCTTCCCCCTCTGGGTACCCGTGTGCGTGATCGTTGCCATGTGGTGGTTCCTTTCGCTTACTTCAGTGCCAGGACGCGCGTGCGAAAGTCATCGCCGCGCTCGGTGTAGTTCGAATACCAGTCGTAACTCGTGCAGCCCGGGGACAACAGCACGACGTCGCCGGCCTTGGCAAGCTCGCGCGCGTGCGCGACCGCCTCCTGCATCGAGTCGGCCGTGCGCACCTCGCAGTGCCCCGCGAACGCGGACGCGATGTCTGCCGACGATGCACCCGTGGCGACGACCGCGCGCACGTGCGAGCGGTGCTCAGCCATCTGCGACAGGTCGAGATCCTTGTTCTTGCCGCCGGCGATCAGCACGATCGAGTCGAACGAACGGATCGCCACCGCCGCCGCGTGCGGCGAGGTCGCCTTCGAGTCGTTGTACCACGCGACGCCGTCGAGGGTGCGCACGAATTCGATGCGATGGGCGGCGTGCTCGAACCGTGCGAGCGCCTCGGCGACCTGCGACGGTGTTGCGAGACCCGACTCGATGCACACTGCAGCTGCGGCCAACGCGTTCGTCACGTCGTGTGGCAGGCTGCGTCGCATCTCGGAGGCGCCCATGATCACCCCGTGCGGGCTTGTGAGCACCCCGTCGATGGCGTGATAGTCGCCCCGATCGGACCCGAAGGTGACCACGCGCGCGTTGCTCGCGTGCGCGGCGTCGAGGATCCGCTGGTCGTCGACCGGTGCGACCGCCACGTCCCCGGCGTTGACGTGCGCCCACAACTTGGCCTTGGCGGCGAAGTACGACTCGAAGTCCGTGTGCCAGTCGAGATGGTCCGGCGCCACGTTCAACCAGACCGACGCCTTGCATCGAAAGCGATGGGTGAAGGCGAGCCGAAAGCTCGAGCACTCGACGGCGAAGCAATCTGCGGGGGTGTCGAGTGCGGCGATCAGCGGCGTCTCGGTGTTGCCGACCGCGCCGGCCACGCGTCCTGCGCTCGTCAACATCGCCTGGGCCATGAGGGTCGTCGTCGTCTTTCCGTCGGTGCCGGTGATGCCGAGCATCGGTCGTCGGGCACTCGCCGACTCCTCGATGTCGTAGGCCAACTCGAGTTCCGACACGATCGGCACTCCGCGGCGGCGAGCCGAGGCGATCACGCGATGTCCCTCGGGAACTCCCGGCGCAGGTGCCAGTCGATCGACACGCGCCATCATGGCGTCGACGTCGTCCTCCGTCGCCGCTTCGACGAGGTCGACACCGACCGAGGCGGCAAATGCGCGGTGCTCGGGCGTCGGCGCGTCGTCACCCACGAGGACACCTTCACCACGCGCGACGAGCACGCCGGCGACCGCCCGACCCGCAATGCCCAGACCCCACACGAGCGTCGTGGGGACGCTCATCGCAGTCGCGCCTGCTCGGTGAAGTCGGCGATGAAGATTGCCACGGCGGTGGCGACGCAGATGCCCGAGATGATCCAGAAACGGATGATCACGGTGGTCTCCGGCCAGCCACTCAGCTCGAAGTGGTGATGAATCGGTGACATCTTGAAGAGGCGCTTCTTGCGACCCGACGCCTTGAACACGCCCATTTGGATGGCGACCGAACCCGCCTCGATCACGTTGATGCCGCAGATGATCGGCAACATGAGGTGCGTGTTGGTGGTGACGGCGAGCATGCCGAGCGCCGCACCGAGACCCAGCGCTCCGACGTCACCCATGAAGATGCGTGCCGGAGCCGCGTTCCACCACAGGAACCCTGCGCACGCCCCCGCCATCGCCGCCGACAGCACGGCGAGGTCGAGCGGGTTGACGACGTCATAAATTCGTGGATTGCGGAAGGCCCAGTAGGCGATCACCGTGAACGCAAGGAATCCGAAGAGCGCAGATCCCGCGGCGAGCCCGTCGAGGCCGTCCGTGACGTTCACCGCATTCGTCGTGCTCCACACCATGATCGCGGTCCACACGACGAAGAACGGACCCGAGATGTCCCAGCCGGGGCTCACCGCACGGGTGAAGGAAATCGTCTCGACGACGCCGGTGGTGGAGGCAAGGAGCAACGTGAGCAACACGGTGATCCCGAAGGTGATCCAGCCCTTTTTCTTCCAGAAGATGCCGCGGTTGTGCTGACGACGGACCTTCAAATAGTCGTCGAGGAATCCGATGAACCCGAGGACGAACACGGTCAGCCAGATGATCGCCGC
>CAYSRZ010000189.1:0-2210 GCA_964433615.1 uncultured Acidimicrobium sp. | reverse complement strand
GTGAGTGCGAGTCGGTTGCCGCTCATGCCGATCGGGTGACCGAGTGCGATTGCACCGCCGTTCACGTTGACGATCTCGTCGCTGATGCCGAGTTCACTCATCGAGGCGATGCCGACTGCGGCGAAGGCTTCGTTGATCTCGAACAGGTCGACGTCGGACACCGAGAGCCCCGCCTTGCCGAGTGCCTGCATGATGCTGCGGCTCGGTTGGTGGAGGAGCGATGCGGAGTCGGGACCAGCGACCATGCCGTAGGAGACGAACTGACCGAGCGGCGTGACGCCGCACGCATCGAGTGCCTTCTTCGACATGAGCACGACGGCCGAGCCCGCATCGGAGATCTGGCTCGCGTTGCCGGCCGTGATCGTGCCGGTCTTGTCGAACGCGGGCTTCAAGCTGCCGAGTGACTCCATCGTCGTCGATGCGCGAACGCCTTCGTCGGTGTCGACGATGAGCGGGTCGCCTTTGCGCTGCGGGATCGACACGGGCACGATTTCCTCGGCGAGTCGACCTGCGGCGATGGCCGCTGCTGCGCGCTGGTTGCTCTTCATCGCGAGGTCGTCTTGTGCTTCTCGCGAGATGTTGCCCCCCGCGTAGCGCTCGGTGCCGAGACCCATGAGGCATGCGTCGAATGCACACCACAGACCGTCGCGCTGGATCGCGTCCAACAGGTTCGTGTCACCGAAGCGAAAGCCTCCGCGTGCACCTGGTGCGAGGTATGGGGCGTTCGTCATCGACTCCATGCCACCGGCGACGACGATGTCGGCATCGCCGTTGGCGATCATCTGGTCGGCGAGATAGATCGAGTTCAGACCCGAGAGACACACCTTGTTCACGTTCACGCTCGGCACGTGCATCGGGATGCCCGCGGCGACGGCGGCCTGGCGGGAGGGCACCTGACCCTGACCTGCCATGAGCACCTGACCCATGATCACGTGGTCGACCTTGTCGGGGGACACGTTCGCTCGCTTCAACGCCTCGGCGATGGCAAAGCCACCGAGTTCTGCAGCGGAAAACGACGCCAAGGCACCGCTCATCTTTCCGATCGGCGTACGGGCTCCAGCAACGATGTATGAACCAGGCATGGACTAGAGCGTACGCCCCGTCGGTCGGTACTGTCTCTATATGCGCCACATCCTGGAAGCCATCGAACAGCGGGCCGACTCGGCGACGTTTGCGTCGCTTGCGATCCCCGAGTCCTATCGCGCCGCCGTGGTGCTCAAGTCCGAGCAGGACACCTTCAAGGGCGTGCCGAGCAACCAGAAGGACCCGCGCAAGACCGTGCACATCCAAGACGTCCCCGTGCCCGAGATTGCTCCCGACGAGGTGCTGATCGCGGTGATGGCGAGCAGCATCAACTTCAACACCGTCTGGAGCAGCATCTTCGAACCGGTGAGCACCTTCGGATCGCTCGCTCGACTGGCCCGCGAGAGCGAGTGGGCCAAGCGCCACGACCGCGACTATCAGGTGATGGGGAGCGACGCCTCCGGCGTCGTCCTGCGGATCGGCTCGGCCGTGCGTAATTGGAAGCCGGGCGATCGGATCACGGTGCATTGCAACCACGTCGACGACCAAGACCCGTCGTCGCACGACGACTCGATGCTCGGCAGCAACCAGCGCATCTGGGGATACGAGACGAACTTTGGTGGTCTCGCCGACCTGTCGGTCGTGAAGGCGAACCAGTTGATGCCCAAGCCCGAGCACTTGACGTGGGAAGAGGCCGCGGTGAACGCGCTGTGCAATTCGACGAGCTACCGCATGCTCGTGTCGCCGAACGGCGCACACATGAAGCAAGGTGACGTGGTCTTGATCTGGGGCGCAACGGGTGGCATCGGTGCATACGCGACGCAATACGTGCTGAACGGTGGCGGCATTCCCGTCGGCGTCGTCAGCTCACCGGACAAGGCCGAGATCCTACGTGCGATGGGTTGCGAGGCGGTCATCGATCGCAACGCCGCGGGCTACAAGTTCTGGAATGACGACAACACGCACAACGAGGCCGAGTGGCGTCGCTTTGGCGGCGACATCCGGTCGCTCGTCGGCGAGGATCCGGACATCGTCTTTGAACACCCGGGTCGCTCGACGTTCGGTGCGTCGATGTACGTCGTGAAGAAGGGCGGCACCGTCGTCACGTGTGCGGCGACGAGTGGGTACATGCTCGAATTCGACAACCGCTACTTCTGGATGCGCCTGAAGAACCTCGTCGGTTCGCA
>CAYSRZ010000188.1:0-2228 GCA_964433615.1 uncultured Acidimicrobium sp. | reverse complement strand
GTGCCGACGGTGAACAGTCCGTGGTTCTGGTGGATCGCCGCCTTGCCCTTCGGGAACTTGCTCGCAAATTCCTCGCCGGCTTCGACTTCGAAGACGACCTTGCCGCCCTGTTCGGCGATCACGACGTGGTCGTCGTAGAAGATGCAGGCGTCCTGGGTGATCGGATCCAGTTTGCGGCCGAGCGAGGAGAACGCCTTGCCGTAGACCGAGTGCGCGTGCGCGGCGCCGATGACGTCGGGCCGAGCCTTGTGGATCGCCGCGTGCAGCACGAACGCCGCGCGGTTGACCGGCTGGTCGCCGTAGACGACGTCGCCGTCATGGTTGACGAGGATCAGGTCGCTCACCTTCATCTGGCGGAAGCTCTTGCCGAACGGGTTCACCCAGAAGTGGTCGGTGAACTCGGGGTCGCGCGCCGTGATGTGGCCGGCGACGCCTTCGCCGAAGCCGAGGCGACCGAACACGCGCAGCGCGGCCGCGAGGCCGACCTTGCGTGCCTGGCGTTCTTCCTCGAGCGTCGCATACGTCGGGCGGCCGATGGATGCCACCTGCTTGGGCGTCAGTTCCACGCCGTCGATCATCTTTGAGCGGTCCACAATCGTCATGGGGCAAGACTATCCATGGCCCTCGGACTCTCGCCGCAGGCCCGCGATGCGTAACCTAGAGGCGATGTCCGAGAGCACGCCGCGCACCACCGACTCGGGCATCGTCGTCCAACCCCTCTATACCCATGAGTCCGTGGCGGGGGTCGATCCCGTCGCCGACATCGGCACCCCCGGGTCCGCCCCCTACACCCGCGGCATCTATCCGACGATGCATCGCGACCGTCTCTGGACGATGCGCCAATACGCGGGGTTCGGCAGTGCGGCCGACACCAACCAGCGTTTCAAGTTCCTCCTCGAGGCGGGCCAGACGGGACTCAGTTGTGCCTTCGACCTCCCGACGCAGATGGGCTACGACAGCGACCATCCACGGGCCCAGGGCGAGGTCGGCAAGGTGGGCGTGGCGATCGACTCACTCGACGACATGCGCACGCTGCTCGCCGACTTGCCACTCGACAAGGTCACGACGTCGATGACCATCAATTCGACGGCCGCGATCCTGCTGCTCATGTACGAACTCGTCGCCGAGGAGCGGGGAGTGCCGTCCACGGCGATCTCCGGCACCATCCAGAACGACCTGTTGAAGGAATACATCGCCCGCGGCACCTACGTCTATCCGCCGCAGCCCTCGATGCGCATCATCACGAACATCTTCGAGTACTGCGCGAAGAACGTCCCGAAGTGGAACACGATCTCGATCTCCGGATATCACATCCGTGAGGCCGGCAGCACCGCGGTGCAGGAACTCGCCTTCACCCTCGCCAACGCGATCGCCTACGTCCAGGCCGCCGTCGACGCGGGTCTCGACGTGGACGACTTCGCCCCGCGACTCAGCTTCTTCTGGAACGGCCACAACAACTTCTTCGAAGAGGTCGCCAAGTTCCGCGCCTCGCGACGCATGTGGTACCGGATCATGACGGATCGTTTCGGGGCGAAGAAGGAAGCGAGCAAGCTGATGCGCTTCCACACCCAGACCGGTGGCAGCACGTTGACCGCACAGCAGCCGCTGAACAACGTCGTGCGCGTGGCGATCCAGTCGATGGCCGCCGTGATGGGTGGCACGCAGAGCCTCCACACCAACGGCTACGACGAGGCACTCAGCCTGCCGACCGAGGATGCCGCACGCATCGCGCTGCGCACGCAACAGATCATCGGCTATGAAAGCGGCGTCACCGACACGCCGGATCCGCTCGCTGGTTCCTACTTCGTCGAGTCGCTGACGAACGAGGTCGAGCGCCTCGCATACGAGTACATCGCGCGCATCGACGAGATGGGCGGGGCGGTGGCGGCGATCGAGGCCGGCTTCCAGATGGACGAGATCGAAGAAGCCGCTTACCAGTACACCAAGTCGATCGACGACGACAAGCGAGTGGTGGTCGGCGTCAACAAGTTCACCGTGGACGACGAACCTGAACCGAAGGTGTTCCCGATCGATCCCGCACTCGAACCCGCTCAGGTGTCGCGACTCACCGCATACAAGGCGAATCGCAACGCACGCGACGTCGAAAAGTCACTCGACGCGCTGCGCACGGCCGCCAAGGGCGACGGCAACCTGCTTCCGACGATGAAGGATGCGCTACGAGCCAAGGCGACCCTCGGCGAGGTGAGCGACGCCCTGCGCGACGTGTT
>CAYSRZ010000187.1:0-2256 GCA_964433615.1 uncultured Acidimicrobium sp. | reverse complement strand
CGTCGGGTGATGGCTTGAGGCGCGACGGCGCCCCGTCCCACCAGCCGCCGTAGAGGCGCCAGATGTTGCGCACGACGAACTCGGGTTCGTCGTAGAGCGGTCGCATGAAGGGCTTCGCGAGCACCGACTCGGGGACCTTGACCGTGTGGATGATGGTGTCGAGGGTTTCTCCGGCGTTCATCATCTCGATGACCTGGGCGACGACGGACTCGAGAGACGAAGCGATCGTGTCGAGGACGTTTGCGATTCGCGCCTTCCCTTCGATCGGAAGACCGTGGGCGGGAACGAGCAGTTCAGGTCCTTGGTCGATCATGCGACGCAATGCCTGGGCCCATTCGAGTGCGTATCGCTGGACCTTCTGCGGGTTTCCGGCGTTCGGGTAGTTCCAGATCACGAAGTCACCGGCAAACAGCCACTTCTTGTCGGGGATCCACCCCCACAGGTGGTCGTCGGTCTCTCCGCGGGCGTGGTGCATCTCGACGCGGGTGTCACCGATCGTGAGGTCGAGCGTGTCACGGAACGTCTGCTCGGCGCGCAGGGTTCCTTTGGGCAGGAAGCGCTGGATCTTGTCGCTCACCTTGATGCTCATCTCGAGGCGGGTCTCGCCGAACTGGCGCTGGTTGATGCGCATGTTCCAGTCGTTGGTGGTCGTGTACCGGTCGATGCGCACGTTCACGTTCTCGTGGCCGACCACCGTTGCCGGTGCATCCCCGCGCGTCGTCGCGTCCTCGGCGAAGGCGAAGCTTCCGCCGATGTGGTCGACATGGCCGTGGGTGTAGACGAGGTGCGAGACGCGGTCGGTGCTCCAGGTGCGCAACGACTTGACCACGTCGCGGCCGCTCCCGGCACCGGAGGTGTCGAAGCAGACGAGACCGTCACCCGAGTTCCACACCGCGCAGTGGCTGAAGCTCTCGATGACGGCGAGGCCGTCGGCGAGCTCGCTCAGTTCGTTGGTGACGCGGTTGAGGGGCTGGTCGACGACGCCGGAGTCGAGGACCTTGGTCGACAGTTCGATGGGGTGCACGAGGCGACCCTAGTTCCTCTGCGCGGGCTCCTTGGGCAGACCGAGCACGCGCTCGCCGAGGATGTTGCGCATCACGTTCGATGTTCCGCCCATGATCGTGTAGGCGGGCGCATAGGCGAGTCCTTGAGTGAAATCATTCCACAAGGTCGCCTCTGCTCCGAAGACTCGTGAGACGAATTGTGCGACTCGCCACTCGAGCTCCGTGCAGAAGCACTTGGTCGCGGCCGAGAATCCCGGCGGCGCCTGGCGCAACACCTCGCGAATGACGAGGATGCGCCCGATGCGATAGGCGGACTCGATCTCGGCGATCTCTTGGCGCACGCGACGATCGGTTCGATCCGCTCGTTCGAGTGCGAGGTCGAAGAGTGCCCGGTTGGAGACCAGTCGGTCGATGCCGCCGCGCTCGTGTTCGAGTTGGCGCATCGTCTGCTTGAACGCCGCGCCTTCTGCGCCGACCAGATTCTCCTTCGGCACACGAACGTCGGTGTAGAAGACCTCGCAGAAGTGGCGGTTGGTCGTCATGTCGGTGATCGGGCGGATCTCGATTCCGGGGGTGTCCATCGGCACGATGATCTCGCTGATGCCGGCATGTGGTGGGCCGTCGTTGGAGGTGCGACAGATGAGGTAGCAGTAGTCGGCGACCTCGCCGAAGCTCGTCCAGATCTTCTGGCCGTTGATCACCCAGTGGTCGCCGTCGAGTCGAGCCGACGTCGTCAGGCTCGCGAGGTCGCTTCCCGAGTTCGGTTCGCTCATCCCGATGCACCACGTGGAGGTCCCACTCAACATGTCGGGCAGGTAGCGCTCCTGTTGCTCCGTGGTGCCGTAGGTCATGAGCGCGGGGCCCATCTGGCGATCGGCGAACCATGATGCGGCCAGTGGGGCACCGGCGGCGATCATCTCTTCGGCCACGATCAGTCGCTCGATCGGATCGCGACCTCCGCCGCCGAACTCGACCGGCCAGGTGAGACCGATCCATCCGTGGCTCGCGAGCTCCTTGCTGAACTCCTTCGAATATCCGTTCATCCAGGCGTCGTTGAACCGACCGAAGCGCGCGACGGCGTCGCGGGCGACCTCGCGGGCACGCTCGCGGAGCGCGACCTGCTCGGCGGTCCAGGCGAAATCCATGGCGAAACACTACGGCTGGGTCGTGGCTCGAGCCCATCTGGGCTGGCATCGGTGGGGTAATGTGTACAAGTCAGATACAAGTTCGCCCCACCCCCAGGAGTGCCATG
>CAYSRZ010000186.1:0-2283 GCA_964433615.1 uncultured Acidimicrobium sp. | reverse complement strand
CCGGTGATCACCCAGCTCATCACCGACACCGACGTGCCGACGTCGTCGGCGACGGTCTTCAGGCTGACCACGAGCAGGGTGATCGTGAAGCTGACGGTGAACACGCTCGCGAGCAGGACGAGGAGCGTCGCCTTGCGATGCGTCATCGAGACGCGGTGGGCGACCTTGCGAGCGAACAGGCGCGACCACGGAATGACGGAGATCTCGTCCACACCGCCCGAGTCGATGATGCCCAGTTCGTCGTGTGACTCGCGAGTGCGTCGATCGTCGTTCGTCACCTCTGCAACGCTAGTTGTCGCAGGTCGCGTGGGCCCTCGTCCTACGGGAAGACGAGGTCGACGGTCGCACCGCGTGCGACCTGGTCACCGTTTTGCACCTCTTGTCCGACGATGAGTGCCTTGCGCAACTTGTTCTGCTGACGACCTGTGACGTTTCCCACAACGAAGCCGGCCTCGCGCAAGCGCGGCTCGACGATCGAGAAGTTGTTGCCGATGATGTTCGGCAACGCGACGAGGTCGGGACCGAGCGAGATCGAATAGGCGATGCCGGAGTCGCGAGCGACCTTCTCCCCCGGCGGAGGCGACTGCGCGCCGATCAGACCCTGGGCGGCCGCGTTGCTCTTGGCCGGTGGAGTCTCGATCAAGGTGAGGCGCAGCTCGGCGAGCGCGGCCTGGGCCTGCTCCAGGGTCATCCCGACGATGAGCGGCACGTCGCGGGGTGCGGGACCGTTGGAGACGACGAGGTCGATCGCGGTTCCGCGCAACACCTCACCACCTGCCGTCAGGCTCGGCTGTTCGGGCACGACCCACGAGACCACCGCACCGGCGGCGATGTCCTCGTTGTCGGCGCGCACGACGTTGACGACGAGGCCGAGTGAGTCGAGTTGGGCGAGCGCGTCGGCCTCGGGCACTCCGGCGAGATCGGGAAGGGTGGCGAGCGGCTCTCCCTCGGAGACGAACAGCGTGAGCGTCGAGCCCTCGGAAAGTTCCTCACCCGCCGCAGGATCCGTGCCGAGCACGGTGCCGGCGGCGGAGCCCTCGCTGCGCTGGGCGGTGACGACGACGTCGAAGTTGAACGGGGCGAGCACGTTGAGCGCCTCGGCCTGCTGCATGCCGGCGACGTCGGGCACGACGTGGCTCGTGGTGAACAGCGTCTGGAATGCGAGCACGCCGGCGACGGTGATCGCAATCAGCGCGCCGATCATCCACACCGTGCGGTGGCGGGCCTCTTGGGCCGGTGCCGCAACGACGAGCGGGGCCGAACCCGTGTCCTCGGCGATCCTGATCCCCGAGTCGCTCGCGTTGATCACGACGCGCCGTGCAGCGCTCTCCTCGACTGCACTGACGTCGGGTCTCTGCAACTCGCCGGTGCGCTCGCGTTCCTCGATGACGTCTTCGAAGCGCTTGGCCTGCAGCGTCTCGATCGGCTCGGGCAAGGGCAACTTGCTCGCAATCGCGGCGAGCGCCTGGCCGAACTCGAGTGCACTCGCTCGGTCCTCGGGCGCCGGTCGCGCCGCACGCTCGAGCGGTGCTGCGATCGGGCCGAGTTCGCCCGAGACGGGCAACAACGCATCGACGCGGGCGGCCAAGGTCGCAGCGACGGTGTCGGCGGAGAACGGGACGGTGCCGGTGACGAGTTCGAGCAGCGTGAGCGAGAGCGAATAGACGTCGCTCGCCGCGGTTGCCTCCCCGCCGACGGCGATCTCGGGTGCGGTGTAGTAGCTCTGCTCGAGGCTCATCGCCTCGGGGCTCGTCGCACGCTTCTGACCGAGTCCAGAGAGGCGCACGCGGCCGTCGTCGCCGAGGAAGATGTTGGCGGGCCGCACGTCTCCGTGCACCCAGCCCTTCGAATGCACCATGTGCAGGGCCCGACAGACGTCGAGCCCGACGACCAGGGCCTGCGAGGGGCTGAGGCGTCGCCCACGGTCGAGGAACTCACGCAGGGTGCCGCCCGCATAGGCCTCGAACACGGTGAACACCTGCAGCACGCCGGAAATCGTCTCGGTCCCCCAGTCGATCAGCCGGGCGATCGCCGGGTGGTTCATCGACGCGAGCATCTGGGTCTGGCGCTTGAACACCTCGGAGGCATCCGTGGCCGACAACACGCCGGCATCGAGGTCGACGAGCGACTCTGCAGCCGTGATGCGCACGATGACCTGCGATCCGGTGCGCTCGTCGAGTGCGTCGTAGACCCGCGAGGTCGACGAGGACCCCGGGCGCTGGGTCGTGAGGCGATATCGGCGGGCCAGATGGGCTCCGACCAACTGGTCGTGATCTGCCATGA
>CAYSRZ010000185.1:0-2283 GCA_964433615.1 uncultured Acidimicrobium sp. | reverse complement strand
AGCAGGTGCTCTAGCCAGCTGAGCTACGTCCCCGTATGGCGAGGCTCAGGCTATCCGCTGGACCAAGACCTCGGAAAAGCGGAACGGTGCCGAAAATCTGCGGGGGTAGCCTTCGGAGCATGGTTGGCGAGTTGATGTATGCATTCCGCGTGATGCGCCTTCCCCTGCTGGATGCGGGTGGGGCCGCAATCGGCAAGATCGACGACATCGTCGTCGCGCCCGGTCGCGCCACCGAAGCCCCACGGGTGTTGGGTTTCGTCGTGTCCAGCCAGCGCCGCCGCATCTTCGTCAGCACGTCCCGAATCGCCTCGGTGGACAACGAGGGAGTGCGCCTCAAGTCCTGGGACGTGGACCTCAACCCGTTCCATCCGCGTCCCGGTGAGCGTCTCATCGGCAAGGACGTGCTGAACAAGCGAATCGGGGACGAAGTGGTGAGCGACGTCGCCCTCGGACAGTCGACCGGCAAGACAGCGGGTTGGCGTGTGAGCAAGGTGCGCCTCGCCAAACGAGGACTCCTCAACCCACGTGCGAGCTATCGCCTGGTCGAGTGGGACCACATCCCGTCGCTCTTTGCGCCGCAAACTCCGATCGATGCCGAGGCTGCGCGCCTGCGCGACATGCACCCGAGCGACGTCGCTGCCGTCGTGCGCGCTCTCCCGCTGGAGCAGCGTCGTCTTCTGGCTGCGGCGATGGACGACGAGCGTCTCGCCGACGTGCTCGAGGAACTTCCCGAGGACGAGCAGTTGCGCCTGATCGAGGGTCTCGACATGGACCGACTGACGAACGTGTTCGAGGAGATGGAGTTCGACGACCTCGCCGACCTCCTCGTGCAGATGCCTGGCGAGCAGCGCAGCCGCGTGCTCGAGGCGATGGATGACGAAGACGCAGAGACGATGCGTCAGCTGCTCTCCCACGCCGAAGGCACCGCAGGTTCGCTCATGACCCCGGACATCATCGTCATGTCGCCCGATTCGACGGTCGCCGACGCGCTCGCCCGCATCCGCGAGCCGGAGATCCTCGTGTCGATCGCCGCGCAGGTCTTCGTCGCCCACGCTCCGCACTATCCGCCGACCGGCACCTACCTCGGCGTCGTGCACTTCCAGCGTCTGCTTCGTGAGTCACCGCAGATGACGCTCAGCCAGTGCGTCGAGATGGAGCCGACGATTCCACCGACGATGGCGGAGCGTGACGTCGCCGAGCGCCTCGCGTCCTACAACCTGCTTGCCGTCGCCGTCTGCGACCAGAACAACCGTCTCCTCGGCGCGATCACCGTCGACGACGTCCTCGACCGCACGTTGCCGGCCAACTGGCGCCGTCACCCGAGCTCGGCGGTGGTGTCATGAGGAAGGGTCAAGACCTCGCGCGTCCGCGCAGCACGCAGCCCCTCGGCGTCCACTACGACCCCGAGGCGTTTGGTCGCTTCTCGGAAACCATCGCCCGCTATTTGGGCACCGCACGATTCCTGATCGTGCAGACCGCGATCGTGATCCTGTGGATCATCATCAACATCGTCTCGGTTGCGCTGCGTTGGGACCCGTATCCGTTCATCCTCTTGAACCTCATGTTCTCGGTCCAGGCCGCCTACGCCGCACCGTTGATTCTCCTCGCCCAAAATCGCCAGGAGCAACGCGACCGCCGTCAGGCCGAATACGACAGGGCTGTGGCCGCGAGCACGCAGGCAAACGCCGAATTCCTCGCCCGCGAGTTGGCGAGCGTCAGATTGTCGTTGTCGAACGTCGTGACCGTGGACGAGTTGCGTGATCAGTTGGACGACATCGTGCGTCGTCTCAACGAGTCGAAGTAGACGTCGTCCAGTCGACGGCCATTCGCAACGCCGTCGCGTAGCGCTCCGGCACACCCCACATCGCGAGGTGGTCGCCGTCAAGTGGAACGACATGAGCCGACGTCGCGGAGGCAAGTTGGTGTTGCTTTCGCGGTGGGACGAGGACGTCTGACGTGGTTACGACACACGCAACCGGAACGTCGACTTGACCGGCCCACTCCACCGCGCTGTACGTGGACAGTGCACGGCCAGCCTCGCGCATGACCCACGAGTCGTTGCGACGGATCTCGCTCACGATCCACGAGACGTGACGATGCATGGCGGAGTTCCGTGGGATTGCGCGATGAACGACCCGCTCTATCAAGCGAGGAGTCGACAGGATTCTGATGAGCGGCGAGATGAATCGTGAAGTCTTCCATCGGCGTCGCTCCGCCTTCGTTCCGTTCCACTCGAGTGCCGTGGCGCACAGAACGATCGAGCGAACGAGAGCACCGTGGCGC
>CAYSRZ010000184.1:0-2289 GCA_964433615.1 uncultured Acidimicrobium sp. | reverse complement strand
GCAATCGCCGCCATGGCCGGAAGCTTTGCCATCACCATCACCTCGACGTTCCCGGCCGGCCCTCCAGGGACGCGCCTCGAGATGCCGGGATCGCTTTTCGACCTGCCGATCGGTCCGGCGGTCGCCGTGTTCCTCGCACTCGCCGCACTCGACCATTTCCTCACTGCAACGGTGTTGCGCTCGACCTACGAGGGGGACCTCGCGCGCGGCATCAACCGCTTCCGCTGGGTGGAGTACTCGGTGAGCGCGACGCTCATGTTGATCCTGATCTCGACCTACTCGGGGATCACCGACGTCGCCGCACTGCTGTGCTTGATCGGCGCGAACGTCGGGATGATCCTCTTCGGTTGGCTGCAGGAGACGATGAACCCGCCGTCGCGGACCACGACGACGATGAAGCCGTTCTGGTTCGGCACGCTCGCCGGTGCGCTTCCGTGGGTGGCGATCTGGGTGAACGTGGTCGGAGCCGACACCGTCCCGGGTTTCGTCTTTGGCATCGTGGTCGCCGAGCAGGTGTTCTTCTTCAGCTTCGGTCTCAACCAGTGGCTGCAGTATCGCAAGGTCGGCAAGTGGGCCGACTATCTCTACGGCGAGAAGGTGTATCTCGTGCTCAGCCTCGCGGCAAAGTCGTTCCTCGCGTGGCAGATCTACGGCGGTTCGCTCGCCACCTGAGTCGTCCTAACGCGATGCGGAGTTGACCAGACCCTGGATCTCGCGCACGACCATGTTGTGGTGTGCGTCCAGGGTGACGGTGCCGAGCGATCCGCGCGCACCGAGACTGGACGCCCACGTCACCTCCCATTCGACGGACAGCGTGGCGCGAAAGATGCCGCCAGGCTGGGTGGACGAGGAGTGGCGATACGTATACATACAGCTCGACGGCATCGTGTCGCCGAACGCCTCGATCCACGGAAGTCCTGGCCCGCGACACGTGACCTCGCCGGTGCCGAGCGCGCCGTCGCCGGGATCGAAGATGAGTTCCTTCGGTGTCGCGGTGGTCGTCACCGCGACCGGTCCCGCGGGCGTCGGCACCCAGGCAGTCGCACGAATCGGGACCCACATGAGTGGATTCACCCAGAACCACGTGCCGAGCTTGACGATGCCGCGATGTGCGGGCGGAGCGAAGTTGCCCCACGGTGCGGGGATGTTCTCATAGACGACCGACGATGCCTGTTGGGCGAGGGTCTGCGTGGAGACCTCGGGAATCCAGTGATAGGTAGTCGGGGGATCGCGATCGAGGCACGTGTAGTCGTACAGCCGATACGTCGTCGATCCGACGACCTTCACGACGTCTCCCTCGTCGCCTCCGTGGGAGTCACGGGGCATCGACACCGACCACTCACAGTCGTCCGTGTAGCCGCCCGAGCCGCCGGGTGAGCCCCAGCGAACACCCGCCATCACCCGATCGCCCGACACACCCGCCGACACGTCGATCGAGGAGCCGTTGTTCGAATCCGCGGCACTCACGTTGCCGGGTGCGACCACCGCTGCGACGATCGCCAACGTCACTGCACACCGAATCCGCACAGGTCCTCCTCCATGTTTCGCTCCATTCCTCGCGCCAACACCCACTTCCACCGACCGTCCTCGAGTGCGAGTTCCCAGCGCGTGCGCGCGGAGACGATCGAGTCGTCGACGACGATGGGTTCGGTCGTGACGTCGGTGGTGTCGTTCACCTGACCAAGGTCGAACAACACCACCGAGTCACGGGAACATGTGTGCACGACGGCGGTGTCGACGTCCGTCACCTCGACGGATTCGATGCGAAAGCGGAACTCGCCGACTCCGGGCAGCGTGCGGAAACCGGCCGCGACCCGCTCGGCCATGAGTGCGGTGAGGAACGACCGATATTCACTCGACCGCGCGGTGATCTGCTGGATCGCACAGCGCTGCGGCACCCGACCACACCGCTGGCGTTCCTCTATCGCCCGAGAAAAGTCCGCGATGATCTGTGCGCGCACCGACGTCGGGGCGACGCCGACCGGTTCGTCGATGGGTTGAGTCGTGGTGGTCGTCGTGGTGGTGACGGGTAGGTGGGGAGACCGTTGCGTGGACCACGCGATGTCGGTCGTCGGTGAGGCGCAGCCGACGAGCGCGACGAGGCCGCACAGCATGGATATCGATGTTCGGGACAACTCTGCCTCCGCCGATGACAGTGATGTGACGAATGGATGTGTGCCGAGATGGTGCCACGGGACGCCACGACGACGCGAGGTCGAGGTCGCAGATCCCGACGGTAGAGTTGATGAACCCCAAAATGAGCCATCTGCACCCCGACCACGAGGCCGA
>CAYSRZ010000183.1:0-2293 GCA_964433615.1 uncultured Acidimicrobium sp. | reverse complement strand
GTCGTGCCGCCGCTCATGAACGACATGGTCAGCCTGCAAAAAGACGTCGCCCTCGTCAGCCTCATCGGTCCGATCGAGATCCTGCGCCAGGCCGGCATCGACAAGTCCAAGTTCGCCAACTTCACGCCGTACGTCGGTGCAGCGCTCATCTTCCTTGCGATCACCATCCCGCTCACCCGGCTCACCGACTGGCTGCTCACGCGCGAGCGTGACCGCACCGGATCCTCGAGGGTGAGATGACGACGAAGCTCTCCCTGCGTGGGGTCACCAAGTTCTTCGGCGACAACCGAGTGCTCTCCGAGCTGTCGATCGACGTCGCCCCGGGCGAGGTCGTCACGTTCATCGGTGCGAGCGGATCGGGCAAGACGACGTTGCTTCGCTGCATCAACCTCTTGGAGGCGATCGACGACGGCTCCATCCACTTGGACGACCTCGAGATCACCCGCGTCGGCACGGATCCGAACCCGATCCGCCGTCGCGTCGGCATCGTGTTCCAGAGCTTCAACTTGTTCCCGCACATGAGCGTGATGCGCAACACGACGCTCGCGCTCACCGAGGTCCTCGGCCACTCGCGCGAGGAAGCCGAGACGACGGCACATGCGCTGCTGTCCCGCTTCGGCCTCGCCGACAAGGTCGATGCCTATCCCGACCGACTCTCGGGGGGCCAGCAACAGCGCGTGGCGATCGCCCGCGCACTCGCGCTCAACCCCGAGGTGTTGCTGTTGGACGAGATCACCTCGGCGCTCGACCCGGAACTGGTCGGCGAGGTGCTCGACGTGGTGCGCGAGCTGAAGGGCTCGGGCATCACGCTGCTCATCGCCACCCACGAGATGGGGTTCGCGAGAGAGATCAGCGACCGCGTGTGCTTCCTCGCCGACGGCACGGTCGCAGAGACCGGTCGACCCGACCAGATCTTCGGCGCACCGACGGACCCGCGCACGCAACAATTCCTGGCGCGCGTGGTGACCTCCGGTCGACTCGGCTAGTTCTCCGGCAACACGTAGTCGGCGAAGCGCTCGCGCAAGGTCTTCTTCGAGAACTTGCCGACGCTGGTCTTCGGCACCTCGTCGATGAACACGACGTCGTCGGGCACCTGCCACTTGGCGAGCGAACCGCGGACGTGGTCGAGGACCTCGTCCTTGGTCATCGACTCACCAGGGTTCAACACGACGCAGGCGAGCGGTCGCTCCGACCACTTCGGGTGCGTCACGCCGATCACGGCGGCCTCCTTGATCTTTGGATGTGCCATCAACTCGTTTTCGATCTCGACCGACGAGATCCACTCGCCTCCCGACTTGATCAGGTCCTTCGTGCGATCGACGAGACGGATTCGGCCCACGGGGTCGACCGTGGCGACGTCGCCGGTGCGCAACCAGCCGTCGGCAGTGAAGCTTTCGTGTGCACGCTCGTCGTTGTAATAGGTGGCCGCGATCCAGTTGCCGCGACACTGCAGTTCCCCGCTCGTCTCGCCGTCCCAGGCCACCGGTGTCGTCGTGCCCGGCTCGACGACTCGCGCGTCGACACCGAAGGCGATCTGGCCGACCGTCGTGCGCAGTTCGGCCTGCTCGGCGACCGGAAGCAGTCGATCCGCGGCCGACAAGTTGCACACCGCGGCGATCGGCGACGTCTCGGTCATTCCCCAGGCCTGCAAGATCGGCAGCCCGGTCTGCTCGCGATAGCCCTCGGAGAGTGCCTTCGGCACCGCGGACCCGCCGCACGGAATCGCACGCAGCGAGGACGTGTCGCGACCCTTCAGTTCGGGCAACACCGCCATCCAGATCGTCGGCACGCCGGCGGCGACCGTCACCTTTTCCTCGACGATGAGATCCGCGATCGCCTTGCCCGACAGGTCGGGTCCCGGCATCACGAGGTTCGCGCCACTGGCGACCGCGGCGTGCGCGAGACCCCACGCGTTGGCATGGAACATCGGCACGACCGGCAGGATCGTGTCGCTCTCGCGCGCACCGAGTGAGTCCACCGTCATCGCCCCGAACGTGTGCAGGAAGGTCGAGCGATGGCTGTAGACGACGCCCTTCGGATTGCCCGTCGTGCCGCTCGTGTAACACATGCTCGCGGCCAGGTTCTCGTCGGTGATGTCGAACTCGACGGGACTGGCCGAGGCCAACAACGTCTCGTAGTCGTGCACCTCGAATCCCGGCACGGAGGACGGCGCCTCGCCCTTGCCGTCGTCCATCACGACGAGGTGACGAACGGTGTTGAACGTGGGCAACAACGGCGCGATCAGCGCGAACAGCGACCGGTCGATGAAGATGACCTCGTCCTCGGCATGGTT
>CAYSRZ010000182.1:0-2294 GCA_964433615.1 uncultured Acidimicrobium sp. | reverse complement strand
GGCTTCATCCAAATCTCTCGCATTACGACGCCGTAGTACCCGAATGCGATCACCGAGTTCACTGCGCCAATGACGGCGAGCGCGTAACCCCAGCCGCTGCCAGAGGTGAGCAACGCCTGGAACGCACCAAACTTGGCGATCCAGCCACCAAGCGGCGGGATTCCCGCGAGGGACGCAAGAAAGATCGTGGCGAGAACACCGAGAGCAGGAGCATAAGAGAACAGGCCGCCGAAGCTCTCGATTTCACCACTGCGCGTCTTGCGCGACACCGCGATGATGACACCGAACATGCCGAGGTTGGTCGCGGCGTAGACGATGAGATAGACGACGACCGAGCGAAGGGCGACATCCGAGACTCCATCCATGCCAGCAACTGCCAGTGGCATCAGCACGAATCCGCCCTGACTGATCGATGAATACGCGATCATGCGCACGATGTTGGTCTGACGCAGCGCAACCACGTTGCCGATCGTCATCGTCAGCGCCGACAGCACCCACATGAACGGCTGCCATACGCCGCTTGCGTCCGGGAAGGCGACATACAGCATGGTGACGAGTCCGATGAATCCAGCAGCCTTGGACGCGACCGAGAGGAATCCGGTGATCGGGGTCGGTGCACCTTCGTAGGTGTCAGGTGCCCACGTGTGGAAGGGAACCGCAGAGACCTTAAATGCAAAGCCGACGACGACGAAGACGACGCCGAGTGCATGGATCGCGCTCAGCGATCCGTCTGCGGTGACGCTCTTGCCGAGATCCACGAGCAACGTCGAGTTCGTCGCACCGTAGAGAAGTGACATTCCATAGAGCATGACTGCAGAGGCAAAGACGCCAAGCAGGAAGTACTTC
The DNA here is from genome assembly GCA_964433615.1 of uncultured Acidimicrobium sp. GTDB lineage: Bacteria > Actinomycetota > Acidimicrobiia > Acidimicrobiales > Ilumatobacteraceae > UBA3006. The sequence continues at coordinate 1,448 of CAYSRZ010000182.1, read as the reverse complement.
ATGCCGGCTTCGTTGCTCTTCTCGTCCCGCTTGCGCCAAGCCGCGAGCATGTAGGCCGGGATGGAGAGGAACTCGAGCGCGACGAACACCGAGACGAGGTCACGCGACGACGCCATCATCACCATTCCGGTGATGCTCGTCAGCAGCAGGAACCAGTACTCCCCTCGCCAATACTCTTCTTCCTCCACGTGGCTGGTGGACAACAGCACGACGACGTAGCCGACGATGAGGAACACCGCCTTCAGCACGATGCTGAACTCGTCCACGACATATCGGCCGTCAAAGAGCGACCGGACCGGATTGTCGTCCACGCCGAGCGTGAGCACCGGCAGGAGCGCGCCGAGCAAGGTGAAGCCCGTCAGTGACGAGAGCACCCACTTGCGCGACTCGTCCAAGAAGAGATCGGCGAGCAACACGACGCACAGACCTGTGGCGAGCACGATCTCCGGGGCGAGTGCGTGATAGTCGATGACCGGTGCCGACCACGCTGCGCTGAGGACGAGGTTCATGCGACGCTCAGCCTCCGAAGGCGCTCAACACGCCCTGCACTGCGGGATCGAAGACGGAAAACATCAGGTTTGGTACTACGCCAAACACCACGATCGCGATCAACAGCGGCGTCCAGGCAATCCACTCGAACTTGTTGACGTCGTGGAAGTGGTGGTCGTCATGGCCGTGGCCAGAGAACTCAGCTTTCGGCTCCCCGAACGCAACGCGCTGGAACAGCCACAACAAGTAGGCGGCGGCGAGCACGGTTCCGAGGGCCGCAATGACCATGTACACCCTGAACGTGGTCGGGTTCAGACCGTCAGCCGGGTCGTACGCCGAGAGGATCGCGGGGAACTCACCCCAGAATCCGGCAAGGCCTGGCAGGCCAAGCGATGCCATGCTTGCAAATCCGAGGATCCAGCCCATCCGCGGCATCTGCTTGAGCAGACCACCGAGTCGCTTGATCTCGAGCGTGTGGTAGCGCTCCTTCACGCTGCCGGCGAGGAAGAACAACATGCCGGTGATGAGACCGTGGGCGACCATTCCGAACATCGCGGCATTCGTGCCGAACGGCGTAAGCGTCGAGATTCCGAGCATCACGAAGCCCATGTGCGCGACCGATGAGAACGCGATCAGGCGCTTCATGTCGGTCTGGGCAAGACAGCCAAGCGCACCATAGATGATGCCGATGACGGCGAGTCCACCGATGTAGGGCGCCCACTCCTTTGCCGCAGTCGGCAACACCGGGATGGCGATGCGCACGAAGCCATAGGTTCCGAGCTTCAGCAGGATCGCAGCAAGGATGACCGAACCCTGCGTCGGTGCCTGCGTGTGGGCATCGGGCAACCACGTGTGGAACGGGAACATCGGCACCTTCACGGCGAAACCGACGAACATGCCAGCAAAGATCCAGATCTGCAAGTTCTTGGCGATCGACGAGCCGTTCTCGATCAAGTACG
>CAYSRZ010000181.1:0-2314 GCA_964433615.1 uncultured Acidimicrobium sp. | reverse complement strand
CCGGTGATGTTGAACGCCGTGCTCGTCACGCACCTGCACAGCGACCACCTCACCGACCTGAACGACGTGATCACGACGCACTGGGTGATGAGCGGTCAGCCGACACCGCTCAAGATCTACGGCCCGCCGCGCATGTCGGAGGTCGTGGCGGGGACGCTCGCGGCACTCGCGCCCGACATCTCCTATCGCATCGCCCACCACACCGACACGCTCACCTGGGAACCCCTCGTCGAGGTGGTCGAGGTCGAACCTGGCGACGAATTCACCATCGGCTCCGTCGCGGTGAAGGTCGGAAAGACCGACCACCGTCCCGTGGAGCCCACCGTCGCCTATCGCCTCACGCACGAGCAATCCTCGATCGTCCTCGGTGGAGACGGGATCCCCTGCAGCACGCTCGACGAATTGTGTCGCGGTGCTGGTGCCTACGTGCAGACGGTGTTGCGCGACGACCTCGTGAAGTTGATTCCGAACAAGCGCTTCCTCGACATCCTCGACTATCACTCGACGGTCGAACAGGCCGCACAGACGGCCGCGCGTGCCGGGGTCGGCAAGCTCATCCTCACGCACTACGTGCCGTCGATGCAGCCTGGCCAAGAAGACGAATGGCGCGCCATCGCGGCGCGCCATTTCAGTGGTGAGATCGTCCTCGGGGACGACCTCACCACCACGTCCGTGTAATTGTTAGCGGTGCGAGCCCTGGAACTCGGGGTATGCGAGCACGCCCATCTCGGCGATGTCGAGACCATCGAGTTCGTCCTGCTCTGACGATCGAAGGCCCTTCTTCAACACCTTCTTTTGGATCGCAAAGAAGGCAGCCGACAGCGCACCGTTGACGACGAGGATCGTCACCGCGCCGAGCGCCTGCGCGCCGAGCTGGCCCGAGTCTCCATAGAGGATTCCCGAGACTCCTTCGACGCTCGAGCCGTTCCAGCCGGCACCGTAGGAACCGTTCGAGAAGATGCCAACGGAGATCACGCCGAGGAATCCGCCGACGCCGTGCACCGAGATCGCCCCGACGGGGTCGTCGATCCCGCGACGCTCGAAGAAGTAGACCGACTCGATGATCACGATCGACGCGATCACACCGATCACTGCCGCGGCCCACGGCGAGACGAACGCACACGGCGCCGTGATCGCGACGAGTCCTGCGAGCATGCCGTTGGCCATCATTCCGGGATCCGGCTTGCCCGTCTTGCGGGTGATGTAGAGCATCGCTGCGACCGCGCCGAACGCTCCGGCGATCGCCGTGTTCGTCGCGGCGGTGGCGAACTGCACGTCGGTCGCAGCGAACGTGCTCGCCGCGTTGAAGCCGAACCAGCCGAAGAGCAGGATGAACGTGCCGAGCATCGCCATCGGAATGTGGTGCCCGGCGATCGTATTCGGCGAGCCGTCGGCGTTGAACTTGCCGAGTCGCGGACCGATCGCGAGCGCACCCGTCAGAGCGGCCACGCCACCGACCATGTGCACCACGCCCGAACCGGCGAAGTCGACGTAACCGGCGCCGAGCGACATCGTGCTCCACGTCTTGGCGAGCCAGCCGCCGCCCCACGTCCACGCAGCGATCACCGGGTAATAGATGGCACCGCAGAAGAAGCCCCATCCGACGAAGCTGCCCCACCTCCACCGTTCCGCCATCGAACCCGTCGGGATCGTGGCCACGGTGTCCATGAAGGCCACCATGTAGAGAAAGAAGCCGAGCACTGCCGGAGTCATCGCGTCACCCGCGAGCGCCCAGCCGCCCTTCCATGCGAACACCCAGTCGCCGCTGCCGATGAGTGCGTCACCGACTGGCGTGTCCATTCCGAACGCCGAGTATGAAAACCCGCCGAAGGCGAGCGCAAAGCCGACGAAGTAGAACCCGACGAAGCCGAGTCCGAAGATGGCGAAGTTCGTCGCCACCACGTGTGCCGCATGTTTGGCACGGCAGAATCCCGTCTCGACGAGCGCGAAGCCCGCCTGCATGAACACCACCAGGGCCGCACCGATGACGATCCACAGCAGGCTGACCTGCTGACCGAGAACCGTCACGGCGTCCGCCGTGTCCGAAAATAACGACATGTTTCCTCCTTGTCTGCGACACGTGCGTGTCGGTGAACCGATCGTGATGACGAGTCCGGAGGCCCCTTTGCGCCCAAACGCACGACGAAACTAACGAAGCAATGTTTCGGGGGCGTCTGGTGAATGTTTCGTGCGGATTATTCTTTGAGTCGAACATGGCGACGAAACGACGCTCCCCGAAACCCGCCGTTCACATTCCGGAGCTTCCTCCGCTCGTGGCAGAACGGATCACCTGCACCCTGTCCAAGTGGACCGG
>CAYSRZ010000180.1:0-2316 GCA_964433615.1 uncultured Acidimicrobium sp. | reverse complement strand
AGGTGGCGCGGTTCACCGGTCGCCTCGTACAGCGCGCCGAAGGCATCGACGACGTGTGCCAGGTCGTGGGCGAGTGCGACGTGGCGCGCACGTGGAGATCCGTCCGCGTGCCAGCTGCGGTGCCACGCACCGTGGGCGTCGCGCAGGTTGGCGACGAGGAAGTCACCCAACTGCGTCGCAGCGGTCAGCAGGTGCTGGTCCCCGAGGGCAAAGCCCGCTTCGGCGAGCGTGGTCAGCATCATCGCGTTCCACTCCGTGATCACTTTGTCGTCGAGACCGGGTTGTGGTCGCTCGTTGCGGTGGGAAAGAAGCGCGACGCGGGCCGCTTCGATCTCCGGTGGGCGGGCGAAGCGTCCCCGTGCGTGCATCCGATTCGGTATCGAGCGACCCTCGAAGTTCCCGGTCTCGGTGATCCCGTACCAGGCACACGCGGCGTTGCCGAGTTCCTGGCCGAGGATCGCAACGACCTCCCGCGGTGTGAAGGTGTAGAAGATGCCCTCGTGGCTGTGCCCCGAGTCGTCGAGCGAGTCTGCGTCGCGGGCGCTGTAGAGGCCGCCCTCAGGGTGGCGCAGGTCGTTGAGCACGTAGGTGCACACGTCGCGGGCCACGTCGACGAAACGACGTTCGCCAAGGGCGAGACCTGCCCGCAGGTAGATGCGTGCGAGGAGCGCCTGGTCGTAGAGCATCTTTTCGAAGTGCGGCACCAGCCACTGCGCATCGACGCTGTAGCGGGCAAAGCCACCGCCGAGGTGGTCGATCATCCCGCCACTCGCCATCGCATCGAGGGAGACCTCGATCACGCGCTTCAGGTCATCGGACGGCGAGGAGAGATGCCGGCGCAAGAGGAAATCGAGGTTCATGGTGCTCGGGAACTTCGGCGCACCGCCGAATCCTCCCCACGTGGGGTCGAATGCCGCGACGAGAGCCGAGGTCGCACCGTCGAGGGCGGCCTCGTCGACGAGGTCGCTCGCCGGAGCGACGTGCGCGGTGCGTCCGACGGCTTCCATCAAGGCGGCGACGTTGTTGTCGATGTCGGCGCGCTTGTTGATCCAGGCATCCGTGATCGCGTTCATCAGCTGGATGAATGACGGCTTCGGGAAGTAGGTGCCGCCGTAGAAGGGCTCGCCGGTCGGGGTGAGGAACACCGTCATCGGCCAGCCGCCCCGGCCGGTCATCGCCTGCACCGCGTCCATGTAGATCGCGTCCACGTCGGGTCGCTCCTCGCGGTCGACTTTGACGTTGACGAACAGCCGGTTCATGATCGTGGCCGTCTCGTCGTCTTCGAAGCATTCGTGGGCCATCACGTGACACCAATGGCATGCCGAGTAACCGACGGACAGCAGGATCGGCACGTCGCGGCGACGCGCCTCTGCGAAGGCGTCCTCGCCCCAGGCGAACCAGTCGACGGGGTTGTCCCGATGCTGGCGCAGGTACGGCGAAGTCTCGGCAGCGAGTCGATTCGTCACGGAGTCGTGTCTAGTTCGTCGAGGCGTCGAAGGTGATGGCGAGCGCCGGGAACGGCTTCTTCGCGGCGATCGACACCCTGATGCGACAGGTTCCTGGAGCGAAAGCGACGATCGCGAGCCCGCGCACCGTGCAGGACCCGCTGATCAGACGCACCGAGCGTGCCCCGGTCGATGGACTGCCGACGAGGCTCGACACCTTGGTTGCCGAATTGACGATGAGCGTCGCCTCGCGCGACCAGATGGCCACGATCTTGCCGTGCGACGCGGACAGTCGAAGCTGGCCGTCGATCGTTGCCCCGACGCGCAGTTGCTTGCGCATGTCGCTGACGGTGACCTTGTACGTCGATCCCGTCGCTGCGCTGATCGGCATGCAGTCGGCCGGGACCGAGTTGGCCGCCGTCGCCACCTGCGTGCAGCGGTACCACTGGAGCGCAGACGCCGTGCCGGTGATCGCTGCGTTCAGCGTCGCCCCGACGCGCGTCGGCCCGGTGACGCTCACGGGTCCGACGAGCGGGTAGCGGGCCGCGAGCAGGGCGAACGCTCCGGGAACGTTCAGTTTGCCCGCACCGAAGATCGGGTCGCGTCCAGAGGCCCCGATGTCGACTGCGCTCGTGAGGATCATGTCGCGAACCTCGGCGGGGGTCAGCTCTGGTCGGGCGGAAAAGAGCAGCGCCGCCGTGCCGCTGACGAAGGCCGCCGACATCGAGGTCCCGTTTTGTGAGTTGTACTCGCCCTTGGCCGTCGACACGATGCGCGACCCTGGCGCTGCGATGTCGATGTAGTCGCCGCGCTGGGTGAAGTTCGGCGCTTGGTCGTCGGGGTCGATCGAGGTGACGGCGATCGTGCCGTC
>CAYSRZ010000179.1:0-2335 GCA_964433615.1 uncultured Acidimicrobium sp. | reverse complement strand
TCGTGGGCCAAGGACGTCAAGCAGGCCGACGTGAAGGATCGTGATGCACAGGGTCGGGCGTTGATCGTCGACTATCGGGCGTCCGCGCTCGGCCGCAGTACGCACTTCACGCTCAAGTACGACTACTCCAACGCACCGCGTCGTCTGAGTTGGACGATGGTCGACGGCGACATCATGCGCGAGATCCACGGCGCCTACACCTTCGATTCGGTCGGCGACCAGACGCGGATCGCCTACGACCTGTCGATCGAGTTGATCATCCCGTTGCCAGGATTCGTCAAGCGACGTGCAGAGGTGCGCATCTTGAGCACGCTGAAGGAACTCAAGGCTCGCATCGAGTCGTGAGGCGTGTCGCTGGCGTCGACGTCGGTGGCACCAAGTGTCTCGGCGTCGTCGTCGACGAGAACCTTAAGGTCGTCGAGTCCGCACGGGTCGCCACCCCGCACGCGTCTGAACTTGCCGCCACCATCGTCTCGCTCGTGGAGCAGATGGGCGAGTTCGACTCCGTCGGTGTGGGGGTGCCCGGGCTCATCACCCCGGGTGGCGTCATTCGTTCCTCGCCGAACTTGGTAGGAGCCGTCGAGTTGCCACTCGCCGACCAGCTTCGAGCGAAGCTGTCGGTTCCCGTCACGATCGACAACGATGCGACGTGCGCCGCCCATGGCGAGTGGACGGTGGGTGCAGCGCGCGGCGCGCGGGATGCGTGGATGGTGACGCTCGGGACGGGAATCGGCGGAGGACTCGTCTCTGGTGGTGTGCTCCAACGTGGCGCGCACGGGTTTGCCGGCGAGATCGGACACATGGTCGTCGAACTCGACGGCGTGCCATGCCCGTGCGGACTGAACGGCTGCTGGGAGCGATATGCATCAGGTTCGGCGCTTGCCAGGTTGGCCGATGGGGTGCCGGGGGAAGAGATCGTCGCTCGCGCACGTGCTGGTGACGACTCGGCGAAGACGATCCTCGAGGGTTTCGCGCGCTACGTCGCCCTCGGGCTCGTGAACCTGACGAACGCCACCGATCCCGAGGTGATCGTCATCGGCGGAGGAGTCGTCGTCGGATCTGACGAGCTCATGCCGCGGATCGCCCGACACTTTGCATCGTTGCTCTATGCCCCCGAACACCGTGCTCATCCGAGGCTGGTCGCGGCCACGCTCGGGGAGCGAGCCGGTGCAATTGGGGCCGCACTTCTCGGGCGGCAGTGACTAGGTTGATCGGGTGGAATTTCGCCGAATCACCAACCTGCCGCCGTACGTCTTCACGATCATCAACAACCTGAAGATCGCGGCGCGACACGACGGCGCCGACGTGATCGACCTCGGGTTCGGCAACCCTGACATTCCCTCGCCGAAGGTTGCCGTCGACAAGCTCGCTGAGGCCGCCCACAATCCCCGCAACCATCGCTATTCGCTCTCGCGCGGACTGCCCAAGCTGCGCGAGGCCGTCGCCGACATGTACCAGCGCAACTGGGGCGTCACGCTGAACCCGGAGACCCAGATCACCAACGTGATCGGCTCCAAGGAGGGCTTCAGCCACTTGATGTGGGTGTTGCTCGATCGCGGGGACGCCGCCATCGTGCCGTCGCCGAGCTATCCGATCCACATCTACGGTCCGCTCTTTGCGGGTGCTGACGTGCGCCAGGTGCCGATGCGCAGTCAGCAGACCGTCGACGACGCCCAGTACGCCGATGAGTTCTTCGCGAACTTGACGGAGGCATACAAGAACGGTTGGCCGCGCCCACGCGTGCTCGTCGTGTCGTTCCCGCACAACCCGACGGGCGCGACGGTGGATGCGGCGTTCATGCAGCGAGTGGTCGACTTCTGTCGCGAACGCGAGATGATCGCGGTGCACGACTTCGCCTACGCCGACGTCGGCTTCAACGGCTACAAGCCACCGTCGATCTTGCAGGCGGACGGTGCGATGGAGTGCGCCGTCGAGTTGTATTCGATGACCAAGAGCTTCTCGATGGCCGGGTGGCGGTGCGCCTTCATGGCGGGCAACACCGAGGTCGTGCAGGCACTCATGAAGATGAAGAGCTACCTCGACTACGGCACGTTCCAGCCGATTCAGATCGCTGCCACCGTCACGCTGAACGAGGCGGCCGACTACCCGAAGGAAGTGTGCGCGATCTACGAAAGCCGGATGAACACGCTCATCGACGGCCTCGGTCGCATCGGCTGGCACATCCCCAAGTCGCGCGGGTCGATGTTCGTGTGGGCGCCGATTCCGGAGCCGTATCGCGACATGGATTCCGTCGAGTTCTGCAGTCACCTCGTGCGCGAGTGCAACGTCGCTTTGTCTCCGGGTTCCGGTTTCGGTCCGGGCGGAGAGGGCTTCG
>CAYSRZ010000178.1:0-2339 GCA_964433615.1 uncultured Acidimicrobium sp. | reverse complement strand
GAGGAACCTTCAGGCCGCGTGAGCACCACGCGTACGCCGCTCAGCGTCGGGCTCATTGGACCAAGCGGAGTGCTTCGCGGGCGAGGTCGCGTGCCACGTCGTGCGCAGTTGATGCCGTGATTGACTTCGTCGACGTGAACCTGCGGGCGTTCGCTTCGGGACCCGACGCCATGAACACCGACAGCGTCCCACCGGATACGTGTGCGCCGAGCGGCGCCGTGCAACCGGCACCGACCTCGGCGAGAAAGGTTCTCTCGGTCTCGACTGCAAACCTCGTCGGTGCGTGGTCGGCGTGCGCGACGAGAGAGCGCACCCGCTCATCGTCGGCTCGACACTCGACGGCCACACAGCCCTGGCCGACCATCGGAATGAAGCGGTCGACATCGAGGTACTCGGCGATGCGGTCGGTGAGACCGAGGATCTCGAGTGCGGCTGCAGCCATCACGATTGCCCCGTCGTTCGGCACCTTGGTGAGCCTCGTCGTGATGTTTCCTCGCAGGTCGACGAAGCTGAGGTCGGGACGCACGACGGACAGCTGCGCGCGGCGGCGAACCGAACCGGTCGCCACGGTCGCCCCGTTGCGCAAGCCTGACAACGTGGATCCAACGAGCACGTCACGCGGATCGCGACGCTCGCACCACGCTGCGACGACGAGTCCCTCCGCCTGCAGCGAGGGAAGGTCCTTTGCGGAGTGGATGGCGACGTCTGCCGATCCGTTGAGGACAGCGTGCTGCACCTCTTTCACGAACACTCCCTGACCACCGATCGAGTGCAAGGGCACGTCCTGACGCTTGTCGCCGAGCGTGTCGACGAAGACGAGTTCGAAGTCCTCGCCCGTTGCGGTTCGTATGGCGCTTCCGACCACCTCGGCCTGGGTTCGCGCCTGGGCGCTCGACCGCGTGGCGATGCGGATCATTCGATGTCGAACAGGTCGCGCAGCGCATCCGAGATGCGCTCACCTTGCGGCGTGCCCGCGTTGTTCTTCAGCTGCAACGACGGTGAATGCAACAACTTGGCGACGATCGACTTGGTCAGCGACTCGACTGCCTCGCGCTGGTCCTTCGCCAGCCCGCCGAGACGTGCGACATATCGCTCGACTTCCGCTTGGCGGATCTGCTCTGCGCGCTCGTGCAACTCGGCGATGAGCGGTGCGGCTTGCCGCTCCACCATCGACTCATTGAACCGCGCAACCTCGGCCACGATGATCGCTTTGACATCGTCGGTCTCCTTCGCGCGAGCGGCGAGACCCTTCTGTGCCCAGTCGCGCAGGTGGTGCAGGTCGCACAGCGTGACACCGGGAAGGCTCCCCGCCGAATGCTCGACGTCGCGGGGAACCGCGATGTCCACGATCAGAAGCGGGCGGGATCCGGCTTCCTTGCGTGCAGCCTCGAGTGCCTCGGTCGACACGATGACGTCACCCGAACCAGTGGAGGTGAGCAACACGTCGGCCTGCGCGAGCGCATCCTGCAGCTCGGTGAAGTCGCGCACGGTCGCACCGACGGAGTCGGCGAGCTCGCGGGCGCGATCGTGGCTGCGGTTGAGGACGACCACCTCCGCACGCGCATCGGCGGACAACGCACGGGCGATCCCGGTTCCCATCTCGCCGGCCCCGATGACGACGACCTTCTTGCCGGCAAGGGAGCCAAGGATTTCCGTTGCCATCTCCACTGCCGCGTGCGACACCGAGGCCGTCCCACGACTGATCGAGGTCTCCGTCCGCGCCCGCTTGCCGACCTCGAGCGCATGGCGGAACAACAAGTTGAGCGTGGTGCGCGCAGATTCGACTCGTCGTGAGGCCTCCCATGCGGACTTGACCTGACCGACGATCTCGGACTCTCCGAGTACCGCCGAGTCGAGTCCACTCACCACCTTGAACAAGTGGTTGACGGCATGATCGTCGTGCTCACTGAACAGGTGCGGGGTCAGTTCGTCGGCAGTGAGACCGGACACCTCCTGCAACAGTTCGCGAACGTCGGCGAACGCACCATGGAACTTCTCCGCGACGACGTAGACCTCGGTGCGGTTACAGGTGGAGAGGATCACCGATTCGCGCACGCTGTCACGCGACGTGAGTCCGACGAGCGCCTTCACCAGCCGTTCGTCGTTGAGTGCGACGCGCTCGATCACGTCGAGTGGCGCGGAGCGATGGTTGATTCCGAAGACCGCTATCGACACGCCGGCACCGCCTCGCGCTTGTCCTTACCGGTGTCGCGACTCAGCTGCTCGTAATAGCCGAGGATCTGCAGTTCCACGCCGAGGTCCACGCTGCGCACCGAGATGGTGTCGGGGACGGTGAGCACGACGGAGGCGAAGTTGAGGATCGATCGCACGCCGGCCTT
>CAYSRZ010000177.1:0-2349 GCA_964433615.1 uncultured Acidimicrobium sp. | reverse complement strand
TCCTTCATCTCTGCATCGCTCATCCCGTCGTAGACCTCCTTCAGGCTCAACACGCCGAAGGCGACGTGACGCGCCTCGTCGCTCATCACGTAGCGCAGCAGGTGCTTGAGGAGCGGCTCGGTGGTCAACTGGTGGAGGAAGCCGAACGCGGCGAGCGCGAGTCCCTCGACCATGATCTGCATGCCGAGATAGGTGAGGTCCCAACGAGAGTCGTTGACGATGTCGTCGAGCAACATGCCGAGGTGCGTGTTGACCTGGTAGCCGCCGCCGAGCTTTTCGTCGAGGTAGCGGGCGAACACTTCGACGTGACGCGCCTCGTCGACGACCTGGGTGCTCGCGTACAACTTCGCGTCGTACCACGGAACGGTCTCGGTGATCTTGGCGGTGCAGATGAGCGCACCCTGCTCGCCGTGGAGGAACTGCGACAACATCCACTTGCGGCCCTGGATGCCGAACTCGAGCCACTCCTTGTCGCCCCACTTTTCGAGCTTCGTCCCCGCATACCACGCCGGGTCGATGCCGTTGCCGAGGATCTCCTGGTCGGCAGCGATCGACTTTTCGATGTCGACGTCGGTGTCCCACGGGATGTCGGTCGTGGCGTTCCACTGGCCGACCTTGGCCTTCTCGTACAGCTTGCGCAGCTGCGGGCGAGCGAGCGAGTAGTCCCACGTGAAGATCGTGTCCGCGTCGTTCCTTACCGCGTGCAGGACCTCGTTCGGGTCCACCATCGGCGTGGACAAGATGGCCTCGACGTCGTTGATGTCGTCTCGGCCGATGATGCTGCGATTTTCTTCCCCAGTAATCGTCATGGCTGAAGCCTACGGCACGCCCGCGGTCCAAGTTAGAGTTGGACTCGTCGTCGGGGACCCTCCCCGCGACCCCTTCACCGAAAGGCATCCACCATGCGTAAGTCCCTCATTGGTCTTCTTGCGGCAGCCAGCCTCGGCCTCGCGGCCTGTGGTGGCGGTAGCTCCGGATCCGACTCTGCGGCCGAGGTCGCCGCGGGCGGCGGCAACGAGTGCACCGCTGGTGCGACCCTCGAGGCGGGCAAGCTGACGATCGGCACCGGTGCCCCGGCCTATTCGCCGTGGGTCGAAAACGACGCCCCCGAGTCCGGTGAGGGCTTCGAGGCCGCCGTCGCATACGCGGTTGCCGAACAGATGGGCTTTGCCAAGGAAAACGTCGTCTGGGTGCGCACCACCTTCGACGAGGCGATCCAGCCGGGTGCCAAGAACTTCGACTTCAACCTCCAGCAGTACTCGATCACCGACGAGCGCAAGGAGACCGTGAGCTTCAGCGACTCGTACTACACCACGAACCAGGCGATGGTCGCCTACGCGGACTCCCCCGTCGCCTCGATGACGACGCTCGCGGAACTCGCAGCCGTCAAGTTCGGCGTGCAGTCGGGAACGACCAGCTTGGACTTCGTGACCAACGTGATCGCACCGACCACCGAGCCGTACGTCTATGACGACAACGCCGCCGCCAAGGCCGCACTCGAGGCCAAGCAGATCGACGCGATCGTCGTCGACCTGCCGACCGCGCTCTACATCAGCGCAGTCGAGATCGAGGGCACCAAGGTTGTCGGACAGTTCCCGGCGGAGGCCGGCGGAACGACGGACGAGTTCGGCATGGTCTTTGACCTCGAGAACCCGCTCGTCGACTGCGTGAACACCGCGCTCGCCCAGATTCGCCAGGTCGGCACGCTCGATGCGATCGAGCAGCAGTGGCTGTCGGACAACATCTCCGCACCGGTCATCAGCGAATAAGGCAACCTACGCAACGCAACGCAGAACGCCTCGCGTTCGAACGCCGGCAGCGCCGACGCAGCACCGCAATTGCTGCGCTGAGCACTGCCGGCGTCGTTGCTTTGTTGGTCATCTTCATCCCGCGCATGCCGCGCTGGGATCGGGTGAAGGCAAGTTTCTTCGACGGGGAACGGCTCGTCGACTCGTTCCCCCGACTGCTCGAGGCGTTCGTGTTGGACGTCAAGATCTTCGCCTGGACGACGCCCGCGATCCTGGTCGTCGCACTCGGTCTCGCCGTCGCCCGCAACACGCGCAACCCGGCGCTGTTTCCGCTGCGCGTCTTCGTCGTCGCCTACACCGACGTGATGCGCGGCGTTCCGGTGATCTTGTGGATCTATCTCGTCGGCTTCGGCGTGCCGGGCATCGGACTCGAGCGTCCGTGGAACTCGCCGCTTCTGTGGGGGTCCGTCGCCCTCGGCATGACCTACAGCGCATACGTCGCAGAGGTCTTCCGCGCCGGCATCGACAGCGTGCATGAGTCCCAACGCGCGGCCGCCCGCTCGCTCGGGCTCTCGAGTGCCCAGACGATGCGCCACGTGGT
>CAYSRZ010000176.1:0-2385 GCA_964433615.1 uncultured Acidimicrobium sp. | reverse complement strand
GGCGTCTTCACGACCGCCGACCATGCCGAGCGGCTCGTCACCCGCCAGAAGGACCTCATGGACAACGCGACACCGTCGGCGAACTCGACGACGATGGCCGCGTTCCTGCGACTCGGAACCCTCACCGGGGACTCGATGCTCATCGAGCGCGCCAACGACATCGCCCGACTCCTGGGCCGCGTCGCACCGAGTGCGCCGAGCGGATTCGGCAACTTCTACGCAGCGATGCACCGACTGCTGAAGGGTTCCTGCGAGGTCGTCGTCGTGGGAGATCGACCCGATCTCGTCGACGTCTTGCGCGGATCCTTCGATCCCCTGCGCACCATCGCCTGGGGAGAACCGTTCGACTCACCGCTGTGGGTCGGTCGCAGTGAACCTGCGGCGTACGTCTGTCGCGACTATGCCTGCCAGCTGCCGGCGAAGACGCCCGAGGATCTGCGCGCTCGGCTCGCCTCGTTCACCACGAGTTGAAGCGCAGGACGGACGACGCCGTACGACGCGCCCGTGGCGCACTTCGACCCTTGCGTGCACCCGCATGTGCGTGCGGCCAACCGAGCGCGAGCGCACCGAGCATCTCGACGTGGTCGGGAATGTTGCACGTACGACGGATCTCGTCGGCGCCGCGGGCGATCGCAAAGAACAGTGCACCGAGGCCGGCGTCGTGGGCGGCATACATGAGCGTCATCGTCGCGAACGAGGCATCGATCGTCCAATACGGCGCAGGCCACGCGCCCGTCGACTCACCGAGACCGGTTCGCACCTTGTCTGCTTCGCTGTAGCGCGCGAGATAGGCGCGTGGATCCGCGCACACGATCGCGATCACGGGAGCATCCAGCAGTCTCGGCCAGGCGAAGCCCTCGCGCTCCGATGGCGGCAAGGTGACGTCCCAGAAACGAGCGGTGTCGGATCCCTCGAAGACCACGAGGTCGAAACCTTGGGCCTTGCCCGCGGACGGAGATCGAGTGGCGGAATCGACGAGCGATGCGAGCAGGTCGCGCTCGATGGGCGTCGAGTCGAACGCCCTCGTCATCGTGCGGGTGCGCACGAGCTCGGCGAAGTCCACCGAGTGCCCCGTTCTATTTCTTGACGAGTTTGCCGAGCTTGGCGAGCGACTCGGCCATCGTCCACCCGTGCACGATGAGCGCGCCGCCCTTGGCGACGTTCACGCCCTTGAACTGTGCGGCGATGTCGGCGGAGACCTTGCCCGGCTTCAACGACTCGTGGTCGAGGAATCCGGAGTGACCGTGCGACTTGACGATGAACGACTGGTCGTCGTAGTAGCGCTCGACCCCGAATCGACGCGCGAGGCGCTTGCCCCATGCACGCTCCTCACCCACCGCGCGGTGGCCGGGTCGAGGGATCATGTCGGTGAGCGATTTGAAGGCCTCGAGTGCGTCCGCGGTGGCGAAGCGAGACCCGACGACGACGTCTTCGTCCGGAAACGCCATCAACGCTCGGTGGTACGCCTCGGTCATCAGACCCTTGAGGACGGCGTCACGCTTGGCGGTTCGCTTCACGCTCATCATGCCGAGCAGCACGCACGGCGTGCCGCCGATGCGCTCGAGGGTGGAAAACGTGAAACCGTTCAACTTGCCCGACACACGTGCGCTCGTGAAGAGGACCCAGTCCTCCTTGGCCTTGGACACGGCGCCAATGTCGAACGCGCCACCCATGTTGGCCAATTCGTCGAGGTCGGTGTCGGTGAGCGATGCGCAGTCGCGAGTCTCAACCACCACGGTCATAGGACTCCAGTCTGCCAGCAAAATCCCGTTTTCAGACGGGCCGATACCACACGTCGGGCTATTCGATGTAGGCGGCCTCGCCGAACATCACCCGAATCTGGCCGATCACACGGTCCAAGTCGACCGTGAACTTGGAGTCGAGTTGCATCACCTTGTCGCCACCGAGATGCAAGAACACCGGCGAGGTTCCTGGGTGCTGGTGCAACACGCCCTTCAAGTCCTCGATCAACTCGGGCGTGAGCGCCTGAGCCGAGACCTTGATGTGCAAGGAGTCCCCGCTCGCCCGCAATCCCTCCTGCACCGCGATGTCGGTGGCCATGAACGACACCCTGGTCTCGTCCTGCTTGTTGAGACGACCCTTCACGGTCACGATCACGTCGTCGGCGAGCTGATGTCCGTAGCGCTGGAAGGTCTTCGGGAACACCGCGACTTCGACCGCACCCTGCAGGTCCTCGAGCATGAACGTCGCCATCAGGTCACCCTTGCGGGTGTACTTGCGATTCAGCGTGCTGATGATGCCGCCGATCGTGAAGAACGAGTTGTCCTCGCGCTCCACGGCCTCGGCGATGGACGAGTCGACGCGCCGACGAAGCGCCCCTTCGATGCCCATGAGCGGATGGTCCGACACGTAGAGACCGAGCAT
>CAYSRZ010000175.1:0-2387 GCA_964433615.1 uncultured Acidimicrobium sp. | reverse complement strand
CGGGTGGAGATGCCACTTGCGGTCCCGTCGATCGTCACCGGCATCAACCAGACCGTGATGATGGCCCTCGGCATCGTCGTCATCGCCACGCTCGTCGGCGCGGGTGGACTCGGCCAGGAGATCAACCAGACCGTGCGCGCGCTGTCCCCCGGCAAGGGCCTCGTCGTCAGCCTCGCCGTCGTCGCGGTTGCCTTCGTGCTCGACCGCGTGAGCTTGGCGCTCGTCACCTCCCCGGGTTCTTCGAACACGACGATGCCCCGTCGACGACTCGTCCTCGTCGTCGCCTCACTCGCCGTCGCCACGATCCTCGGTCGAGTCTTTGGCTGGGTCGAGTTCCCATTTTCCTGGGGCAAGTTCTTCGCCAATCCGATCGACGACTTCGTCGACTGGTTCCGCGACACGTTCAGTTTCATCACCCGACCGTTCAACGACTTCGTCGTGCGTGACGTGCTCCTTCGCTCGCGATCCCTGCTCAACACCACGCTTTCCTGGCAGGTCGTGGTCGTCGTCGCTGCAGCGTTCGCCTGGTTCGCTGCCGGCTGGAAGATGGCACTCACGACGGCGGCCGGACTCCTCGTCATCGGCGTGAGCGGCATGTGGTACGACTCGACGGAGACCCTCGCCCAGACGATCGTCGCCGTGATCTTGTCGATCCTGATTGCCGTGCCGATCGGCGTGTGGCTCGGTCGTCGCCCCAAAGTCGAGGCCGCACTCTCGCCGGTGCTGGATTCGCTCCAGACCATTCCGCCGCTCATCTACGCGATCCCGTTCGTGATGATCTTCACCGTCGGACCGGTTCCCGGAGTCGTGGCCGCCGTCGTCTACGCGATCCCACCCGGCATCCGACTGACCGCACTCGGCATCCGTCAGGTGAACCCCGAGTCGATCGAGGCCGCAACCACCTTCGGCGCCTCTCCACGACAGGTGTTGTGGGGAGTTCGCATTCCGCTCGCGATGCCGTCGATCATCCTTGCGGTCAACCAGATGGTGATGATGGTGTTGGCGATGGCGATCATCGCCGGCATGGTCGGCGGTGGTGGACTCGGCTATCGGTCGATCGAAGCACTCACTGGCGCAAACGGTGCAGGGCTCGGCATCGAAGTAGGACTTGCCGTCGTGATCATGGCGACGATCCTCGATCGGCTCACCCAGTCGGCCGCACGACGCATGCAGGCGCCAGCGGCGATCTAATCCGACCCTTCTCAGGTACTCCTCACCTAATCTCGTGGAATGCCACGACTCGCACGCATCCTCGTCATCTCCCTTTCCGCATCCATCGTCGGGGTCACCGCAACTGCCGATGCCGCAACCCAGTCGTGCACGACGGTCGGTGCGACCAAGTCGATCTCTGGCGTGCGCCACGTGTGCCGCACGGTCGGCAAGAAGCGCATCTGGGTGAAGCCGACTGCGTCGTCAGCCAAGACGACAGGAACCAAGACGACCGTCCCCGTCGGTCCCGCTCCGACCGTGTCGAGCGACTCGGCATTTGCATCGACGAACGAGTGCAAGCTGAAGTCGTTCGACGCCCCGAACACCCTTGGCTTCCCGCGACCGAGTTTTCGCGGATCGATGACCAACCCACGCGTGTTGATGATTCCCGTCCAGTTCACGGATACGGGCAACAACGGTCGCAACTACAAAGAGATCGTCGACATGACCGCCAAGCAGGCGGAGTTCTACCGGGCACAGTCGCTCGGTCGACTGAACATGACCTACGTCTGGACACCGACGGACCCCGCGACGGGCAAGCCGACGATCCTCAAGGTTCCCTATTCGGCGTCCGACGAGGGGCTCGTTGGCATCTGCGACAAGTGCGACCGCACCGAACTCATGACACGAATCTTGTCGCACACTCCGGTTTCGTGGAATCTGCCGAGCTACGAGGTCGTCATCGCGATGCTCGACGACCGTCGCATCAGCGTTGTTGGCGTCGCCTTCCGTCACGCCCCCGAGTACACGAACGTGCAGGCATGGCACAGACCGATCCCCTCTCCATCGGGACCCGTGCACGCCTCGATGATCACCACGCCGTCACTCATCCCGCACGAGATGGGCCATTCACTCCTCGGATTCATCGACCTCTACGACTTCAGTTATCCGGCGCGCGACTTCACGAAGGGCTGGGACATCATGGGCACCGGTTCGACCGGCGAACAGTCTGACTCGTTCTTCGGCTGGCACAAGTGGATCTCGGCGTGGTTCGACGACCACCAAGTGGACTGCGTGACCGCCGCAGGCACGACCGTGCATTACCTCGACGACATCGACAAAGCCAACTCGGCGAACAAGATGGTCGTCGTGCGTAAGGACGCCAAGACCGCGGTCGTGGCCGAAGCGCGCACCGAACGTGTAGTGGTCTACCGAGTGCTCATGGACGCATGGGGTGG
>CAYSRZ010000174.1:0-2409 GCA_964433615.1 uncultured Acidimicrobium sp. | reverse complement strand
CGACGAACGGATCCACCGCGACTGCGTCGCAGTCCATCCTCGAAGGTGGCGGAATTCTCTCGGCGGCCGGGCATCACACGTGCGTCGTGACAAACTCCGGTGGCGTTAAGTGCTGGGGCTACCAGAGCGAGGGTGGACTTGGTAATGGTGTTAACAACACGACGTCAACTCCGACCCCTGTCTCCGTCGTTGGGGTTTCGGGCGTCGCGTCGATTTCAACTGGCTATCACGTCTCGTGCGCAGTGATTGCAGCAGACGGATCAGTGAAGTGTTGGGGACGTGGAACCTACGGCGTACTTGGAGACGGTCGCGACACAACGTCAACTTCTGCGGTAAACGTCCAAGAGTCTGCAGGTGTCAGCATCACCGGGGTGACCTCGATTTCTGGAAGCCACTTCCACTTTTGTGGCGTGCTTTCCGCCGGTGGGCGCGTGGTCTGCTGGGGGTACAACAACGCAGGTCAACTCGGAGATGTAACGACGTCACCATATTCCAACAGAAGTAGACCAGTGCAAGTCATCGAATCAGACTCGACACCGCTCACGGGTGCCGTTGCGGTGGCCGTTGGGATGTCACACTCCTGTGCACTACTTGCGTCGGGGCAGGTGAAGTGCTGGGGCGCCGGATCGAACGGACAGCTCGGGCAGGGGAGTACGTCGTCCTCGTCCTCGCCGGTGAGCGTCGTGACCTCTTCTTCTGACTCCAACCCGCTCAGTGATGTCGTCGCGATCAGCGCAGGGAGGTTCCATACGTGCGCGGTACAAAGGACCGGGAGATCCGTGTGTTGGGGCTGGAACAACAAGGGCCAACTTGGCGACGGGTCGACGACGGATCGAACAAGTCCCGTGGAAGTTTCGGGTATCAGCGGTTCACCCCATGAAGCATCTGCGATCAGTGCGAGCAAGTACACAGAAGTAGATATCGCTGCCGATAGTGGTCAACCAGGCAACCACACGTGCGTCCTCATTCGTTCTGGATCACCAAATGGAACGATGAAATGTTGGGGCCAAGGCGTGTCGGGTCAGCTTGGATTTGGAGGTAACACATCTTCTGCAGGGGATAGCCGGTTTTCGGATGTGTACAACCTGTCGGGTGTGACGGCGATGAGTACTGGCGGAGATCACACGTGCGCCTTGAAGTCCAATGGAACTGTGTGGTGTTGGGGCGAGAATCAAGTCGACCAGCTTGGTTGGGGAAGCAGCGTCGATCGCAATGTCCCTGGACAAGTTTCGGGGCTGTCCGATGCGGGTGTTGATACTTCTGCGCCGACTGTCCAGTCGTTCACGTCCAGCCAGTCGTCGCCAACCGCGTCGACGTCGTTCACCTACACCCTGGAGTTCTCGGAGTCGGTGACAGGTGTTGCGTCGGGGGACTTTTCGAATGCGGGCGCAGCCACGGGGTGTTCATTCGGGGTGTCCGGCAGTGGGACGACCTACACGATCACCGTGTCGAGCTGTGGTGAGGGAACGGTGCAGCCGAGATTCGCCTCAGGCGGGGCGACGGATGGCGCCGGGAATACCGGTCCGTCGTCTGCCTCGACTGCCACGACGACGATCACGCGTGAGACATCCGCTCCGACGTTCAGTTCCGCTGCGGTGAACACCGCCGGCACGCAGGTCACGCTGTCGTTCTCCGAGTCTCTCTCGGCGACGACGGCGACCGCGGCGCGTTTCTCGATCGTCGTCGATGGTGTGGCGCGCACGCCGACGTCGGTCACCGTGTCCGGATCCGACGTCATCTTGGCGACCACTCCGGCCATCGAAAGCGGACAGAGCGTGACCTTCACGTATTCGGATCCCACGGCTGGCGACGACACGAATGCGGTGCAGGACTCGGCGGGCAACGACGTCGGATCGATCGGTTCGACGTCGGTGACGAACTCATCGACGGTCGACACCGCGTCACCGACGTTCGTCTCGGCGGCGACTAATGCGGCCGGCACGACCATCACCTTGACGTACTCGGAGGCGTTGTCGGCGACGACGGCCGGCACCTCGGCATACACGGTGCTCGTCGATGGGGTGTCACGATCGGTGTCGTCGGCATCGGTGTCCGGTTCGACGGTGGTGTTGACGTTGGCGTCGGCGGTCGGAGCGGGCCAGTCCATCACCGTGGCGTATGCCGACCCGACGGGAGGCAACGATGCGAACGCCCTCCAGGACTCGGCTGGCAACGACGCCGCGTCGTTGTCGGGGCAGTCGGTCACCAACAACGTCGCCTCGGGCTCGAACTCCGGTGCATCGGGCGCAACGACGACCACCACGACCTCGTCGTCCACTTCGACGACGACGACCACGATTCCCTCTGGCACGACGACCTCCACTGGCGTCGTGGCTCCGACGACGACGGTGCGGCGCACGACGACCACCACCTCGCCGCGACGCACGACGACGACGGTGTCCCGCGGCC
>CAYSRZ010000173.1:0-2432 GCA_964433615.1 uncultured Acidimicrobium sp. | reverse complement strand
TCACCTACGGCCTCGAGGTCGGAGCGATGTCGGGTCTGTTGCTCGGCTTCATGTATGACTGCGTGCTGAACACCCCACTTGGGTTGTGTTCACTCGTCTTCGGCGGGGCAGGGGCGCTCGCCGGCGCGCTGCCGTTTTTCATCCGGGAACCGTCGTGGTGGTTGAAGATCGGTGGCGTGGCGGTCGCCACGTTCGTGGCCGAACTCGTGTTCCCCTTCGCCATGTCGATGGTCGGACTCGGCGGATGGGTGCGCCCGCGCATGGTGCTCGTCGCCCTCGGCGTGACGGTGATCAACCTTGTCGCCGCCCCGCTCGCACTCGTCGTCAGTCGTTGGACGCTCAAGGCCTCGCTCGGTAGCTGACGACGATGGCCACACCTGCGTCTCGTTCACGACTGGTGTCGCTCGGCGTCGTCGCGGCGATCCTCATGTCCATCCTCGGTATCCGCATGTGGTTCCTGCAGTCGGTGAAGGTCGAGTTGAACGAAGACATCGTGCTCTCCGTTCGCACGCGCACGATCCGCCTGCAGCCCGAACGCGGGAGGATCTTCGATGCCGTTGGCAGGATCGTCGCCGACAACAAGCGCATTCTGACGGCCACGATCGACCGTCAGGTGATCAAGAAGGACTCCGATCGCGCCGAGATCTTCGCGCGACTCAGTGGTCCGTTGCAGATGACCGAGGAGGCCCTCGAGCGCAGGTACGACGACAAGCGCTACGGCCTGCTCGAGGCGCTGCCTCTGAAGGAGGACGTCTCCGAGGAAACCGCGCTCTATCTGAGCGAGCGGGCCGAGGACTTCCCGGGCATCTACGTGCGCGAAGAGTGGCGACGCAACTATCCCTACGGGGCGATCGGCAGCCACGTGATTGGGTACATGGGTGCGATCCTCGAGTCCACGCTTGCGTACTACAAATCCCTCGGCTACGAACCGAACGAGCGCGTGGGTGGATACGGAGTAGAGCAGAGCTACGAGACGATCCTGCGCGGCACGCCTGGCTACGTGCGCTACGAGGTGGACGCACAAGGCCGACTGTTGCGCCAACTCGAGCGCGTGGAGCCGGTCCTCGGCAACGACATCCAACTGTCGATCGACATGCAGCTCCAGCAATTCACGGAACAAGCCCTGGAGACCCAACTCGTGTTGCGTCGACGTGTTGAGGCGGGATTCAATCGCCTGGAGGACGGCACGATCGATCCGGCCAATCCCGACCCGGTTTTGTACAAGGCGCCCGCTGGCTCTGCGGTGGTGATGAACCACAACACCGGCCAGGTGGTGGCGATGGCGTCGTATCCGCGTTTTGACCTGCGCTGGTTCGCCGGCGGCGTGAGCAAGGACAAGTTCGCCCAGATCTTCCCGCAGACCGACGATCCCGACTTGTCGATTCTCGTGAACCGAGCAGTGAGCGGTCGATACAACCTCGGCTCGTCGTTCAAGCCGTTCGTGGCCTACGCGGCGCTCAATTCGGGGCAGCTCGCCGGTGGTGCGTCGTATCGCTACGACGATCGTGGTTCCTACAAGTTGGAAAGCATCCCCGACGACCGTTGTCAGCAGGGCGTCAAGTGCGTGTTCCGTAACGCGATTTGTCGCGCGACCGGCTCGCCGTGTCGCTACGGGATGGTGAACGTCGAAACTGCGCTCGCAGTGTCCTCGGATGCGTTCTTCTACAAGATCGGTGAGCAGATCCTCACCGAGCGCGGATACCAACCGATCCTCGAGCAACAAGTTCGTCTGTTCGGTTTCGGCTCACCGACGAACATCGACTTGCCGTACGAATATGCGGGCACGATTCCGAGCAAGGCGCTGAAGAAGCGGATGGCCGATCTCGGTGCAATCTCGGAGGAGTCCGGTCGCGCGTACTACGTCGGTGACCAAATCCTGTTTTCGATCGGCCAGGGTCTCCTCTCTGCGTCGCCGATCCAAGTGGCCACCGCCTATGGCGTGTTCGGCAACGGCGGCAAGTTGATGCAGCCACACGTCGTGCAGGCGATCCTGTCGCCGGGGACTCCGGACAGAAAGCCGGGACTTGCCGACGTGGCCCAGGCGAGCATCATCGATCGCTTCGATGATGAAGAGCCCGTGTCGACCGTCGACATGACGGGGGAAAAGCGCGACGCAGTGGTCCGTGGGTTGCAGCGGGTGATCACCGGGCCGGGCGTGTTCTTCGATTTTTACCACAAGACCACCGGCGAGCTGCTCTTCAAGGGGTATCCGTACAACGTGCTGCCGATCGCGGGCAAGACGGGAACTGCACAAGGTCTGAACAACCTGCCATGGAACGACTCGTCCGCATTCGGTGCGTTCAGCTTGAGCGCCGAGCATCCCTATTCGGCCTTTGCCTACCTGGAAAAGGCCGGGTTCGGATCCCAGGGCGCGGCTCCGGTCGTCAAGTGTGTCTACTTCGCACTGTCCGGGCGCTACAAGATGGACTCCG
>CAYSRZ010000172.1:0-2444 GCA_964433615.1 uncultured Acidimicrobium sp. | reverse complement strand
AAAACGGTACGGATGGGCCCTTCAACAAGTACCGATTGAGCGAGTCGGAGTTTCGTCACACCATTTCACTTGGGGCGTGTCTTCAGTCCAGGTCATCGACGACTCCACCACAGACGTCCATGTCGCGTTCCATGCCATGCATCTCTTCGTGCGCATCGTGCGGGCATCGTGTGTGGCAATCTTCATCGCCGTCGCCGGCCTGACGATCCTCCTCGCCGCGGTCTCCACCACGGCAAACGGTGCGACCTTGCCCGTTCTCGGACACGGTCTCCTCGTCGTCAAATCCGGCTCGATGAGCCCGTCGTTCAACGCCGGTGATGCCGTCGTGGTGCGCCGACTGCCTCAACCCCGAACGACGGCCCTCCAGCCCGGAACCGTCGTCACGTTCGCGTCGCCGGACAACGACGGCCTCCTCATCACCCACCGCATCGTCGAGGTACGCACACTCGGGCATGCAAGTCCGGTGTACGTGACCAAAGGTGATGCGAATGAGGCACCGGATGCAACTTTGCTGACGGTCGACCGACTCGTCGGGGTCGTGTCGACCCACGTGCCGAGGGGTGGATACGTGCTCTATGCGCTCCAGCGCCCCCAGATCCTTGCGATGGTCTTCGTTGCCCTCCTGCTCGCGCAGGCTGCGGTGATGGCCACTCGCATGACAGTTCCCCCAACAGAAAGAGGAAAGCATGAAAAGCATCAATAAATCCATGTTCAGCATCGGAGGTGGCCTCCTGGCCATCGCCGCGGCTGGAGCTCTGACGATCGGCGCAACGATGTCGCTCTTCAGTGCGTCTGAGTCGAGTTCGGCGAATGCATTCGCAACCGGAACCGTGGCCGTTGGCCTCGGCGACTCGGCGAGCGTGACGTGCAACGTGAGCGAGATGAGTCCTGGTGACTCATCTGCTGGTTCGTCGACCGGTTCCAAGTCGCTCGACACCTGTACCTACAACGTGAAGTACACGGGATCGTTGCCGGCATGGCTGTCGGTCGACGTCGCCGTGAACTCGACGGGCACGAACCTGTACACGGCCGGTGCGACCGGTCTTCAGTTCTACGTGAAGGACGGTTCCACGAGCATCGTCGATGGCGTGAACTACAAGGTGATCGGCGGCACGAATACCGCGATCACCTCCGGTTCGACGGTGGAGCACATCCTGTTGAATGACACGCCGGTCCAGGGGCCGAACGCGCGGAACTTCAACATCGACTACCTCCTGCCACTGCTCGCGCCGAACGCCTTGCAGGGTGGCTCGACATCGATTCAGCTGACCTTCAACGCGGTGCAGAGTGCAAACCAGCCGATCGGCTCATGCGTCGCTGGCCGTCAGTGCAACACCATTACGTGGAGTTGATCCAAGGGTGAGGACGTGGTGGCTGACGGCAACACTGGGCCTGCTCGCCGTGTCAACCCACACGAACGTGTCGGTCGCCGAGACGAGTTCGCTCTTCACAGCCTCGTCAGCCTCCCCGTCCTCGTCGTTCACTGGCGCCACCTTCACCCCGAAGGTGGCGCCAGTGGTCGTCCCGTCCATTTCATCTCGATCGGTCGTGCTTGCCTGGCCCGAGGTCACGAGCGCCAGACCCGTCACCTACGTCGTCACGCGGACCGGACCGCCAGGAACAACGGCCCAGGTGTGCACAGGTGAGAACACGCCGAGTGCGTCGAACGGCGTCGCGCGATGCACCGACACATCTGCGACGGCAGGAGTCCCCTATACGTACTCGCAAAGACCCGTGCTCGACGTTCCCGACTCGACACCGTGGTCCCTTGCCGCGAGCGTGCCGAGTCAATCCGTCACCGCACCTCGACTGACCTACATCGACAGTGGGCCCGACGTGTCGAGCATCGGCCCAGTGGTCTCCGTTCCCTACCCGTCGAGCACGCAGGTCGGTGACCTCCTTCTGCTCATTGCGATCTGCAGCGTGAACAAGGCCCCCGCATTACCGGCTGGCTGGACGCAGGCCGTGAGTCGTGGCATCTCCGGATCGTCCAACGTCCATCTGCTCGTCGCGTGGCGCGTCGCCGACGGATCCACGTCGGTGTCGCTTGACCCGAGATCCAACGGATCTGGCACGAGCGCTCGCATATTGAATTACGGCAGATTCCAAGGGAATCTCGCCAACCCGCTCGTTGCCACAAGCTCCGCCGTGAATGGAACGGCGATTGCGAATCAGACCCTCACTCCCTCACCCGACGTCGTGACCACCGGGACTCACGCGACAGTCATCTCGATCGTTGCCATGAGCGCAGCGAACTCGCTTTCACTCACCACACCACGCTCCTTCACCGAGAGGGTTTCAGCGAACCTTTTCCCGGGATCTGGAGCTTTGAGTCTTGGCGTTGCCGACACCACAGTTGCCACCACTGGATCGAGCGCACCGTCACCGACGTGGTCACAAACGGGGACTCCAAAGGAGTGGGTGTTTGCAACGCTTGCGTTCCG
>CAYSRZ010000171.1:0-2445 GCA_964433615.1 uncultured Acidimicrobium sp. | reverse complement strand
GTCAGAAAGCTCGTGAGACCGAGCGAGAAGAAGTTGACCGCGAATCCGACGATCACCTGGTCGACGCGGTAGCGAATGGCGAACACCGCGAGGATCGCCGACAAACCCACGCCCATGGCGACGGCGGCGAGGATGCCCATCCACGGGCCGAGGATCGACCCGACCACGGAGCCGGCGAAGGCGGCGCCCAAGAGCTGGCCCTCGATCGAGATGTTGATGATGCCACTGCGCTCGCACAAGATGCCTGCGATCGCTCCGAGCGTGATCGGCACGCTGCGCGCGACCGTGTCCTGCAGCATTCCGGTGAAGCTGAACGAGCCGCCAGACGCGGCCCACGTGAGGAATCCGATGACGAAGGCCGCCGTGGCAATCGAGAGCACGACGTTGGTCACCCTGCCGAGTCCACGCATGAGCTGCACTGCGCCGAGGGCGACGAGCACGATCGCGAGCGCGGTCGCGAAGGGTCGCGCGGGGATCACGAAGACGTAGTCGTCAAGCAGTTTGAAGCCAGCATCGCCAGGTCGATTGGTGAAGATCGACCCGGCAAGGACTCCCAGCACGACCATGGTGAGTCCGACGTTTCGCGACCGCTTCTTCTGTTCTGCAGAGAGCACGACTGCGCCAGCCATGTCGTTCACGAACCCCACCCCCTGAAGGTTTGGCCGTCACTCGTGGCGGACACCTTGACCCGCCAGATCGCCTTCACCAAGAGCGGTGCTGCGATGAACATGACGATCAACGCGCGCAACACGACGATCAAGTCGATCGGCACGTCGGTCGTCGACTGCATCTGGCGACCGCCCGCCTGCAGCGCGCCGAACAGGATGGCTGCAAACAGGGTTCCGAGAGGACTCGATCGACCGAGTAGCGCAATGGCGATCGCATCGAAACCGATGTTGCCGGCGAAGTTCTGTGAGGCATACCCGTAGGTGCCGAGCACTTCGGCCGCGCCCGCCATCCCGGCGAAGGATCCCGCGACCACCATTGCGAGCACGGTGAGCCGCTTGGTGTGCATACCCGCATACTTTGCGGCATCCGCGTTGAGGCCGAACGCGCGGAATTCGAAGCCGAGCGAGCTCTTCGACAGGAACCACCAATAGAACGCGACGGCGGCGAGGGCCACGAGGAACCCGAGGTGGGCCACGAGGTCGGCCCGGCCGTCGAGGAAGCCGAAGAGCCGCGGCAACTTTCCTGCCGGGTCGACCAGCTTCGAGATGGGGTCGGTGCGATCTGGGCGCTGGAACAGGTCGGTCTTGAGTAGCCACAACACGAGGAACGCGGCGATCGAATTCAGCATGATCGTCGTGATCACCTCGTGCGCGCCCGTGCGCGCCTTCAACACGCCAGCAATGCCGGCGTAGACCGCACCACCGACGGCGCCGGCGATCACCGCAAGCGGCACCTGCAGCACACCGGGACCGGTCATCGAGAACCCGACGACGAGAGACGTCATGCCTCCCGCGAGCATCTGGCCCGTCGCACCGATGTTGAACAGCCCGGCCTTGAAGGCGATCGCAACCGACACGCCACACAAGATGAGCGGCGTTGACGAGTTGATCGTGTTGGAGATCGCGCGAAGGGAACCGAAGGAACCCGTGACGACAGACCAATATGCACTCGGCACGGTCGACAGGGACGAGAGCACGTCACCGGACTTCAACGCCTCGACGTCGGAGAGCACGATGATGAACGCGCCGACCACCATGGCCGAGGCGATCGCGAGCAAGGTGAGGACGACGCCGTTCATCTTGGCGATGCGCTCGAGGAACGCGAGGACCTTCTTCATGCCGCGCCCCCCGGCTTCGATCCGGCCATGTACAGGCCGACGTCCATCGCACTCACCTGCTTCGGATCGAGGTCTGCGACGATCGCGCCGCGATACATGACGAGGAGTCGGTCGGACAGCGCCATCACCTCGTCGAGCTCGGTGCTCACGATCAGCACCGCAGTACCCGCGTCGCGCTCTTCGACGATGCGCGAGTGGATGTACTCGATCGACCCAACGTCGACTCCGCGCGTCGGCTGGGATGCGACCGAGACCTTCAGGTCGCGACTCAACTCGCGGGCGACGATCACCTTTTGTTGGTTTCCTCCCGACAGCGTGCCGACGCCGACGTCGGGGCCGGGAGTGCGGATGTCGTACTCGCCGATCAGTCGTTCGGCCGTCTCGTGTGCCGTGTCCCAGTCGACCGTCAAACCTGAGCGAAATTCGTCGTCGTGATACCGCGTGAGCACGAGGTTCTCGGCCACGCTCAGTGCTCCGACGAGACCTTGGCGCTGGCGATCTTCAGGGATGTGCGCCATGCCCTTCACGTGGCGAGCACGCGGATCGTCCCCCGTCACGTCGTCACCTGCGATCCTGACCCGACCGGACGCCGCAGCGCGCAACCCCGTGATCGCATCCACGAGTTCGGTCTGGCCGTTGCCCTGCACACCGGCGATGCC
>CAYSRZ010000170.1:1348-2480 GCA_964433615.1 uncultured Acidimicrobium sp. | reverse complement strand
CAGGAACGTCGCCGTGGCGTCACCGTCGTGATGGCGACGCACGAGTTGAGCGACGCAGAGAACGCCACCTCGGTGATGTTGCTCGCCCAGCGCGTGGTTGCCTTCGGCGCCCCGGAAACGGCGCTACGCGACGACCACCTGCGTGAGTGCTTCGGTTTCACCCAGCCGCACTGACGCCCTCGAGCGAGAGCAGTCGTCGCTTCATCGACAGACCGAGTGAATAACCGCCGAGCGTTCCGTCGCTCGCAAGCACCCGATGACACGGCACGATGATCGGGATCGGATTGCGACCGTTCGCCGAACCGACCGCACGGAATGCGGTCGGCTTTCCCATGGCGCGGGCTTGGTCTCCGTACGAGATCGTCGTGCCATAGGGAATCCTCGTCATCGCCTTCCACGCAGCAACCTGGAAGTCGGTGCCCCGCAGATCGAGTGGGACATCGAACGAACGACGGCGACCTGAGAAATATTGCTCGAGTTGTCGCCGCGTGCGATCGAGGATCGAGCCCGCTGGCCCTGTGGGCGTGCGAGAGGCGACCTTGGCTGCACTGCGCACTACGTCGATCGACACGAGTCCTCGTCTGGATGCGGTGAGGCGCAGTCTCCCCACGGGTGACGACACGATTATCGACTCAAGTACGTCCGTCGACGACATGAGCCGAACCTACCAGTCGGCTTCGTTCTGGCACACTGGGCGCATGCCCCCACACGTCATGACCACGATCCAGAGTCCAGCAACGAAGCGCATCGCGCTCGTCGCTCACGACAACATGAAGGACGAGTTGCTCGCCTGGGCCGCAGACCACCGCGCCGAACTCGCCCAGCACACCCTCGTCGGCACCGGCACGACGGGTCGACTCGTCGCCGAGCACACCGGCCTCGACGTCGAACGACTTCGTAGCGGCCCACTCGGCGGCGATCAGCAGCTTGGTGGTCGCATTGCCGACGGTCTGGTCGACGTGCTCGTGTTCTTCTGGGATCCACTCGAACCACAACCACACGACCCCGACATCAAGGCACTCCTACGCATCGCCGCGGTGTGGAACATTCCCGTCGCCTGCAACCGGGCGAGCGCGGACTTCATCATCTCTTCCCCACTCATCGCCGCGCCATATGACCGCGACGTGCCGCA
>CAYSRZ010000170.1:0-1248 GCA_964433615.1 uncultured Acidimicrobium sp. | reverse complement strand
GGCTTCGGTTCCTTCGGCAGGCCGAGGACCCGTTCGCCGACGATGTTGCGCTGGATCTGGCTCGTGCCACCCCAGATCGTCTCGGAACGAGAGAAGAAGAACGTCGACATCATCGAACTGCTCGGATATCCCGGGCGACGCTTGTCGCGCAGCGCACCGGGCCAGGTGCCGTCAGCAGGACCGGCGTTGATGAGCATCGCCTCCGGACCGTAGATGTCGAGGGCGAGTTCCATCGCGCGCTGGTGCATCTCGGACCAGAACATCTTGTTGGTCGCACCGAGGGCGATCACACCCATGTCCTTTTTCCCTTCGAGGTTCGCGCCGAGGGAACGAAGTCCGTTGTATCGCAGGATCTGGATCTTCGTGTAGTACTGCATCAGTCGCTGGCGGATGCCGGCGTCGTCGATCGCGCCGTTCGACTTCGCCTTGGCCACCATCTGGCGGTATTCCTCCTCGAAGCGGCGATAGCCGGTCGTAGCGCTCATGCCACGCTCGAAGGCGAGCGTCGAGTTCGCGACCTGCCATCCGTTGTTCACGCCACCGACGACGTTGTCCTTGGGGCAGCGAGCATCGGTGAAGAACACCTCGCAGAACTCCGCTGTGCCGTCTGGCTGCACGATGCCGCGAACTTCGACGCCTGGCTGCTTCATCGGCACGAGGAGATAGGAGATTCCCTTGTGCTTGGGTGCACTCGGATCGGTCCTCGTGAGCAAGAAGCAGTAGTCGGCATGGTGGCCTTGGGTGGTCCACACCTTCTGACCGTTGATCACCCATTCGTCGCCGTCCAAGATCGCCTGCGTCTTCAGACTCGCAAGGTCGCTTCCCGAGTTCGGCTCGCTGAATCCCTGGCACCACCTCATCTGGCCGCTCAGGATCTTCGGCAGGAACTCCTTCTTTTGCTCCTCCGTTCCCCACTGCAACAGCGTCGGGCCAACGAGAGTGTCTCCGAAGAAGTCGGCGCGCATCGGTGCTCGAGCGTTGGCGAATTCTTCCGCGAGCACGACGCCTTCGAGGATCGACAGTCCCTTGCCGCCGTACTCCTTCGGCCACGTCGCACAGATCCAGCCGCCTTCGAACAACTTCTGCGGCCACTGCTCGTTGAACTTCTTGCGTTCGTCACCGCTCAACTCGAAGCCCTCGTCGAACCACCCCTTGGGCAGGTTGTCGACGAGCCAGGACTTGACTTCGACGCGGAACTTCTCGGCTTCGGGGGTGTAGGTCAACATGGGGTCAAGTCTGCCCGTTGGC
>CAYSRZ010000169.1:0-2490 GCA_964433615.1 uncultured Acidimicrobium sp. | reverse complement strand
AAGATCCAGATCTGCAAGTTCTTGGCGATCGACGAGCCGTTCTCGATCAAGTACGGGATCGAGAAGCTTTCAGCGCCGGTCTTGAAGAACAACGCCAGGAACGCGACCAGCATGAGCGCCGATCCGAACATCGTGTAGAGGAAGAACTTGAGCGAGGCGTACTGACGGTTCTCGCCACCCCACACGCCGATCATGAAGTACATCGGCAGGAGGACCAACTCGAAGAAGACGAAGAACAGGATCAAGTCCTGGGCGATGAACGTGCCGGCCATTCCGGTCTGCAACACCAACATCAGCGAGAAGAAGGCCTTCGGATTGCCGGGTGACGGAACGTGGTCGAGGCTGTAGATGACCACGAGCAACGTGATGACCATCGACAGGAAGTACAGCGGCAGGCTGATCCCGTCGAGACCGATGAAATAGGAGCTCTTGATCAGCGGGATCCACTTCGTCTCGGCGACGAACTGCATGGTGCCTGCCTTGTCGAAGTCGAAGCGCAGCAGCGTGTACACGCCGACGGCGAGCGTCGCCACCGAGGTGATCACCGCGATGGCCTTGACCATCTGTTCCTCGGCCTTCGGCACGAGCATCATCAACGCCACTCCCACCAGCGGTAGGAATGTGCCGACGCTCAGCACCCAGTTGTCGTCACGGAGCATTTCCATGGCGTGTTCTCCCTTGGTTCTTTACTTACGTGTTGATAATGACGAGTACGAGGGCAGCAACGGCAGCCGCGCTGAAGAGCAGCGCGCCGTACTGACCGACCTTTCCTGACTGCATCGGCTGAACTGCCCCGCCGACACCCTTCGTGGCCTTGCCCGAGTTGTTCACCGTTCCGTCCACGAGTCGCTGGTCGACCACTCGATAGAGCCAGCCGGATGCTCCGCGCGACCCACGCGAAACGCCGTGCAGGATGCCATCGAGGACGTTCTGGTTGAACCAGTACGCCGCCGCAGAGATTGGTCCTGCTACCGCCTTCACGATGACGTTCTCATAGAGCGCGTCCAAGTAGTACTTGTTGACGAGCAGTCGATGACCCGCGCCGAGGAGCTTGTTGCGCTCGGTCAATCCGACCAAGGCGGGATTGCGCTTGGTGAAGAGAGCCACGCTCAGCAACCAACTCAAGACGATGCCGGCAAAGACGATGATGAGCGACAATGCCGCCTTCGACCACTTGAACTTGGCGTGCTGTAGCTGCGGCGCAAAGCACACGCCTTCCTCCGGGGCCTCCGATCCACATGGCGACTCGTGGTGGCCCTCTTCTGCGGTTGGTAGGGCAAGGACGCGCGCTTCACCTGGGCCGCCGTGGGCGACGTCGACGACGACCTCGGGTCGTGGCTCGACCCACTTCTTGATCAGTTCGAACTTCTCGCCGAATGGCGTCGCATTGAGGAAACCCGACGAGAACGCGAGCACTGCCAAGATCATGAGCGGTGCGGTGATCAACAGACCAGACTCGCGCGGGCCGTGGTTCGCGTGGTCGTCGTGGCCATGGTCGTCGTGCGTGTCGTGTGCATCGTGGTGGTCGTTCGCATGTTCGTCGTGGTGCTCTCCCGCCGAGGCTCCTCGCGGCTCGCCGAAGAACGTGAGATAGGTGGCGCGAGTCATGTAGGCCGCGGTCATGAAGGCACCGATCAAACCGATGACCATGAACGTGTTGTACCCGTTGTGGCCGACGTTGTCGATGATCTCGTCCTTCGAAAAGAAGCCCGAGAATGGGAACACTCCGCACAACGCGAGCGTCGAGATGACCCACGTCGTGAAGGTGATCGGCATCACCTTGCGCAACCCACCCATGTCCTTTTTCATGTCGAAGGAGTGGTGCGAAGCGCTGTGGCTGATCGAACCTGCACCAAGGAAGAGGCACGCCTTGAAGAATGCGTGGGTGAAGATGTGGAACACCGCGGGCAGCCACGCGCCGGCACCGAGGCCGAGCATCATGTAGCCGAGCTGGGAAACCGTCGAGTACGCAAGCACCTTCTTGATGTCGTTCTGGACGAACGCAAGTGCTGCCGCAATCACGATCGTGATGCCACCGATCACCGTGATGAAGTTTCCACCCGTCCCAAGGATGTCGAAGCCAGTGAAGAAGACCGGGTAGAGCCGGGCGACGAGGAACACGCCGGCAACGACCATCGTCGAGGAGTGCAGCAGCGAGCTCACCGGCGTCGGACCGGCCATGGCGTCGGGCAACCAGGTGTG
The DNA here is from genome assembly GCA_964433615.1 of uncultured Acidimicrobium sp. Classification (GTDB taxonomy): domain Bacteria; phylum Actinomycetota; class Acidimicrobiia; order Acidimicrobiales; family Ilumatobacteraceae; genus UBA3006. The sequence goes on along the minus strand of CAYSRZ010000169.1, from coordinate 288 downwards.
GAGCGGGAACTGACCGCTCTTTCCGATCGCAGCGATGAAGAGTGCCACGCAGGCAACGAGAATCACGGTCGAGTCAGGCGTTCCGCTGAGGGCCCAGGCCGACAGTCCACGAATCGAGAACCCGGAGACTCCGAGGTTCTCCATCGTCCAGTCATTCGCGGCGAAGTACAGGATCGAGATTCCGATGAGGAGCCCCATGTCGCCGGTGCGGACGGTGAAGAAGGCCTTGAGGGCGGCACGCGAGTTCGCCCCGTCCTCCCACCAGTGACCGATCAGCATGAAGCTGCA
>CAYSRZ010000168.1:0-2493 GCA_964433615.1 uncultured Acidimicrobium sp. | reverse complement strand
TGGGGTAATGTGTACAAGTCAGATACAAGTTCGCCCCACCCCCAGGAGTGCCATGACGAAGATCAAAGTTGCCAACCCGGTCGTCGAACTCGACGGCGACGAAATGACCCGCATCATGTGGCAGTTCATCAAGGACCGCCTCATCCTTCCGTATCTCGACGTGAACCTCGAGTACTACGACCTCGGCATCGAGCACCGTGACGCCACCAGCGACCAGGTGACGATCGACGCGGCGAACGCGATCTTGAAGCACGGCGTCGGCGTGAAGTGCGCGACGATCACCCCCGACGAGGCGCGCGTCAAGGAATTCAACCTGAAGCAGATGTGGAAATCGCCGAACGGGACGATCCGCAACATCCTCGACGGCGTCGTGTTTCGCGAGCCGATCATCTGTCGCAACGTGCCCAAGCTCGTCCCGCACTGGACGAAGCCGATCGTCATCGGTCGCCATGCCCACGGCGACCAATACAAGGCGACGGACTTCAAGGTGCCGGGTGAGGGCACGGTCACGATGACCTACGTGCCCAAGGACGGCAGCAAGCCGATCGAGATGAAGGTCGCCGACTTCAAGGGTTCAGGCGTCGTCATGGGGATGTACAACTTCGACGAGTCGATCCGTAACTTCGCCCGGGCAACGATGAACTACGCGCTGCAGCGCAACTATCCGTTGTTCCTGTCGACGAAGAACACGATCTTGAAGGCCTACGACGGTCGCTTCAAGGACCTCTTCGAAGAGGTCTTCACGACCGAGTTCAAGTCCAAGTTCGACGCCGCGGGACTGACCTACGAGCACCGTCTGATCGACGACATGGTGGCGTGCATGTTGCGCTGGGAGGGTGGCTACGTCTGGGCGTGCAAGAACTACGACGGAGACGTGCAAAGCGACACCGTTGCCCAGGGCTATGGCTCGCTTGGGCTCATGACCTCCGTGCTCACTACGCCAGACGGTCGTGTCATGGAGTCGGAGGCCGCGCACGGCACGGTGACCCGCCACTATCGCGACCACCAGGCGGGCAAGAAGACCTCGACCAACCCGATCGCCTCGATCTTTGCCTGGACTCGTGGACTCGAGCACCGCGGCAAGCTCGACAACACACCGGACGTGGTGAACTTCGCCCGCACGGTGGAGAAGGTGTGCGTCGAGGCCGTCGAGGGTGGCGAGATGACCAAGGACCTGTCGCTCCTCATCGGTGGCGAGTCGGCACCGTGGCAGACGACCGAGCAGTTCCTCGAGACGCTCGATCGTCGACTCCAAGTCGCGATGGGCAAGTAGCCGTCCGATGAAGGCAGTCGTGTTGCGCAGCCACGGCGGCCCGGAGGTGCTTGGCATCGAGGACGTCCCGGTCCCGCAGTTCGGATCGCAGGAGATCCTCGTGAGAGTGCGTGCGACCGCGGTCAATCGAGCAGACGTACTGCATCGCATGGGGCTCTATCCCGATCCGTTCCCCGGCCCGCTCGACATCCCGGGCATGGAGTACTCGGGTGTCGTCGAGGCGTGCGGAGACGCAGTGCGCACGTGGCGTGTCGGTGACGAAGTGATGGGGATCGTCAGTGGCGCAAGCTACGCCGAACGCCTCGTCGTCCACGAGCGACAGGCGATGCGCATTCCATCCACCGTGTCGCTGGCGGACGCGGCCGCAATCCCCGAGGTCTTCCTCACCGCCTGGGATGCCCTCGTCGTCCAGGGTGGTCTCACGAGCGGCAGGTGGGCACTCGTGCATGCCGCCGCATCGGGGGTGGGCACCGCGGCCGTGCAGATCGCCCGCGCCATCGGAGCACACGTCGTGGCCACGTGTTCGGCCGGCAAGGTCGAGGCGGTGAGGGCGCTTGGTGCCGACGTTGTCGTCGACTATGCGAGCGAAGACTTCGTGCATGCCGCCGCATCGGCGACGGGTGGCCGTGGTGTCGACGTCGTGCTCGACGTGATCGGCGGCGGCTACCTCGATCGCAACGTGGCGGCGCTTGCGCTCAAAGGCCACATCGTGCAGGTCGGCGTCATGGGCGGTGGCAAGACCGAATTCAACCTCGGCGCACTGATGCCAAAGCGCGCGAGCCTCACCGGCACGGTGTTGCGTGCCCGCCCGCTGGAGGAAAAGATCGCCCTTGCCCAGCGTTTCTCAGCCGAGATGATCCCGCTCTTTGAGTCTGGTCGACTCGTCCCGGTGATCGACTGTCGATTCCCGCTCGAGCGCATCGCAGACGCGCATCGGCACATGGAGGCGAACGCCAACGTCGGCAAGATCGTGATCGACGTCGCGAACTAGCGCTTGGTGATCGGCACGTAGAGGCGCTCGTCGACGCCGGTGTACCACTGGCGAGGGCGACTGATCTTTTGTTCCTTGTCCTTCAGCAGCTCCGACATGTGCGCGAGCCAGCCGACCGTGCGGGGGATGGCAAAGAGCACGGTGAACATCTCGACCGGGAAACCGAGGGCCTGATAGATGAGGCCCGAGTAGAAGTCGACGTTCGGGTACAGCTTGCGGCTGATGAAGT
>CAYSRZ010000167.1:0-2496 GCA_964433615.1 uncultured Acidimicrobium sp. | reverse complement strand
TCCGCATCCACGTTCGTGTCGGGGCCGGCGCCTACATCTGTGGCGAAGAGACGGCGCTGCTCGAGAGCCTCGAAGGAAAGCGCGGTGTCGTGCGGGCAAAGCCACCCCTCCCCGCCCTCGTCGGGTTGTTCGGCAAGCCGACGGTCGTCAACAACGTGATCAGCCTCGGCACGGTGCCCGCGATTCTCGCCGATGGTGCAGCCGCATACGCCGCGCTCGGCGTCGGACGCAGCCGTGGCACGCAGGTCTTCCAAATCGCCGGCAACGTCGCGCGAGGCGGCATCTTCGAAACCGCCTTCGGCGTCACGCTCGGTGAGATCGTCAACGACTACGCCGGCGGCACGGCGAACGGCCGACCGGTGCGCGCGGTGCAGGTCGGTGGACCGCTCGGTGCATACCTGCCGACGTCGAAGTTCGACGTGCCGATGGGCTACGAGGAATACGCGGCAGCAGACGCCCTCATCGGCCACGGTGGCGTGGTGGTCTTCGACGACACCGTCGACATGGCCGAGCAGGCCCGATTCGCGATGGAATTCTGTGCCGCCGAGAGCTGCGGCAAGTGCACCCCATGCCGCATCGGCTCGACCCGCGGCGTCGAGCTCATCGACAAGATCCGCCGAGGCGAGGACCGCCTGGCCAACATCGAGGTGCTGGGCGACCTGTGCGAGGTGATGGCGGACGGCTCCTTGTGCGCAATGGGGGGCTTGACACCCATGCCGGTGCGCAGCGCCCTTAGTCTGTTCACGGAAGACTTCCACGGAGCAAGCGCATGACCCTGATTGACCACGACCTCGGAACCCCCGCCCCGCGCGGATCGAGCCGTGACGCACAGCTCCCCGACGTCGCCCTGACGATCGACGGGATGAGCGTCGTGGTTCCCGAAGGAACCTCCGTGATGCGCGCCGCGGCTCTCGCCGGCGTCGACGTGCCGAAGTTGTGTGCCACCGAGAAGTTGGATCCGTTCGGTTCGTGCCGGCTGTGCCTCGTCGAAATCGACGGTCGCAAGGGAACACCGGCGTCGTGCACGACACCCGTCGCAGCGGGCATGTCCGTCACCACCCAGTCGCCGAAGCTCGAGCGCCTGCGCCGCGGCGTGATGGAGCTCTACATCAGCGACCACCCGCTCGACTGCCTCACGTGTGCGGCCAACGGTGACTGCGAACTGCAGGACATGGCGGGCTCAGTCGGTCTGCGCGAGGTGCGCTATGGCTACGACGGTGAGAACCACCTGAAGCTCGAAAAGGACACCTCGAACCCGTACTTCACGTTCGACTCCTCCAAGTGCATCGTGTGTTCACGTTGCGTGCGTGCATGCGAGGAGGTGCAGGGAACCTTCGCACTCACGATCGAGGGTCGCGGATTCGGCTCGCGCGTCGCGGCCGGGGCGAACGGCAACTTCTTCGACTCCCCGTGCGTGTCGTGCGGTGCGTGCGTGCAGGTGTGCCCGACGGCGACGTTGACCGAGAACACCGTGATCGAACTCGGCCAACCGCGCCGCAGCGTCGAGACCACCTGTGCCTACTGCGGCGTGGGATGTTCGTTCACCGCCGAGATGCAAGGCGAGCAGGTCGTGCGCATGACGCCATCCAAGACCGGCGGCGCCAACGAGGGCCACAGTTGCGTGAAGGGTCGCTTCGCCTGGGGCTATGCGAGCCACCCCGACCGCCAGCTCTCCCCGATGATCCGCGAGTCGATCGACGACGAGTGGAAGAAGGTCTCGTGGGAAGAGGCGATCGCCTACTCGGCGAGGAAGCTGAAGGAGATCCAGGCCACCTACGGCCAGAACTCGATCGGTGGCATCACCTCGTCGCGTTGCACGAACGAAGAGGTCTTCGCGGTGCAGAAGATGATTCGCGGAGCCTTCGGCAACAACAACGTCGACACCTGCGCCCGCGTGTGCCACTCGCCCACCGGATTCGGCCTGAAGAACGCCTTCGGCACCTCGGCCGGCACCCAGGACTTCAAGAGCGTCGAGTACGCCGACGTGATCCTGCTGATCGGCGCGAACCCGACGGACGCACACCCGGTGTTCGCCTCGCGCATGAAGAAGCGCCTGCGCGCGGGAGCCAAGCTGATCATCGTCGACCCACGCCAGATCGACCTCGTGCGCACGCCGCACGTCGAGGCCCAGCACTTCCTGCAGCTTCGACCGGGCACCAACGTGGCGGTCATCAACTCCCTCGCCCACGTCATCGTCACCGAGGGTCTCGTCGACGAGGCGTTCGTCTCCGAGCGATGCGAGCCCGTCGAGTTCTCCATCTGGCGTGAGTTCATCTCCCGTCCGGAGAACTCCCCCGAGCAGATGGAAGCCCACACCGGCGTGCCGGCGGCGACCGTACGCGCGGCAGCCCGCCTGTATGCAACCGGCGGCAACGGAGCGATCTACTACGGCCTCGGCGTCACCGAGCACAGCCAAGGCTCGACGATGGTCATGGGCATGGCGAACCTCGCGATGGCCACCGGCAACCTCGGTCGCGACGGCGTCGGCGTCAACCC
>CAYSRZ010000166.1:0-2499 GCA_964433615.1 uncultured Acidimicrobium sp. | reverse complement strand
GACCGCAAGGTGGACTCGGCGAAAAAGACGCTGACGATGCTCAACCCCGACGTCAACGTCGTCACCTACGACACGCGACTCGAGGCGAGCAACATCATGGAGATCATCGCCGGCTACGACGTGATCGTGGACGGCGCCGACAACTTCCCGTCGCGCTATCTGTTGAACGACGCGAGCGTGAAGCTCGGCATCCCCGTCGTGCACGGGTCGATCTTTCGCTTCGAGGGCATGGTCACGGTGTTCGACCCGAAGTCGGGCCCGACCTATCGCGACATGGTCCCCGAGCCGCCACCGGCAGAGCTCGCCCCGAGTTGCGCGGAGGCAGGCGTGCTCGGCGTGTTGCCCGGCATCGTCGGATCGATCCAGGCGCTCGAGACGATCAAGGTGTTGCTCGGCCTCGGTGAGGGACTGATCGGTCGGATCCTCGCGGTCGACACGACCGAGATGGAGTTCCGCACCTTCAAGTTGCGCGTCGATCCGAACAACGTGGTGACGTATGCCAACAGGGACCGCATCGAGGTGCGCGACCTGGACGGCCTGTGCGCACCGTGGCTCTCGCACTAGAACGACCCGGTCGCAACGCGTCAATCTCGTAGAATGAGGCCGTGGTGTCACGGTCGTTTGCCATCGTCGGCGCCGGATTCTCGGGCGCCGTCGTGGCCCGTGAGCTTGCCGAGGACGGCCATCGCATCGAGGTCTTCGACACCCGCGACCACGTAGCGGGGAACTGCTTCACCCGCCGCGAGGACGCAGGCGTGATGGTGCACGTCTACGGCCCGCACATCTTCCACACCGCCCACGAGCACGTCTGGGACTACATCCGTCGCTTCGGGACGATGGAGCCCTACCGCCACACGGTGCGCGCCACGGTCAAGGGCAAGGTCTACCGCATGCCGTTGAACCTCACCTTGATCAACGACTTCTTCGGCACGAACTTCACCCCCGAGGAGGCGGAGGCCTTCGTCGCGTCGAAGGCGGACGCCTCGATCACGAACCCCGTGTCCTTCGAGGACCAGGGCCTGCGCTTCGTCGGCCGCGAGCTCTACGACGCGTTCTTTGCCGGCTACACCTCCAAGCAATGGGGCGTGCACCCGCGCGAGTTGCCCGCGAGCATCCTCGCACGACTTCCGCTGCGCTTCACCGCGGACGACTCCTATTTCAACCATCCTTTCCAGGGCATCCCGCGCGACGGATACACGGCGATCGTGGAGGCGATCCTCGACCACCCGTCGATCGAGGTGAACCTGTCGACGCGCTTCGATCGTTCGCGCTCGGGGAACTACGACCACGTCGTGTGGACGGGGCCGATCGATGCGTACTTCGACTTCGAACACGGCCGACTCGGCTATCGCACGCTGGACTTCGAGCGCCAGGTGCACGACGGCGACTTCCAGGGTTGCCCGGTGATGAACTACTGCGACGCCGACGTTCCCTACACGCGCATCACCGAGCACAAGCACTTCGCACCGTGGGAGACCCACGACAAGACCGTGACGTACCACGAGTACTCGCGGCTCTGCGGCGTAGACGACATTCCCTACTATCCGATCCGCCTCGTCGAGGAAAAGCAGCAGTTGCTCGCCTACGTCGAGCGCGCACGCGCCGAAGATGGCGTCACCTTCCTCGGTCGCCTCGGCACCTATCGTTATCTCGACATGGACGTGACCATCCACGAGGCACTCGGCGCAGCCGACGGCATGCGCACGGCGATGCGCGCCGGCACGCAGATCCCGTCGTTCTTCGTCGATCCGCTGGGCGGTTCGTGAGCGCCACGCACCTCCTGCAGCGCCTCACGCTGCCCACGCCCACCACGCCCGAGCCGCTCCTGTATGCGCGCACGGCCGGTGACGCGCGCGTCGTGCCGGACGGGATCGTGTTGCAGGCCGGCGCACAGGTCTCCTTCGACACCTCCTTCGGGGTGTTCCACGTCGGACGCTGGCGGCGCCTGACGAGCGTGGACGTGCTCGCGGTGTCCGTGCGGGCAGGCGGCATCGGCGTCGCCGAGGTGATCGCGGTGACCGACGGTGTGGAGGAGACGATCGCGAGCGCCGAGTTGCCGCGCGGCGAGGGTGCCGCGACGCAGGTGACGCTCGAGGTTCCGCGCGTCTCGACGTCGACGCATGGCGTCTATTTCGTGCGCGTGCGCGCGACGACCGGCGAGGTGTGCATGACGGGCGGGGAGTGGGTGACGACGCAGGCTCCCGCGCGCGAGGTTCGCCTGTCGCTGTCGATCACGACGTTCAACCGCCAGCACTACGTGACCAAGACCGTCGGCGCGGTGCTCGAGCTCGAGCGCTCGATCGAGGCGCTGCGTGGCCGAGTGCGCGTGCTCGTCGTCGACAACGCCCGCAACGTCACCTTCGACGCACCCGCGTCCGCGCCGCTCACCGTCGTCGAAAACGGGAACCTCGGCGGAGCCGGCGGGTTCGCCCGTGGGTTGATGGAGCTGCGCAAGGCCGGCTGGGCGACGCACGTGTTGTTCATGGACGACGACATCAC
>CAYSRZ010000165.1:0-2520 GCA_964433615.1 uncultured Acidimicrobium sp. | reverse complement strand
AGGATCGCCTGCAGGTTGCCCCACTTTGCGTTCACGGTCTCGACGCCACGGCGCTCGGGGCTTTCGTCCATCACGTCGTCGTGGTAGAGCGAACCGAGGTGGACGAGCTCACACGAGATGCCGCCGAGGATCACCTCGTCGGAAACGGGCGACTGTCCGCCAACCTGGGCGGCGGCCACCGTCATCACCGGGCGCAGGCGCTTGCCGCCCGCCACGATGAGGTGGGAGGCGATTTCGGTGAGGTAGGCGTCCCGCGTGCGCACGGCGTCCAGGAGTGCGACCTCGACGCGGTCGCGGTCGGCGTCCATGGAGGGAAGCCCAAGAAGTGGTGACGCCAGAGCCATTGGGGTCAAGGCTACGCAGGTGCCTTGTGAAATGGCGAACGAAGCGACCGATTCGCCACCCCGAAAACGCACAATTTCTGTACTTCGTGCGTGTGTCATGCACAACATCAGGCCCCAGACACCCAGGGGTACACTTCAGGCAAGGTTCGCAGCGAAAAAAGGCGGTCTCCACAGTGTTCGAACGATTTACCGACAGGGCACGCCGGGTCGTGGTGCTGGCGCAGGAAGAAGCGCGCCTGCTGAACCACTCCTACATCGGCACGGAACACATCCTGCTCGGCCTCATCCACGAGGGCGAAGGCGTCGCCGCCAAGGCCCTGGAGTCGTTGAACATCTCCCTCGACGCGGTTCGCGCACAGGTCGAAGAGATCATCGGTCAGGGTGGCTCGTCGCCGTCCGGCCACATCCCCTTCACGCCACGTGCCAAGAAGGTGCTCGAGTTGTCGTTGCGCGAGGCGCTCCAGCTCGGACACAACTACATCGGCACCGAGCACATCCTGCTCGGCCTCATCCGCGAGGGCGAAGGCGTCGCCGCCCAGGTCCTCGTCAAGTTGGGTGCCGACCTGAGTCGCGTGCGCCAGCAGGTCATCCAGTTGCTCTCTGGCTACCAGGGTTCCGCTCCGAAGGGCGAGGGTCCGTCGAGTGCGAAGGAAGACCAGCCGGAAAAGGGTGGCAGCCAGATCCTCGACCAGTTCGGTCGCAACCTCACGCAGCTCGCGCGCGACAACAAGCTCGACCCGGTGATCGGTCGTCATCGCGAGATGGAGCGCGTGATGCAGATCCTCTCTCGTCGCACCAAGAACAACCCGGTGCTGATCGGCGAGCCGGGCGTCGGCAAGACGGCGATCGTCGAAGGTCTCGCCCAGAAGATCGTGCGCAACGACGTCCCCGAGACGCTCACCAACAAGCAGCTCTACACCCTCGATCTCGGCGCGCTCGTCGCAGGCAGCCGCTACCGCGGTGACTTCGAGGAGCGCCTGAAGAAGGTGCTGAAGGAAATCAAGACTCGCGGCGACATCATCTTGTTCATCGACGAGATCCATACGCTCGTCGGCGCGGGAGCGGCAGAGGGCGCGATCGACGCCGCCTCGATCCTCAAGCCGATGCTCGCCCGCGGCGAACTGCAGACCATCGGTGCGACGACGCTGGATGAGTTCCGCAAGCACTTCGAAAAGGACGCCGCCCTCGAGCGCCGCTTCCAGCCGGTGAAGGTGGAAGAGCCGGAGGTCGCCCACACGATCGAGATCCTGAAGGGCATCCGCGACAAGTACGAGGCGCACCACCGCGTCACGATCACCGACCAGGCACTGGTGGCCGCGGCGAACTTGGCCGACCGCTACATCGCCGACCGTCACCTGCCGGACAAGGCGATCGACCTGATCGACGAAGCCGGTAGCCGCCTGCGTATCAAGCGCATGGCCACCCCGCCGGACTTGAAGGATCTGGAAAACAAGATCAACGCCGTGCAGGAGGCCAAGAAGAAGGCCGTCGAGGAACAACGCTTCGAAGAGGCAGGTCGCCTGCGCGACCAGGAGCGCGCACTCCTCGAGGAGCGCGCATCCAAGGAGGCAGAGGTCAAGGCGTCCGGCATCAACCTGTTCGACGAGGTCGACGAAGAGGCGATCGCCGAGGTGTTGAGCATCTGGACCGGCATCCCCGTCTACAAGTTGACGGAGGAAGAGACCGCCAAGTTGTTGAACATGGAGGCGGAACTCCACAAGCGCATCATCGCCCAGGAAGACGCGATCAAGGCCGTCAGCCAGAGCATCCGCCGCACGCGCGCGGGACTCAAGGACCCGAAGCGCCCGAGTGGTTCGTTCATCTTCTTGGGACCGACCGGCGTCGGCAAGACCGAGCTCGCCAAGACGCTCGCCAACTTCCTGTTCGGCGACGACGATGCGTTGATTTCCCTCGACATGAGCGAGTACATGGAGAAGCACACGGTCAGTCGCCTCGTCGGTTCGCCCCCGGGATACGTGGGCTACGAGGAAGGCGGTCAGCTGACCGAGGCCGTGCGCCGCAAGCCGTTCTCGGTCGTGCTCTTCGACGAGATCGAAAAGGCCCACCCGGACGTGTTCAACACCCTGTTGCAGATCCTCGAGGAAGGTCGCCTGACCGACTCGCAGGGCCGCAGCACGGACTTCCGCAACACGGTGCTGATCATGACCTCGAACCT
>CAYSRZ010000164.1:0-2588 GCA_964433615.1 uncultured Acidimicrobium sp. | reverse complement strand
CCGTTCACGACGTTCACCTTCTTGGATGCAACGACGGAACTCTCGCGTCAGATCGCCTCGCTCGGCATCTACCCGGCGGTGGACCCGCTGGCGTCGACCTCGACGATCCTCTCACCAGAGGTCGTCGGCGATCGCCACTACAACGTGGCCCGTCGCGTGCAGGAAATCCTCCAGCGCTACAAGGAACTCCAGGACATCATCGCGATTCTCGGTCTCGACGAACTGTCGGAAGAGGACCGCTTGACGGTGGCCCGCGCCCGCAAGGTGCAGCGCTTCTTGTCGCAGCCGTTCTTCGTCGCCGAAGTGTTCACCGGACTCAAGGGTGAATACGTGAAGACCGCGGAGACCGTGGAGAGCTTCGAGGCGATCATCAAGGGCGAGCTCGACGACGTTCCGGAGCAGGCGTTCTTGAACGTCGGTGGTGTGGAGCAGGTGCTGGCCAAGGCCAAGGCCCTTCAGGAGAACGCATAACGATGGCGACTCCTGGCGGCTTCCGAGTGGAAGTGGTGTCCCCCGAGCGCGTGTTGTTCTCGGGTGACGCCAAGCAAGTGATCACGCGCACCCTCGATGGTGGCGAGATCGCGTTCCTGCCAGGTCACATCTCGTTCCTCGGCGCCCTCGTCGAGAACCACACCCGCATCTATCTCTCTGACGGCAAGGTCCAGGACCTCGCCGTGCACGGAGGGTTCGTCGAGGTCGCACCCGACCACGTCACGATCCTCTCGGACGCAGCCGAACTCGCCGAGGACATCGACGTCGCTCGTGCCCGTGCGGCCAAGGAACGCGCCGAGGCTGCGATGCGAGGGGAGCACGACGCTGCGATCGAGGCCGACCTGCGCCGGGCGCATGCGCGACTGTCCGCGACGGGTGGACTGACGCAGGGCGCCGCGCACTAGTCGCGCCGCTCGCCGATGTCTACCTTCCCATTCACACGAGCACTCGTCACCGGCGCCTCGAGCGGCATCGGACTCGAGATCGTCGAACAACTCGGAGCCGCTGGCGTCCAGCTGGTCGTCGTCGCCCGCCGCGAGGATCGCCTCCGTGAAATCGAGCGACGTTTCCCCGGGACCGAGGTCCTCGTCGCCGACCTGACGACGAACGACGGCGTCAAGGCCGTCGTCGACCGCATCGGCAACCCACACCTGCCGGAAGTCGACCTCGTCGTGAACAACGCCGGCTTTGGCACCTCCGGACACATGCACCGCATCGATCCCGATCGGCTGGCTCGGGAGATCAGGTTGAACTCCGAGGCACTCACCCGAATCATGCACGCAGCGGTCAACGTGATGGTTCCCCGCGGCATTGGCTACGTGCTGAACGTCTCGAGCGTCGCGAGTTTCCAGGCGAGTCCAGGTCTCGCCGTGTACTCGGCGACGAAGGCCTACGTGACGAGCCTCACCGAAGGCGTCGCTGAGGAACTCCGCCATACGGGGGTGCGTGTGACGGCGTTGTGCCCAGGTCTCACCAAGACCGAATTCCAGAGCATCTCGAACACCACTGGTCTGGCGACCGAGTTTCCCGACTTCGTGTGGACGTCGGTGCCGATGGTGGCACGAACTGGTCTTCGCGCCGTCGCCTCGGGCAAGGTCCTTGCGGTCCCCGGAGTCCTCTACAAGGTTCTCGTCGCCGTCTCGAACGTCATGCCGCGAGTCGCCTCGCGCAAGATCACGCGAATCATCACCCGCCGCGGCTGACGCCGCGATCAGGAGTCGGTGGTCGAGAAGTAGGCCGTCAGTCGGTCGTGGCGGTGGTGGGTGTCGATGTAGCGGATCGTTCCGCTGCGACTGCGCATCACCAGGCTGTGGCTGCGAGCACCGTAGGCGTCGTAGCGCACGCCACGAAGCAACTCACCGTCGGTAACTCCGGTCGCAGCAAAGAACACGTCGTTTCCGCGAATGAGATCGTTCGTCGTGAGAACCTTCGACAGGTCGTATCCCGCCTTGATCGCTTCGTCGCGCTCGGCGTCGTTGCGCGGGGCGAGGCGACCGAGGATTTCGCCTCCCATGGCCTTGAGCGCGGCAGCGGCGACCACGCCTTCGGGCGTGCCACCGACGCCCATCAAGATGTCGACTCCGACCTCGCTCGAGGCCGCCGCGATCGCACCGAAGATGTCGCCGTCGGAGATGAGTCGGATGCGGGCGCCCGTCTTGCGAACTTCGGCGATGAGATCGTTGTGTCTGTCGCGCTCGAGGATCATCACGGTGACTTCGCTCACCAGCTTGCGCATGGCGCGGGCGACTTCCTTGATGTTCTTGGTCGGGGAGAAGTCGAGGTCGACTGCGTTCGCCGCCTCCGGTCCAACGGCGATCTTTTCCATGTAGAAGCACGGTCCGGGGTTGAACATCGATCCGCGCTCGGCGACGGCGATCACGCTGAGCGCATTTCCGCGACCCATCGCGGTGAGCGTCGTGCCGTCGATCGGATCCACGGCGACGTCGGCGAGTGGGGTCGAGCCGTTGCCCACCCTCTCGCCGTTGTAGAGCATCGGCGCTTCGTCCTTTTCGCCCTCGCCGATGACGACGATGCCGTCCATGCTGACGGTGTCGAGCACGTTGCGCATCGCATCGACGGCCGCACCGTCGGCGGCC
>CAYSRZ010000163.1:0-2603 GCA_964433615.1 uncultured Acidimicrobium sp. | reverse complement strand
TGATGCGCTCACCGATCATCACGAACGGCTTGTCGAAGCCGATCACGACTTCCTTGGTCGGCGAGGAGAGGATGGTGTGTGTCATGGCTGTGTGCTGTTCCGTTTCTGTGTCGTGTGAGTTGGTGAACTATTCGTCGTCTTCGAGCTCTTCGAGCGCGGCGAGGTCCTTGGCCGCCACGCTCATCTGCTCGACGTCGGCTTCGAACCCGCCCGCGTACGCGAGCTGGCCGAGGCGCGTGCGGGAGTATTCGGCTTCGATACGGTCGGCGACGGCCTGGGCGGCGCTCGCCATGTCACCCTCGAGCGGGAGGTTCTCCCGACTCCACTGGGCGACGTCTTCTTCGGCGGTGTAGATCTTGGCCTTGCGCTTGGCACGATCGATGGCGCGCTGGAACTTGGCCGACAGCACGACCTGATGGCGCTCTCGACCCATCTGGGCGTTCACCTGGGCCGGGATGTCCCGCCACTTGATGATCACCACCGCGTTTCCACCTCGTGCCACTAGTTCTCCTTGTTCGTTGCGCGCGAATGCGCCCTGAACGATACGGGAATCGCGGCCTCGAGACCATCGATGCCGACGTGTTCGTGCCGAAAATCTAGACCCAACATCACCGCGGCGCGTCGTCCAGCCTCGATGACCTCGGGATCGGTCGTCTGGGTGTAGAGCAGGACGGTCGTGTAGTTGCCGAAGTAGGTGTCGCGCAGCTGCGGGTGGCGGTCCAGCCCGAGTCCCACCCACACCAGTTGCTCGAAGTGCTTGGCCAAGAAGTCGGTGAGATAGAAGATCCCGGGATCGGCGTCGTGGTCGGCGTGGAATCGCTCGCTCCCGGCGAAGAACTCATAGCAGTGCGCACCCGGGATGCGCGCCACGTTCGGCTTTCCTGCCAGATACGTGTCGAGTTCGCCACCCGTTCCGCAGTCGGCATACCCGACGAAGATCTCTCGACCGGCGTTGTCGGCAATCACCTCGTCGAGGGCCGGCACGATGCCCTCCGGACGGTTGTGCAGGTTGGCCGGCAGGTAGCGCACCTCGATCGCATCCGTGAGACCGTTGCGCGCGAGCACCGCACGCAACTCAGAGACGAGCGCGCCGCAGGCGACGATCAGTGGGCGACGGTCGCTGGACATCTGCCCACCAACGCGTCGGATGAATCAGCCGACCGACGGGCCAGGAGGCTCGGCGGTGCGGGTGCGGCGAGCGGACACGAGTTGCTTGGCGGTTTCGGCCGCGACCGCCGCATCGCGACAGTACGCATCGGCGCCGACGGCGACGCCGAACTCTTCGTTCAACGGAGCTCCACCGACCAAGATGATGTACTTGTCGCGCAGACCGCGCTCCTTCATCGTGTCGACGACCACCTTCATGTAGGGCATCGTGGTCGTGAGCAGAGCCGACATCCCGAGGATGTCCGGCTGGTGCTCTTCGAGCGCGGCGATGAACTTGTCGGCGTCGGTGTTGATGCCGAGGTCGACCACTTCGAAACCCGCGCCCTCGAGCATCATCGCGACGAGGTTCTTGCCGATGTCGTGGATGTCGCCCTTCACGGTGCCGATGACGACCTTGCCGACCGACTCTGCGCCGGTCTCAGCGAGCAGTGGGCGCAAGATCGCCATGCCGGCCTTCATCGCGTTCGCGGCGAGCAGCACTTCCGGCACGAACAAGATGCCGTCGCGGAAGTCGACGCCGACGATGCGCATGCCCTCGACGAGTGCGTCCTGGAGCACCTTGTCCGGGCCCCAACCGCGGTCGAGCAGGATCGTGGTGCCTTCGACGATTTCCTCGCCGAGCCCGTCGTAGAGGTCGTCGTGCATCTGCGCGACGAGATCGTCGTCCGAAAGGCCCGCCAGGTCGATGTCGTCGAAATCGCTCATGAATGCTCCCCTAGTTTTCGTGTCCCGAGGCGAGTGCCGCGAGATATATCACGAGTGGGAAAGGCTAGCAGGGCCTCGCCCGCAACGCCCATCCCACCGCACAGGATTCGCGACTAGGCGCGAACGCCGTGACGATAGAACTCGACGGGCTCCGGCGCGAGTGGCTGGTTGCCCAAGATGAGGTCCGCGGCCTTCTCGGCGAGCATCATCACCGGTGCATAGATGTTGCCGTTCGTGACGTACGGCATGACGGATGCGTCCACGACGCGCAGACCCTCCATCCCGCGCACCTTCATCGACGTCGGATCGACGACGGACATCTCGTCCACACCCATGCGACACGTGCACGACGGGTGGTAGGCGGTCTCACCGTCCTTGCGCACCCACTCGAGCACCTGCTCGTCGGTGGCGACCTCCGGTCCAGGTGAAATCTCTCCACTGGAGTACGGAGCGAAGGCCGGTTGATTGAGGATCTTGCGCGCCGCGGCGATCGCCTCGATCCACTCCTGTTTGTCCTCGGACGTCGACAAGTAGTTAAAGGTGAAGGCCGGCTTGTCGTGCACGTCGCCGGAGACCACCTTCAGCGAACCACGCGAGTTCGAATACATCGGTCCGATGTGCACCTGGTAGCCGTGACCGCCGGCGGGTGCGGTGCCGTCGTAGCGCACGGCAATCGGCAGGAAGTGGAACATCAGGTTCGGGTACTTCACCTCGTCGTTCGAACGAATGAA
>CAYSRZ010000162.1:0-2624 GCA_964433615.1 uncultured Acidimicrobium sp. | reverse complement strand
CATGTTGGCGAACTGGTCGGGGATGCCGTCCAGCCACATCGCCGTCGACTGCCACTCGTATGGTCCCAAGATGAACGCCGAGCGTTCCTGGCGCAGGTAGTAGCTCGTGTCGGGGTCGCGCAGGAGCGGCAACTTGTGCTCGCCGCGGGCTTCGAGCTCGGGGATCTCCTCGGTGATCAAGTACTGGTGCGACATCGTCATGATCGGCAGGTGACGGCCGATCAGCGCCATCACCTCTCCCGCGCGATACCCGGCGGCGTTCAGCACGATCTCGCACTCGATCTCCGACTTGTCCGTCGTCACGGTCCATTCGTGGTTGGCGTGTTGCTTGAGCGCGGTGACGCGTTCGTTGCGACGCACACGCGAGCCCATCTTGCGCGATGCTGCAGCCATCGCCGCGGTGATCTGGGACGGGTCGATGTCGCCATCGAGCGGGTCCCACAGTGCGCCGACGAGGTCGTGGGTCTCGAGGAGCGGGTAGCGGTCCTTCAGTTCCTTCGGCGTGAGGACGTCATATTCCATGCCGTTGGCTCGCGCCATCGAGGTGACGTGCTTGAACTCGGCCATGCGCTCGTTCGAGTGTGCGAGTCGCACCGAACCGGTGACGTGGTAGTTGATCGGGTTTTCGGTGTCCTTGGCGAGTTCGCGATACAGCTCGGCCGAGTACTTCTGGACCTTCATGATGCTCCAGCTGCCCGAGTAGGTCGGCACGTTGCCGGCTGCGTGCCAGGTGGAGCCGGACGACAACTCGTCGCGCTCCAGGAGCAACACGTCCGTGCAGCCCATCTTGGCCAGGTGGTACAGGGCACTCACGCCCGCGATGCCGCCGCCAATGATCACGATTCGTGCGCGTTCGGCCATGTTTTCCCCCGGTGTCGTCGTTGACGACGACGTTCGCTGCCCGTCGTCTGGCTGGATTTTTTGAGTGTGTGACATACTAAATCCCTGCCGAAACCGTGCCAAACCGGGGGACAACAAACCATGGCCAACTTGCCCAGTAGTGCCCGCGTCGTCATCGTGGGTGGCGGAATCGTCGGCTGCAGCGTCGCCTACCACCTCGCCAAGCGTGGGGTCACCGACGTCGTACTCCTCGAGCGCAAGCAGCTCACCTCCGGCACCACCTGGCACGCCGCGGGACTCGTCGGTCAGTTGCGCGCAACCAACAACCTCACGCGCCTCGCGCAGTACACGACGAACCTGTTCGCCACGCTCGAAGCCGAGACGGGCCAGGCGACCGGCTTCCAGCAGCGCGGTTCGGTGTCGATCGCCCCGAACGAGGAGCGTTTCGAGGAACTGAAGCGCGGTGCGTCGACGGCGCGCGTGTTCGGTCTCGAGGTCAACATCATCACTCCGCAGGACGTGAAGGACCTCGTGCCGCTCGCTCGCGTCGACGACCTTGTCGGCGGCGTTCACCTGCCGAACGACGGCGTCGTCAACCCGATCGACGTGACGCAGGCGCTCGCCAAGGGCGCTCGCTCCGCGGGTGTGAAGATCTTCGAAAACGTCAAGGTCGAGCGCATCCTCACCGAATCGGGCCGCGCCGTCGGCGTGCAGACCGAATTCGGCACGATCCGCGCGGATGCGGTCGTCAACGCAGCAGGAATGTGGGCACGCGAACTCGGCGACCAGGTCGGAGCCACCGTTCCGTTGCATGCGGCCGAACACTTCTACATCGTCACTGAAGGAGTCGAGGGAATCTCTCCGTCGATGCCGGTGTTGCGCGACCCCGAAGGTTGCGGATACTTCAAGGAAGACGCCGGCAAGTTGCTCGTCGGGTGGTTCGAGCCCGTCGCCAAGCCGTGGGGAATGAAGGGCATCTCCGAGGAGTTCTCCTTCACGTCGCTGCCCGAGGACTTCGAGCACATCGCTCCGCTCGTCGAGAACGCCACGCACCGCATGCCGATCCTCGCCGAGACCGGCATCCGTCTCTTCTTCAACGGCCCTGAGTCGTTCACTCCCGACGATCGCTACCTGCTCGGTGAGCAGCCCGAGGTGAAGGGGCTGTTCGTCGCCGCAGGCTTCAACTCGATCGGCATCCAGTCCAGTGGCGGTGCCGGCAAGGTGCTCGCCGACTGGATCGTGGACGGACGACCGCCGATGGACCTGTGGGACGTCGACGTGCGTCGCGTGATGCCGTTCCAGCGCAATCGTTCGTATCTGCACGACCGCACGGTGGAGTCGCTCGGTTTGCTGTATGCGATGCACTGGCCGTTCCGCCAGCCCGAGACGGCGCGTGGCGTTCGCCGCTCACCGTTCCACGATCGCCTCGCCGCCCGCGGGGCATGTTTCGGTGAGGTCGCCGGATGGGAGCGCACCAACTGGTTCGCCCCCGAAGGAACGAAGGCCGAATACGTCTATACGTATGGTCGCCAGAACTGGTTCGAGCACTCGGCGGCCGAGCATCGTGCAACCCGCGAAGGCGTGACGATGTTCGACCAGTCGTCGTTCGGCAAGTTCATGCTCGAGGGCCCGGACGCCGAGCGCATCATCAACCACGTCTCGGCGAACGACATGTCGGTTGCCAACGGCAAGATCGTCTACACCCAGTGGCTGAACGAACGCGGCGGCATCGAGGCCGACCTCACCGTGCTGCGGGTGGCGAGCGACAAGTACCTCGTCGTCAC
>CAYSRZ010000161.1:0-2635 GCA_964433615.1 uncultured Acidimicrobium sp. | reverse complement strand
CCGCCGGGGAACGCGTAGTGCTCGAGGACGACCTGGTGGATGATGCCGCTGCCGGGGCCCCAAAAGCCGATGCCGTATTTTGCCGAGACGCTCTGCAGGAAGTCGTAGACCTCCTTGTTCACGTCGACCGCGACGTTCATGTCGGCGCGCGCGCCGACCTTGGCGAGGATCAGGTGGTCGCAGTGCACGGTGGAGGGCACCGCGGTCGTCGGCAGACCTGCGGTCATGAACTGGAGCAGTGCCATCTGTGCGGTGGCGTCCTGCATCGCGACGCGATCGGGGGCGAAGTCGGCATAGCTGCGACCGCGCTCCATGTCCTGGTTGGCGGGATCGGAGAGGTGGTTGACGAGGATCTTTTCGGTCAGCGTGAGCGGGCGACCGAGGCGACGCCGCCCGAGGGCGACGGAATCGGCGAGGCGTGCATAGACGCCGGTGACGAGTTCGATCGGGGTTCCTGCGCTGACGGCCATGGGGGCTCCTCTATATATGGGCTTGCGTTGTCCGAGATTGTATACAAGTATAGTACAAGTGCGCAGCATCAGGTATCACGCCATCGCCCAGACCATCAGGTCGCGGATCGTCGACGGTGACTTCGCCAGTGGGCGCCTGTTGCCGAGTGAGTCGGAATTGTCGAGTGAGTTCGAGGTCAGTCGCGTCACCATCCGACGCGCCCTCGAGGTGTTGCGCGACGAAGGGTTGATCGCCGCGCGCCAGGGGTTCGGTTGGTTCGTGACGGGGGATCCCGTCAGCCAGCCGCTCGGCCGACTCGGCACGATCGAAGAGCAGTTGGTCCAACGCGGGGTGCGCAGCGAACGACGCATCGTGGACTTCGCCTTCGAACCCGCGACTGCCCGCATCGCCAAGATCCTCGGTTGTGAACAGGTGTTGCGTGTGAAGCGCGTGAACATGGCCGACGACGAGCCCTTCGCCGTCGTCACCGTGTGGTGTCCGTATGAGCTGGGCAAGAAGTTGTCTCGCGCCCAAGTCGAGTCGACGTCGTTCTACAACCTGATCGACCGCGAGCTCGGTGGTGCGACCCAGACGATCGGTGCGGACCTCGCAACCGCAGAGGAGGCACGACTCCTCGAGATTCCCGCCGGGTCCCCTGTGCTCAGTTGTGATCGCGTGACGACCGATGTGGACGCCCGCGCCGTGCTCGTGTCGCACCACGTGTTCCCGGCGATGCGCACGAACTTCGTCGTGGACTTGCCGTCGGCCCCGGCGTCGATCGCGCCGACTGGCCTGCGTCTCGTCGACTGAGTCGCTCACGGACGAGGCTCGCGTCGTCGCACCATCTCCACGGCCTTGGTGCCGTGTGCCCTGCGGTTGCCGCAGACCGGTGCGGCGGTGAGGCGGACGTGGACGATGATGCGTTCGACGCAGTGCGGACATTCCCACACCTGTGAACGCACGATTCGGGTACGACGTGACATGCAGACCTCCTGGACTCTCGTGTCGTCGGGGCAGCACTGTAAGCAGGGGTGTAGCGACGATTGCAACGACCAGGTCGGCTTGGTCCCTCCTACGGAGGGACCAAAAAAATTTCTAGGAGGGTGGTTTCAGCGACCCTCGCGGGCTCGACTGACTACCAGGAGTTCCAGTGCATCACCTGCGACAGTGGCAGGCGATCGGCGGGCTTGAACTCGGTGCCCTTGGTGTAGGCGATCGGGAACATGCCGCCCTGGGTGACCTTGGCATAGGGAATGCCGAGCAACTCGGCTGCCTTCTTCTCGCCGTCGTTCATCAGGTGGATCGTCGTCCATGCCGAGCCGATGCCGCGGTTGCGCAGCGCGAGCATGAAGCTCCATACGGCCGGAAGCAACGAGCCCCACGCGCCGGCACCCATGGCGACGTCGATGTTTTCGAGTCGGCCCTCGATGCACGGGATCATGAGATACGGCGCGCGCTCGAAGTTCTCGGCGAGGAACGTCGCCGAGTCGCGCACGCGGCCCATCTGTTCGTCGCGCTTGTCGCCGGTGGGTCGACCGGGAAGGTTCGAGTAGATGTTCCAGTTCTCGCGGTAGATGTCGGCAAGTGCCTTCTTCTTTGCCGCGTCCTCGACGACGACGAAGTGCCAGCCCTGGCGGTTGCCACCGGTCGGGGCCTGCAGGGCGATCTGCAGGCACTCCTCGACGATCGAGCGCTCGACGGGCTTGTCGAAGTCCAATCGCTTGCGCACGCTGCGGGTGGTGAGAAGGACGTCGTCTGCGGAGAGGTTCAGTTGCATACCTCACAGTGTGTCATGCCACCATGGTGGGACACCATCCAGACGGAGCCGAACGATGAACATTCCCGGAGTGACCGAAGATCGAGTCGTCATGAGCGTGTCGGACGGGATCGCCGACATCCGCATGAACCGCGCCGACAAGCGCAACGCGCTCGACAACGCGATGTTCACCTCGCTCGCCGCCGCCGGCGACTACGTCAAGCAACTCGACGACGTGCGCGCCGTCGTGCTCTCCGGCGAGGGAGCCTCGTTTTGCGCAGGACTCGACTTCGGGTCGTTCCAGGCGATGGCGGGTGGGGGATCGTCGTCGGGTTCGATGAACGCAGGTTCGATGGCCGACGGCCGCATCACGCACCTCGCCCAGCAGGTGTGTTGGGTGTGGCAGGAAGTTCCCGTGCCGGTGATCGC
>CAYSRZ010000160.1:0-2652 GCA_964433615.1 uncultured Acidimicrobium sp. | reverse complement strand
AGTCGGCGTCGACCTCGACGAGTTGATACTCGTCGGACCATTCCGGCATTGGTGGATTTGCGTCGGTCTTTGCCATCGCGCGTTATCCCTTGCGCACCAGCGGACGGCCGTAGGTGGAGGTCTCCACTTCCTTCGGCTTCACGTCACCGCGCTTTTGCCACCAGTTGAACAAATAGATCATGAGACCGATGAACACGGCGTGGATGACGACGACGATGATGTCGCGGATCGCCTCGTAGCTCATCGTGAACGGGAACGGTCCGCCGAAGGCCTTCGGCTTCAGGATGTCGAAGGGCCCGAAGATGATCTTGTCCTTGCGCCAGCCGAGTTCCTTGTCGGCATGGTCGATCCATTGGTGGGGCACGACACCGAAGGCCACGAACATCACCGCGAACACGTACGTCGCACCGAAGATCGCCTCACCCCACGTGGCCTTGCGATCGACTGGCCGGCGCTTGCCGATCGGGATGACCACGAGCGCCATGGCGAGGGTCAGCACGAACGAGAAGATGAACGCCTGGTTCATGCCCGGCCAGCGGAGAATGTCAATTGCCAACATGGTTCGCGGGAGACGCCTTTCCTCGTGAAATCACACACGAGACTAGTCGGGCGCTGCGGAAATGGGCGAAAACAGCGAGGTAGTGCATTCGTGCATGGTTGTGACCTTGCGCACCCCGACCGATCGTGGCGAACGGGCCAATTTCGCCGACCACAATGCGCTTCCCTAGTGTTCAAGTGCTCACTCGCGTGTGCCGTAGAGTGAGATCCGTATTTCGGGCCGGTCGACGACTGGTCCGAGTCGACAGTCGCAAGAAGGACCATCGTGACCGAGATACCCGAACACCTGCTCAAGCGCTCACAGGAACGACGTTCTGCGCTGTCCGGTGATGGTGCTACGGAAACGACCAAGAGCGACGCGACTCCGGCGACCACGTCGACACCTGCGGTGGCCAAGGCTGCCGCGCCCGTCGCTGCGAGCGCCCCGCCGCCACCACCGCCGGATCCCGACTACGTCGTTGCCGCCAAGACCCGCAAGAAGATCCCGTTCTGGGCGATGGCCACCCTCAGCCTCTTGCCACTCTGGGCATTCCTCTATCTCATCGCGCTCAAGCCGCAGGAAAAGACGGTCGAAGGACCGCTCGCCATCGGCGCAGGTGTCTACGGTTCGTGCGCCGGTTGCCACGGCGCCGCCGGTCAGGGTGGCGCGGGACGTGCGTTGCACCAGGGCGAAGTGTTGAAGACGTTCCCGAAGATCGAAGACATGCTCAACTTCGTCTACACGGGCAGCCAGGCGTACGTCGCCAAGGAACTCGCCGTCTACGGCGATCCCAACCGCGAAGGCGGTGCTCACGCGCCGCTGTCGTACAACGGCAACCCGATGCCCCAGCAAGGTGCGAAGGCCGGCGGCGGATTGACCGAATACGAGATCCTCGGCGTGGTGTGTCACGAGCGCTACACGATCGGTGGAGCCGACCCGAAGAGCGAAGAGTGGATGAGCGAATACGAGACGTGGTGCTCGCCGGAGTCCGAGATCTTCCTCGCACTCGAAAAGGGTGAGACCTCCTTCGACACGCTCGACAAGGACTTCTCCATGCTGGAGAAGCCACCGGTGTTCGTCGGCACCGAAGCACGCGCCTCGGCCAAGTGACCTTCGCCCTCGGTCACGCGAAGCGCGACCGCTGACCATACGCTCTAGTTCATGACCCCCTCCGCGCCGACGCGCGAAACCGACGTCCTCGTCATCGGCGCAGGTCCAGCGGGTGCAGCGGCAGGTTATTGGTGTGCAACGCGCGGTCTCGACACCGTGATGCTCGAAAAGAAGCACTTCCCGCGCGAAAAGACCTGCGGCGACGGCCTCACCCCACGCGCCGTCAAACAACTCGGGGACATGGGCCTCGCCGAACCACTCGCCCAATTCCACCGCTACGACGGACTGCGCGCAACCGCCCACGGCAAGGCACTCGAATTGCACTGGCCGTCTCACCCGACCTACCCGCAACACGGCTACGTCGTGCGACGTCGCGAGCTCGACCAGATGGTCGCCTTCAACGCAGAGGCCGCCGGTGCGACGCTGTTGCAGGGACACGAGGCGACGTCACCGATCCTCGATGGCGGTCGTCTCGTCGGCGCCGTCGTCGTCGACAAGGACACCGAGACAACGTTCGAGATCCGTGCGAAGTACGTCGTGATCGCAGACGGCGCGAACTCACGATTCGGTCGTGCGCTCGGCACCGCGCGCACCCGCGAGTGGCCGTATGGCACCGCGATCCGCACCTATTGGGAGAGCCCGCGTCACGCGGAACCATGGATCGAATCCGCGCTCGACGTGAAGGATCGCAACGGCAAGTCGATGCCCGGTTATGGGTGGATCTTTCCGGTCGGTGACGGCACGATCAACATCGGCGTCGGACTGTTGTCGACGTTCAAGGACTTCACCAAGGTCAACACGACAGAGCTCCTCAACTCCTATGCACACATGGTCGCCGACTCGTGGGGCATCAACCCCGACGCACCACAGGGCAAGGCGACGAGCGGCAAGATTCCGATGGGTGGTTCGGTCGGCCCGAAGGTCGGCCAGGGCTACGTCGTCGTCGGTGACGCAGCGGGCAGCGTGAACCCGTTCAATGGCGAAGGCATCGACTATGCCTACGA
>CAYSRZ010000159.1:0-2654 GCA_964433615.1 uncultured Acidimicrobium sp. | reverse complement strand
GAGAGCGTTCCCTTGCGGATCGCCGTGCGCAGGTCGGCCTCGTCGAGGTCGCCCGTCTCGAGGTACTTCTCCATCAGCACTTCGTCCTCGCCGGCGACGAGCTCGAGGAGCTCCGCGCGGTACTGCTTGGCCTTGTCGACGTACTCGGCCGGGATGTCGACGTCCATGTACTTGGAGTCCTTCTCGTCACCGTCCCAGACGACCGCCTTCATCTTGACGATGTCGATGATGCCCTTGTAGTCGGCCTCTGCGCCGTACGGCAGCTGCACGACCGCCGGCACCGCCTGGAGGCGGTCCTTGATCATGTCGAGGGTGCGATAGAAGTTCGCTCCGGTGCGGTCCATCTTGTTGATGAAGCACATGCGCGGGACGCGGTACTTGTTGGCCTGGCGCCACACGGTCTCGGTCTGGGGCTCCACGCCGGCCACCGAGTCGAACACGGCGACGGCGCCGTCGAGGACGCGCAGCGAGCGCTCCACTTCGATGGTGAAGTCCACGTGGCCCGGGGTGTCGATGATGTTGATGCGATGGTCGCGCCAGAACGCGGTGGTCGCGGCCGAGGTGATCGTGATGCCGCGCTCCTGCTCCTGGACCATGTGGTCCATGACGGCTCCACCCTCGTGCACTTCACCGATCTTGTAGGTCTTGCCGGTGTAGTAGAGGACGCGCTCGGTGGTGGTCGTCTTGCCGGCATCGATGTGGGCCATGATGCCGATGTTGCGATAGCGCTCCAGTGGGTACTCGCGAGTTGCCATGTGGGGGTGTCTTTCCTGATCTCGTGGCTACTACCAGCGGTAGTGAGCAAAGGCCTTGTTCGACTCGGCCATCTTCTGCATGTCGTCACGCTTCTTCATCGAGGCTCCGAGACCGTTGGAGGCGTCGAGGATCTCGTTGGCGAGGCACTCGGCCATGGTCTTTTCGCGACGATCGCGGGCGTTCTCCACGATCCAACGAATGGCGAGCGTGGTGGCGCGGCGCGGACGAACCTCGACCGGCACCTGATAGGTGGCGCCACCGACGCGGCGGCTGCGCACCTCGAGGGGTGGCTTCACGTTGTCGACCGCGCGCTTGACGGTGGTCAGACCCTCGGAACCCGTCTTCGACTCGACCATCTTCATCGCGTCGTACACGATCGTCTCGGCGGTGCTCTTCTTGCCGTGCAACATCACCTTGTTCACGATCTGGGTGACGAGGAGCGAACGGTAGACCGGGTCCGGAGACATCTCTCGGCGGGTTGCTGGGCCTTTGCGTGACATGGTGAGCTACTTCCCTACTTCTTCTTGGCGCCGTAGCGGCTGCGGGCTTGCTTGCGATCCTTCACACCCGCGGCGTCGAGTGCGCCACGAATGATCTTGTAGCGGACACCCGGCAGGTCGCGCACGCGACCACCGCGCACGAGGACGATCGAGTGTTCCTGCAGGTTGTGTCCTTCGCCAGGGATGTAGGCGGTGACTTCGACGCCCGAGGTGAGGCGAACGCGGGCGACCTTGCGCAACGCGGAGTTCGGCTTCTTCGGGGTCGTGGTGAACACGCGCGTGCACACGCCACGACGCTGCGGCGATCCCTTGAGGGCCGGCGTCTTGGTCTTCGACGACTTGGTGCTGCGACCTTGTCGAATCAACTGTTGGATTGTGGGCACGCGTTTACCTTTGCTGTTGCTTTCGTACTGGTGACATCACGCGGGACGAACCTGTTCGTCTCACGGGACAACGGAGAAGAAATGCTACGGCTGGCAGTCGCCTGATGGCAACCTGCCAGCCCGTAACCATGCGGGTCCGAGGACCCCCAATCCCCCGTTATTGGGCGACTTCCGAGCCCCCGTCGGTCGCATCCGACACGTACGTGCCGTGCAGACCAGCCAGGAACGCGGCGGGGTCTTCCTCGTCGTCGCTCGAGTAGTAGGCCATCGGCACGTAGTCCGGCGCCGAGACATCGAACGCGTTGTAGCGGTCCATGCCCGATCCGGCGGGGATCAGCTTGCCGATGATGATGTTTTCCTTGAGGCCCACCAGGTTGTCTCCGCGGCCGTCGATGGCGGCCTCGGTGAGGACTCGGGTGGTCTCCTGGAACGATGCGGCCGACAGCCACGACTCGGTGGCGAGCGAGGCCTTGGTGATGCCCATCAACTCCGGGCGACCTTCGGCCGGGCGCTTGCCCTGCTCGACCATCGCGCGGTTCGTGTCGCGGAACACCTTGGCGTCTGCACGCTCTCCCGGGAGGAACTGCGTGTCGCCCGGCTCCTGCACGCCGACGCGGCGGGTCATCTGGCGCACGATCAATTCGATGTGCTTGTCGTGGATCGACACGCCCTGGTCGCGATACACCTTCTGCACCTCTTCGACGAGGTACACCTGGGTCTCGCGCGGTCCCTTGATCTCCATCAATTCCTTCGGATCGAGCGGACCCTCGGTGATGCGATCGCCGGCCGTGATGTTCTGACCGTCGGTCACGATCGGACGGCTGCCGGTCGGCAGCATCACCTCGTGCTCGACGCCCTGGTCGTCGATGACGTGGATCGGAATGCCCTTGCCCTCGTCTTCGAGGATGCGCACGACGCCGGTCGCACGAGCGAGTCGTGCAGAGCCACGCGGGTTGCGGGCCTCGAACAACTCGACGACGCGCGGCAGACCACCTGCGATGTCCTTGCCTGCGAC
>CAYSRZ010000158.1:0-2661 GCA_964433615.1 uncultured Acidimicrobium sp. | reverse complement strand
CCTTGTTGATGCCGGGGGTGATGTCCTTCCAGCGCAGCAACGTGTTGATCGGCGGAAAGTGGAATCCGCGTGTGCTCTCCCCTTCCTCCGTCGCTTGCACGAGCAGCGATGTCACCCGCGCGGAGGCCAGCTGTGCGAATTGCGTTGAGATCACGTTGGTCGTCCTGTTGTGTTGGTTAGTGGCCGTTGGCCTGGGTTGATGGAGATTCTTGCTGAGACTTGGGCTTTGGCTTCAATCCGGGATATGCGAGCGACAGTGAAACATAGCGCAGTTCCCAGAACAGGAGCCCGATGTGGGCGACGATGATTGTCACACCCATCGGCACGAGTTCGACCCACGATTGGTTTCGCACGAGGTAGACCGCGGCGGCGACGATTGCGAGCCGGATCACGTAGCCGAAGAGGGTCATCCCCATCATCAGCGCGTAGGAGATCTTGGCGGTGTAGGACACGACCCACGCCGCAAGCCCGTAGTTGCCGAGGATGAGGACCAGGCCGTAGACCGCGGACCATGCGCCGTTGGCTCCCCAGCCGAGTGCTCCGAGGCCGATGAACAGAGGCGCCACGATCGCCCCGCGACGCACGATGTCGCGACCGATGGCTGCCTCGGGTGCCGGGCCCGTGTCGTGCATCGCGAGCACGTTCACGTAGTCCGGATCTGTCGTCTTCACGGTGCCACCGACTGTCGCTGGTGGGCGGTGGCCTGCTCGAGTCGCTCAGACACCTTGGCATCCATCACGGACTTGTACTGGTAGTACATCCGCACGAAGTTGCCGACGACGGAGAACACGACGAGGGCGATGGTGACGACCGGAGTCGTCGATACGACGGCGTCGATGACGAGACCGATGACGCTGAACACGAGGACGCTGATCGCCATTTCTGCGCCACGTCCGAGGGAGTCGCCGGAGCCCGAGGCGATCGGTCGTTTGGGGGCAATCGTTCTCGTCAGTTTTTTCATGTGGCGTGATCCCGGGTGCTTGTGAAAGCAAGTACAAACTAGACCGAGGGCCGAAATCCGACCAAACCGCTCGTGCGTTTGTGCCGCCTCAGGGCGTCGGGGCGTCGTCGTGGCGCCGGCCAATCCGCGGGTGCACGACGGTGAATCCGGCGAGCGCCACGGCCGCCAGGACGAACGGCCAGAGGGTCGGATTCGTCTCCGACAATGCCGGATAGAGCGCAAAGCCCGACAGCAGTGCGGTCCACAGCCACAAGATGACGACGGCACGGCGGGGTCCGTGACCGAGTGCGATCAGACGGTGATGGAGATGCCCACGGTCTGCCGTGGCCAGCCCCTGGCGATTGACTGCTCGACGCAAGATGGCAAACACCACGTCGACGATCGGCACGCCGAGCACGAGGAGCGCGATGAAGATCGGCGCGATGAAGAAGTACGTTTGTCCCGCCCCGACCTGCGATTGCGGATCGCTGCGTCCGCCGACGACGCTCGTCGACACGGCCATCAGCAGACCGAGCAGCAACGCTCCACAGTCCCCCATGAAGATGCGCGCGGGGTTGAAGTTGAACGGCAAGAAGCCGACGCACACGCCGAGGGTGATGATCGCCACCAGCGGACCGATGTTCGGCTCCGACAACAATCCGTTGGAGGCGAGGTTGTTTGAATAGAAGAAGAACGAACCGGCGGCTATCGCCGTGATGCCAGCCGCGAGTCCGTCGAGTCCGT
This sequence comes from uncultured Acidimicrobium sp., assembly GCA_964433615.1. Lineage (GTDB taxonomy): Bacteria > Actinomycetota > Acidimicrobiia > Acidimicrobiales > Ilumatobacteraceae > UBA3006. Next base: position 977 of record CAYSRZ010000158.1, on the reverse strand, counting down.
CAATCAAGTTGATCGCCTGCGTCATGCCGATGAGCCACAGCGCGGTGACGAGCGGGATCCAGTCGCTCGAGAGGATGAACACGTCGAGCAGCGGCAATCGGAAGTAGAACATCGTCGTTCCGAAATAGACGAGGATCATCGCCGCACCGACGACACCGGTCACCTTCATCGGTGGAGAGATCTCGCGAACGTCGTCGAAGAACCCGAGAACGGTGATTGCAAGTGCGGCGATGACGACGCCGACGATCTCGGAGTTGCCCCTGAGCAGCGGCTGGAAACGGTCCATGCTGAACGCCACGATGAGCGCGACGATCAGACCGATGAAGAAAGCGATGCCTCCGACGTTCGGCGTCGGTACCGGGTGCGCCCGGCGTTCGTCGGGCTCGGCCATCCAGTTCTTGCGTCGTGCCACTCGCTCGACGAGTGGAGTGGCAACCGCGGTCGCGGCCGCTGCACTCGCACCGACGATCAGGTAGCCGGCGAGGTTACGCACTCGTCGGATACACCGGGAACTTCGCGCACAGCTCGGCGACGCGCGTGCGAACCGAGGCGACGACGGAAGGATCCTTGCGTCCCCGCAGTGTCGTCGCAATGTATTCGGCGATCAGTGGCATCTCGGATTCCTTCATGCCCTGCGTGGTGACCGACGGTGTACCGATGCGCACGCCACTCGTGACGAACGGACTGCGCGGGTCGTTCGGGATGTTGTTCTTGTTCAACGTGATGCCCGCTTCGTCGAGGACGAGCTGGGCTTCCTTGCCGGTCAGCTCGGCGTCGAACGGTCGAAGGTCGACCACCATCATGTGGGTGTCGGTGCCTCCGCTCACGAGACGGAAACCTTGCTTCGACATTGCCTCGGCGAGTGCCGCAGCGTTCTTCACGATCTGGTGTGCGTAGTCCTTGAAACTCGGCTGCAGTGCCTCGTGGAACGCGACCGCTTTGCCGGCGACGGCATGCTCGAGCGGACCACCCTGACT
>CAYSRZ010000157.1:0-2686 GCA_964433615.1 uncultured Acidimicrobium sp. | reverse complement strand
ATATCGTCATCGCGACAACGGCAACCTGCGCGATCGTTCCCTCCTTTCGGAGGTCTTCTCCGCCAATGGCGTCGACGTCGAGGCGATGTGGAAGGAAGTCGACTCGGGTCGCCCGCTCGCCACGATCAAGGACGAACACACGCGTTACGCACGCACCCATCACGTGTGGGGCGTACCGGTGTTCATCGTCGGCGACAAGGCCGTCTTCGTGCGCCTGCTCGAACGACCGAACGGCGATGCCGCAGTAGCCACACGCACCATCGAGCGCATCCTGGAGATGATCTCGTGGTCGGCGCTGAACGAGTTCAAGCACACTTCCGTGCCCAACTGAACCCCCCGTTAGCCTTCACTCAGGCAACGCAAAGGACGGGTTGATGGAACACGAGATGCCACGCTTCGACGAGCGCATGTCGGACGCCGAAGCGCTGATGTGGCGCGTCGAGAAGGACCCGTTCCTCACCTCCACATTCGCCAACATCACCATCCTCGACCGCACGATCGACTTCGAATCTTTCGTCGCGCGCATGAACCGCGCGAGCATCGCGATCCCGCGACTTCGCCAACGCGTGCAGCCGACGCCGGTGGCAAGTGGTGCGCCGCGCTGGGTGCGCGACCCCGAGTTCAACATCCGTCACCACGTGCGACGCATGGCGCTTCCCTATCCCGGTTCGATGCGCCAGTTGCAGGACCTCACCACGCTGATCGCCAACGACGCCTTCGATCGTTCACGACCGCTGTGGCAGTTCGTCATCGTCGAGGGTCTCGAGGGCGGCTGCAGCGCACTGATCCAGAAGTTGCACCACACCGTCACCGACGGCCAGGGCGGCGTGGCGCTGTCGATGCAGTTCCTCGACCTCACCCGCGATGCACCGCCGCCACCCGAGATGCCCGAGCCAGTAGATGACGCGTCACATCAGTCGACTGCACAAGCCGCGGGTGAAGTGTTGTCGTCCAGCTTCAACGACGTGATGCGCACGCCACTCGCACTGCTTCGCCAAGTGCGCGAAGTGCTGAGCGATCCACTCGGCCTCCCTGCCGTCGGCACTCAGGCCGCAGCTGCCGTGCAGGGACTCGTCGCGGAATTGCAGAGCGTGGACCCCGCACGCTCACCGCTGTGGACGCAGCGCTCATTGCAGCGTCAACTCGAGACCCTGCGCGTGCCGTATCGCGACCTGCTCGATGCCTCGCGCGCACTCGGCGGCAAGTTGAACACCGCGTTCCTCACGGCTGCAGCTGATGCCGCTGGTCGTTACCACCATGAAAAGGGTGCGCCGGTCGAGTCGCTGCGCACCTCGATGGCGATCAGCACGCGCAACGAAAGCTCCGGGGCGAACGCCTTCACCCTCACGCGCATGCTCGTGCCGACGGGACGCATGCCGATCACCGAGCGCTTCGCTGCGATCAACGAGATCATCTCGGTCGCCCGCGAGCAGGCCAAGACCGCGTCGCTCGACACTCTGGCGACGATGTCGGCGTTGTTGCCCACCACCGTGCTCACCCGCATCGCGCGCACCCAGAGCCAGACGGTCGACTTCGCCACCTCCAACGTGCGCGGGGCCGGCGTGCCACTGTTCATCGGCGGGGCGATGGTGCTCGGCAACTACCCCGTCGGCCCGCTCGGAGGCGTCGCCTTCAACCTCACGATGTTGTCCTACAACCACAACCTCGACATGGGTTTGAACGTGGACACGGCGGCCGTCGAAGACCCCGAGATGTTGCGCCGCTGCATCGAGGACTCGATGCGCGAGTTGATCACCGCGTCGCGCCCCACCGCCGTGGCGGTGGAGGGAAAACCGAAGCTCAGGCTTCGGTGGTGGAAGAGACGCTCGCGGTAAGCAACAACCGCACGTCCAACAACAGATCCGCCACCTCGTCGGTGGACACCAGTTCGCGATTGAGCATCTCGCCGAGGGCCTTGTCGATGACCGCCAACGCCTCGTTGATGACTTTTCCGTCGCGAACCTGATCGTCAACTTTCGTCATGCAGGCACCATATCGCACGGGTGCCACGAAAACGTGACTCTGTGCGTAACATCACACGCATGGAATTGTCCGGCAAGACGACCGTCGTCACTGGCGCGGGCAATGGGATCGGCAAGGCCCTGGCCGAGCGCTTCCACCGCGAGGGCGCCAAGGTCGTGGTCGCCGACCGCGACGACGCAGGAGTGAATTCCGTCGTCACGTCGCTGAACGCACAACGTCCGAATTCCGCACTCGCCGTCGTCGCCGACCTGTCCACCGAGGCGGCCAACAAGTCCCTCGTCGAGACGGCCGAGGCAGCGTTCGGTCCGATCGACTTGTTCTTCGCCAACGCCGGTGTCGGTGCCGGCACCGACATGACCACGCCCGAAGACGCGTGGGATCTCTCCTTCGACATCAACGTGCACGCCCATCGTTGGGCCGCCAAGTATCTGGTTCCTGGTTGGCTCGCCCGTGGCGAGGGCTACTTCTGCTCGACCGCGTCTGCCGCAGGCGTGCTCGCCCAGATCGGCTCCGCCCCCTACTCGGTGACCAAGCACGCCGCGCTCGCGTTCGCCGAATGGATGTCGATCACGTACGGAGCGCGCGGCATCCGCGTGAGCTGCCTGTGTCCGCAGGGCGTGAACACCAACATGTTGAAGGGTGCGGACGCATCCAACGACGGTCCCTCGGGCAACGTCGTGCGCGTCGCCGGCGCGGTGCTCGA
>CAYSRZ010000156.1:0-2714 GCA_964433615.1 uncultured Acidimicrobium sp. | reverse complement strand
CGCAGGTCGGTTCCCTCACGGGTGCGCTCGCCCACTCCGGCGAACACCGACACACCACCGTGGTTGGATGCCACGCGGTTGATCATCTCGGTGATGAGCACGGTCTTGCCCACGCCTGCACCACCGAACAGACCGATCTTTCCACCGGCGAGGTACGGGGTGAGGAGGTCGATGACCTTGATGCCCGTTTCGAACATGCGTCGGCTCGGCTCGAGCGCGGCGAAGTCCGGTGCGGGACGGTGGATCTCCCAGCGCTCGGTGTCCTTGAAGTCGTCGTTGTTGCCATCGAGGCAGTCGCCCCACACGTTCCACACGTGGCCGAGCGTCTTTTCGCCCACCGGCACCTGGATGCCGTGTCCGGTGTTGCGCACCGGCGTGCCACGGCGCAGACCGTCGGTCGGCTTCATGCACACCGCACGCACGCGGCTGTGACCGAGCTGCTGTGCGACCTCGGCGAGCACGACGTTCGGCTTGCCGTCCACCATCACGGTGAACTCGAGGGCCTGGTTCAACTCGGGCAGCGCGCCGCGGGGGAACTCGACGTCGATCACCGGTCCGGCGATGGCGACGACGCGTCCGTCCTTCAGTTCGTTTGCTGTTGCTGTGCTCATGTTGTCTCCTCTGTGACCTTTCCTCGGTTATTCGCCGGAGCTCAGCGCTTCGGCGCCACCGACGATTTCCATGATTTCTGTCGTGATCGAGTCCTGACGCGCGCGGTTCATGATGCGCGAGAGGTTCTTGATCAACTCTTCTGCGTTGTCCGTCGCGGCCTTCATCGCGCGCTGACGGAATGCGTGCTCGCTCGCCGCAGCGTTGAGCAACGCGGCATAGACGCGCGCCTCGACGTAACGCGGGAGCAGCGTCTGCAAGATGACGTCCGGATCTGGTTCGAACTCGTACGAGCCACCGCCGGTCGCCGGCTTGGCGTCTCCACCCGCGGCGACGTCACGCTCGAGCGGCACGAGTGGGCGACGGACGACTTCCTGGGTTCCCGCCGACACGAAGCGCGTGTAGACGAGCTCGACGCGATCGACTGCACCCGTCAGATACAGGTTCACCACGTACTCACCGATCCGCTTGGCGTCCTGGTACGACGGTGCATCGGAGAATCCGGCGAAGGCATCCGAGATCTTGTAGCCACGGAAGCGGAAATAGCCCTCGGACTTTCGACCGACCGGCACGACGAGATAGTCCTTGCCGGCGACGACGTCTGCCTTGATCTCACCTTCGGTCGCACGCAACACACCGGCGTTGTATCCGCCGCACAGACCTCGGTCGGCCGTGATCGCCACGTAACACGTGGTCTTCAGGTTCTCGCGGGTCTTCAAGAACGGCGAGTCGACTCCTGCGCCACCAGCCGCCAAGTCCTTGACGACCTCGGTGATGCGCTCGCTGTAGGGCACGGCGGCAATCACGCGTTGCTGGGCCTTGACGATGCGCGAGGCAGCGATCAATTCCATAGCACGCGTGATTTTCTTCGTCGCCTGAACGGACCGAATGCGTCCGCGCAGAATACGTTCTTGACCGCCAGCCATCGTCTACTCCGTTGCCAGCGTCTTTGCGCTTGCGGCGTCGCCGACTTCACCTGCGTCGGTCTTGGTGGGGTCCGCACTCGTCGAGCTGGTCGTCACCTTGAACGCCTTCTTGAACGCCGCCACGATGTCGCCGAGGTCCTTGGGCACGTCGGCCTTCGGGTCCTGACGGATGCCCGAGAGCACCGAGGAGTGACGCGAGCGCATGTGCTCGAGCAACTCGGTCTCGAAACGGCGCACGTCGGCGACCGGAACGTCGTCGAGGTAGCCCTTCGTTCCCGCGAAGATCGACACGACCTGCTCTTCGACCGGCATCGGGCTGTTGAGTGGCTGCTTGAGCAACTCGACGAGTCGATAGCCGCGCTCGAGCTGGGCCTTGGAGATGGCGTCGAGTTCCGAACCGAAGGTCGCGAACGCCTCCAGCTCACGGAACTGGGCGAGGTCGAGCTTCAAGGTTCCCGACACGCTCTTCATCGCCTTGATCTGTGCCGCACCACCCACGCGCGACACCGAGATGCCCACGTCGACGGCCGGACGCACGCCCGACTTGAAGAGGTTGTCCTGCAGGTACACCTGGCCGTCGGTGATCGAGATCACGTTCGTCGGAATGTAGGCGGACACGTCACCGGCCTTGGTCTCGATGACCGGCAGAGCGGTCAACGAGCCGGCGCCATTGGCATCGCTCAACTTCGCGGCGCGCTCGAGGAGACGGCTATGGAGGTAGAACACGTCGCCTGGGTACGCCTCACGGCCTGGCGGACGACGAAGGAGCAGCGACATCTGGCGATACGCCTCGGCCTGCTTGGACAAGTCGTCGTAGACGACGAGTGCATGCTCACCATTTTCCATCCACTGCTGACCCATCGCGCAACCTGCGTATGGCGCGAGGTACTTGAACGGTGCCGGATCGGACGCCGGAGCGGCCACGATCACGGTGTACTCGAGCGCGCCGTACTGGCGGAGCACTTCGACCGTCTGTGCGACGGTCGAGCCCTTCTGACCGATCGCGACGTAGATGCACTTCACGCCGAGGCCGCGCTGGTTGATGATCGTGTCGACGGCGACCGTGGTCTTGCCCGTCTTGCGGTCACCGATGATCAACTCGCGCTGACCGCGACCGATCGGGGTCATCGCGTCGATGGCCTTGATGCCGGTCTGCAGCGGCTCGTGCACGGGCTTGCG
>CAYSRZ010000155.1:0-2762 GCA_964433615.1 uncultured Acidimicrobium sp. | reverse complement strand
CGCAGGCGAAGATCTCATCGGCGATGTACAGGTCGCTGCGCGCGAGGTTGTCGACGCGAATGTCGTAACCGAGGTCGCGGGCGATCGTCATCACGCTGTTCTGCGTGATGCCCTCGAGTGCGCCGGCAGACGTCGGTGGGGTGATGATGACGCCGTTGCGCACGACGAAGATGTTCTCCCCCGTGCACTCGGCGACGAGACCGTTCGGCGCGAGCATGATCGCCTCGTCGTAGCCGGCCTTCAGGGCCTCGACCTTGGCGAGCGAAGAGTTCACGTAGTTGCCCACCGTCTTGGCCGCCGGCGGCATCGTGTTGTGGTCGTGACGGGTCCACGAAGAGATCTTCATGCGCACGCCCTTTTCGACTGCGTCGTCGCCGAGGTATGCGCCCCACGGCCAGCACGCGATCGCCACGTCGACGGAGCACGGCAGGGTGTTCAACCCCATCTCTCCGTAGCCGTAGTAGGCGATCGGTCGGATGTAACACGACGGAAGTCCGGTCGATGCGACCGTGTCCTTCACGCCCTGCACGAGTTCGTCCAGCGAGTACGGCATCGGCATGCCGAGGATCTTGGCGGAGTTGATCAGACGCTGCATGTGCTCGGTGAGTCGAAAGACCGCCGGACCCTTGTCGGTCTCGTACGCGCGGATGCCCTCGAACACGCCGGTGCCGTAGTGCAAGGTGTGGGTCAACACGTGCACCTGGGCCTTGTCCCAGTCGACGAGCTTTCCATTCATCCAGATCTTCGGCGTGGTCGTAATCGGCATGTCAGTCCCTCACTTGTCCTTCGTCAAAACTACTTGGCGGCCTTCGCGACGCGCGAGGCGATTTCGGTGCCGACCTGCGTCGTCGTGCCGGTCGGCGCGCCGTCACACGCCTCCCTCACCACCCTCGCCGCACGCGATTCGCCGAGGAACTCGAGCATGTGGGCAGCAGACAGGATCGCCGCGACCGGATTCGCCTTGCCGGTCCCGACGATGTCGGGCGCCGAACCGTGCACCGGCTCGAACATCGACGGACCCGTGCGTGCGGGGTTCAGGTTCGCCGACGAGGCGACACCGATGCCACCGCTCACCGCCCCACCGAGGTCGGTGAGGATGTCGCCGAACAGGTTGTCGGTGACGATCACGTCGTAACGATGCGGGTCCTGGACGAAATAGATGCAGGCGGCGTCCACGTGGTTGTAGGCGGTCGCGACCTGCGGGAAGTCCTTGGCGACCGAGGTGAACGTGCGCTGCCAGAGGTCACCGGCGAAGGTGAGCACGTTCGTCTTGTGCACGAGGGTCAGGTGTTTGCGCTCGCGCGAGGCCGCCAGTTCGAATGCATAGCGCACGCATCGCTCGACGCCCTTGGCCGTGTTCACGCTCCCCTGCGTGGCGACTTCGTGCGGAGTTCCCTTGCGCAACACTCCGCCCTCGCCGACGTAGGGCCCCTCGGTGTTCTCGCGGATCACGACGAAGTCGTGCGCCGCGCCGTGGCCAGGGGCCGTGCCCTTGAATGGGCGCTGGTTGATGTAGAGGTCGAGCTCGAAGCGCATCTTCAACAACAGCCCGCGCTCGATCACACCCGGCGGCACGTCAGGAGTTCCCACCGCGCCGAGCAGGATGGCGTCGTGCTCGCGCAACTGGCCGAGCGTCGCATCAGAGAGGATCTCCCCGTCGCGCAGATAACGCGCACCACCGAGATCGAAGTTCGTCGTGTCGAGCGACACTCCCGCTGCGGCGACGACCTTCAGCGCTTCTGTGACGACTTCCGGTCCGATTCCGTCCCCGCCGATGACTGCAACTTTGTGCGCGCGCGACATAGATATTCCATCGTATTGACGCCGATAGCCTTTGGGCGCATGGCAAAGCACCAACTTTCACAGGCTGCGCACGACCGTCTCACGGCCGAGTATGCGGACCTGACGACTCGTGGTCGCATCCAGGTCGCCGAGAAGATCGAGGCCGCCCGCCTACTCGGTGACTTGAAGGAAAACGGCGACTACCACGCCGCCAAGGACGAGCAGGGCCACATGGAGGGTCGCATTCGCCAGATCGAGTCGATCCTCGAAGACGCCGAGATCGTCGCACCGGCTCCAGCCGGAGTGGTCGGGCTGGGCACCATCGTGACGATCGTCTATGACGGCGACGATGACGACGCCGCAGAGCGTTACCTCATCGGCCACGTCGAGGAACAAACGGGTGACTCGAGTGTGAGCGTGATGAGCCCCTCGTCTCCGCTCGGCGCCGCGCTGATCGGCGCAAAGAAGGGCACCACCGTGTCCTACAAGGCACCGAACGGCGAGCTCAAGGTGCGCGTGATCGACACCGCGGTCGCCAACTAGATGGCGCTTCCGGTTGGTCGACTGATCGACCTGCCCGGGCGCGGCCAAACTTTCATTCGCGAAGTTGACGGCCCGCCGAACGCGACCACGCTCGTGTTGCTGCACGGTTGGACCGCGACCGCCGACCTCAACTGGTTCGCCTGTTTCGAGGAACTCGGTCGACACTTCCGGGTGATCGCCCCCGACCATCGCGGACACGGCCAAGGGATTCGCGCGAACGGCTCCTTTCGTCTCGAAGACTGCGCCGACGACGCGGCCGCCATCGCCGACGTGCTCGGGATCAACACCTTCATTCCCGTCGGCTATTCGATGGGCGGCACCGTCGCACAGTTGATGTGGAAGCGCCACGAGTCACGCGTGCGCGGACTCGTGCTGTGCAGTACTGCGCCCCACTTTTCGACCTCGCGCGAGGAAAAGCTCGGCTTCCTCGGCGTGAC
>CAYSRZ010000154.1:0-2762 GCA_964433615.1 uncultured Acidimicrobium sp. | reverse complement strand
CGATCGACACGACGAGTCGGAGGTTGGAGCGGATGAAGTGGTCCTTGGCCTTGGCTGCGGCACGCAGGTCGGCGCGCAACTGGGCGCCACGCTCGCCGGCCTCGAGCTTCTTCTGGGCGTCGCGGCCCTTTTCGATGGCCTTGGACAGGTTGCGCTCGTCCTCTGCGTTGAGCAGGGGAACCTTGCCGATTTCGTTGAGATAGAGGCCGATTGCGTCAGACATGGAGTGCTTTCCGTTTCGTGGTGTCAGGGCGGTCAGTGACGAAAGACACGGGTGCCAAGGTCGCTGACCAGAGTGGGGGGTTGTTGGGGGGTCTTGCTGGGGGTATTACAAGTGGGTTACCGACATTAGTTCATCGGTCAAGAAATTGGAAGACCTAAATTCTTTTTTTGGAAATTTCCCAATTCCTTGTCGTTGTTGGGTTTGCGGGCACTTGCGGGGCGAAGTGGCACGCGGGACAGGTGTGAAGTGGACCGCGAAGGGGTAGAAGGGCCGCGTTCCTAGACTGCTGGGGTGATTCCAGCCGCTGCGCCGTGCGCCTCGTCGTGACCCCGACCCGCATCGGCCTGTTCGGAGGCACCTTCGACCCGCCGCACGTCGGCCACCTGGTCACCGCAGTCAACGTGCGCCACGCCCTGGAGCTCGACCTCGTCATCTTGATGGTCGCCAACGATCCCTGGCAGAAGTCCACTGCCCGCCATGTGACGACCGCCGAGGACCGCTTCGCGATGGTCGAGGCTGCCGTCGCCGACGTGGATGGCCTCGTCGCCGGTCGCCACGAGATCGACCGTGGCGGTCCAAGCTTCACCGCCGACACCCTCGCCCAGCTCGCCGTGGAGCACCCCCGCGCACAGCTGTTCACGATCGTCGGCGACGATGCGGCGAGCGGCTTGCCGACGTGGGAGCGTGCGGACGAAGTCGCCGCGCGTTCGACGCTCGTCGTCGTCGATCGACCGGGAGTGCAAGTCGACCTGCCGAAGGACTTCGCGTGGATTCGTGTCGAGTCGCCGCGCCTCGAGGTGTCGTCCACCGATCTGCGCGCGCGGTTCTCCGATGGTCGCCCGCTCGACTACCTCGTCACCCCTCCGGTGTTGCACGTGATCACCCAGCGCGGTCTCTATGGGGTCGCCCACGTGGCTGGTCGCCGATGACCGCGATCCCGTCGCGCCAGAAGGCACTGCTCAAGCGCGCGCTCGTGGCGAGCGTGGCTGCGTCGGTGTTGCTGCCGATCGGCGTCGTTTCCGGTGCACGATCGATCCTCGGGTCGTCGTCGGGTCGCAACGTGAACTCCTCCGTCGAACCCATGCCGCGCACACCGACCGCATTGCTCGCCACCGTCAACGACGCGAATGAGGTCACGACGCTCACGCTGTTCGTGCTCGACCGCAGCGGCGCGGGAGGAACGATCGTGTCGATGCCCGTCGGAGCCAAGGTCGAGACGCTGGCGAATGAAACTCCGCGTCGGCTCGGTGACTCCTTCGGCATCGCCGGCATCGAAGGCGTGCGACTCGAAGCGGAGGGGATCCTCGATGCGACGATCTCGGTCGTCGGTGTCGCAGGCCCGAGCGACCTTGCGAACCTGCTGTCCGTCGTGCCGCCGATTCCGGTCGCCTTCGACCAACCCGTCGTCGACTCGACGCTGACCGCACCCGATCCCGCAACGACGACGACGGTCAAGTCGCGCTCCACGACGACGACGCTTGCTCCCGCACCCGTGCAAGTCGACACTGAGGTGCTCGCCGCGGGCGAGCAGTCGCTTGCTCCTGAGCAGATGTCGCGTGCACTGAACGCCCGTCGGATCGGCGATCCGGAATCGGCGAGGCTCGCACGCGTCAAGGCCGTCTGGGAAGGCATTGCAGCGTCGGTCGGCACCGGACTTGGCTTCGACGTCGCCGGGGTGTCCGAGCCGGATGGCGAGACGCCACCCGACATCGGGGTGTTCGTGCGCCGGATCCTCACCGGTCCGATCCAGGTCCGCCAATTGACCGCAAACCCGTACGTCGCCGACGAGGTGCCGCTCGGACTCGACGTCTATGCGCTCGACCCGATCGAGATGCGCGTCATCTTGGCGTCGGTGGCGCCGAGCAGCATCACGATCGACGCCGACCAGATGCCCGTCGAGCTCGTCCTGCCCGTCGACGACGCCACGCTTGCCTACGAGACGGTGCGCCGCCTGAACCACATCGGCATCGCCGTCGCACTCATCCGTCTCACCGACGAGCGAGAGGACACGAGCATCATCCGCCACGTGGACAAGGCGGTGATCGATGATGGCAGGGTGCTGATCGAGGGAGTGTTCGGGCCGTTCAAGCCCCGCACCCTGAAGCGACCCGTCGACGGCACGGTCGCCCAGATCGTCGTCGGCCAGAGCTACCTCGATTTCGTCGCACCGAATCCACCGCTCCCAGAGACGTCGGTGCCAGCAGATGAGTAGTTCCGACTCGAGCGCCAAGGAGCTCGCCCTCGTCGCCGCGCGCGCGGCCGACGACAAGCAGGGGATCGACATCACGATCCTCGACGTCACGAGCGTGCTCGCCATCACCGAGATGTTCGTCATCACGAGTGCGACGAACTCGCGACAGGTCAAGACGATCGCGAGCGAAGTGACCGACAAGGTCCGCGAGACGCTCGGTCGCTCGCCGCTGCACAGCGAGGGTGCGGGCGAGCAGCAGTGGATCCTGCTCGACTACGGCGACGTCGTCGTGCACATCTTCGCCGACGAGGCCCGACGCTTCTATGAGATCGAGCGGCTGTACATGGA
>CAYSRZ010000153.1:0-2769 GCA_964433615.1 uncultured Acidimicrobium sp. | reverse complement strand
CGCGTCAGTTCACCTGACGAGTTCGACCTTCCCAGTACGGGGCGCGCAGGTCCTTCTTCAGGATCTTGCCGCTCGGGTTGCGTGGCAGTGCGTCGATCCAGGCGACCGACTTCGGACACTTGAATCCGGCGAGCTGCTCCTTGGCAAAGGACAGGATCGACTCCTCGGTGACCTCGACGTCGGGCTTTTTCACCACGATCGCCTTGGGCACCTCTCCCCACTTGTCGTCCGGCACGCCGATGACGGCCACGTCGGCGATGCCGGGGTGCTTCATCAGGGCGTTCTCGACCTCGGCCGGATAGACGTTCTCGCCACCGGAGACGATCATGTCCTTCACGCGGTCGTAGATGTAGACGTAGTCGTTTTCGTCCTGGTACGCCGCGTCACCGGTGCGGAACCAGCCCTCGGCGTTGATCGACTTCTTCGTCTCGTCGTCCATGCGCCAGTAGCCCTTCATCACCTGGCCACCGCGCACCCACACCTCGCCGACGTCACCGCGCTTGACTTCCTTGCCGGTGTCGGAGTCGACGATCTTCAGCTCCATGCCCGGCACGATGCGACCGCAGGAACGCAGCAACTTCTTGTTCGGGCCGTCGAGGTCGTGTTCCTCGGGGAGCAGGATCGTCGTCGCACCGGTCGTCTCGGTGAGGCCGTAGACCTGCATGAAGTTCGTCTTGAACGCCTTGATCGCTCCGCGCAGCACTTCCTCGGAGATCGGGGATGCGCCGTAGGCGATGAGCTGCAGCGAGGAGAAGTCGACCTTGTCGAGGTCCGGCACCATCAACATGAACTGGAGCAGCGCCGGCACGGCGAAGGCGTGCGTGATGCGGTGCTTGGGGATGAGCTGCACCATCTCGACGGGGTTGATGTCGCGCACGACGATCGACTTGGCACCGAGTGCCTGACCGGCCGTCGCCCAGCCACCACCACCGATGTGGAAGAGCGGCATGGCGACCAAGTTCACCGTGTTGTCGTCGAACTTCCACATCTGCTCGGCGAAGGGAATGAGCGCGAAGAAGTTCTTGTTCGTGAGCATGACGCCCTTCGGGCGACCGGTCGTGCCACTCGAATACAGCTGGAAGGCGACGTCACCCTCTGCGCTCGGCGCGTTGGGGTCGGTGGCCGCACCCGAGTCGATGAAGCTGTCGTAGGACTGGAACTTGGAGTGCCCGCCGATGACGACGATGGTCTTGGCGGTCGTCAGGTTGTCGGCGATCGCATCCAAGATGGGCACGAAGTCCGGGCCGACGATGAACACCTTGGCCTCGGCGTTGTTGACGATGTATTCGACCTCGGGGGCCGCCAGACGGAAGTTCACGTCCACGCTCACGGCGTTCAACAGCGCCGCGCCGTAGAGCACCTCGAAGTGCTCGATGCCGTTCTTGTCGAGGAACGCGATGCGGTCCTGCGAGCCGACTCCTGCAGCGGCGAGTGCGTTCGCCATCTTCATCGAGCGCTCGTAGAGCTGCGACCAGGACTGCGTGCGGTCCCCGAGCACGAGTGCGGTCTTGTTGCCGATGTTCGCCGAGTGCGTGCGAACGATTGAACCCAGTGACGTGATGTTGTTCCCCATGGGGCTGAAACCTACCGAGGGACTAGATTCTGCGCAAGGCAGGCGCCACCAAAGGAGCACGGTTTCATGAGCACCCCAGAACTTGGATTCGACGGGAAAGTAGCGGTCATCACGGGTGCCGGAGGCGGCCTCGGGCGCCAACACGCGCTGTTATTGGCCTCCCGTGGGGCACTCGTGGTCGTGAACGACCTGGGCGGGGCCGTGGACGGCAGCGGGAGCGACAAGGGCGCGGCCCAGAAGGTGGTGGACGAGATCCGCGCGGCTGGCGGCGAGGCGGTCCCCGACACCAACAGCGTCTCGACCGTCGAGGGCGGGGCGGCGATCGTCAAGACCGCAGTCGACGCCTATGGGCGCGTCGACATCGTCGTGAACAACGCGGGCATCCTGCGCGACAAGAGCTTCCAGAACATGGAGCCCGACATGGTGAAGGCCGTGCTCGACGTGCACTTGGCTGGTGCGTTCAACGTGACACAGCCGGCGTTCAAGTTGATGCGCGAGCAAGGTTATGGACGGATCGTGTCGACGTCGTCGGCCGCCGGCATCTTCGGCAACTTCGGCCAGGCGAACTACGGCGCGGCAAAGATGGGCCTCGTCGGCTTCACCCGCGTGCTCGCCGTCGAGGGCGCCAAGTACAACGTGAAGGCCAATGCGATCGCCCCACTCGCCTACACGCGCATGACCGAGAACCTGCTCGGCAACCTGGGCGAGCGACTCGACCCGAGCTTCGTCTCTCCGATCGTCGCCTACCTCGCACACGAGGAGTGCCCAGTCTCCGGTGAGGTCTACAGCGTCGGCGGCGGTCGCGTCGCGCGCGTGTTCATCGCCGAGTCGCAGGGCTACTTCAATCCCACGCTCACCCTCGAAGACGTGCGCGACAACTTCGACACCATCCGCAGCGAGGTCGACTACAAGGTCCCGGCGAACATCGGCGAGGAAACCGCGATGTACCTGCCGTTTTTCAAGTAGTTCGTGCAGACCCTCACGGTCGACTCGAGCGACGGCGTCGCACTGAGCGTCGTCGACTACTCGCCTGGCTCGAGTGCACCCACCGTGCTCTTTTCGCACGCCACCGGGTTCCACGGCCGCTGCTTCGACCCGCACGCGCGACTGCTCGACGATTTCCACTGCGTCACCTTCGACTACCGCGGTCACGGCGACTCGGTCATCGATGCGAACTGGCAGGTGCGCTGGAGCGC
>CAYSRZ010000152.1:0-2775 GCA_964433615.1 uncultured Acidimicrobium sp. | reverse complement strand
GCAGCTGCTTGAGCGTGCTTCCCTTCGGACAGATGAAGCCCTTCGAGAACACGTCCTCGCGATCGCCGCGGATGCGCGAGACCGCACCGTCTTTCACCGTGATCTCGAGACCACACGTCGCCTCGCACAACGGACAGGTGCGATAGACGACTTTCTCGGTGGATGCCATCGCCCCATCGTGCCATAGGCTCGACGATCGTGCGCCACGAGCATCCCCGACCCGTGCGTGAGGTGACCCCGCACGACGTGGCGAGCGCGACGCGAACGCGCATCCCGACACGCTCCGGCACCCGACCCCACGTCGGGATGTGCATGGTGATGAGCCTCGACGGACGCACCGTGGTCGACCAGCACTCGCGTCACCTCTCCGGCCCCGCCGACCTCGCGATGCTCGTGGCCCTGCGCCGCATCGCCGACGTGGTCGTCGTCGGGGCCCAGACGGCGATCATCGACACCTACGACCAGCAGGTGCGACCGGACCTGCCGATCGGGGTCGTCACGACGACCGCCCGACTGAATCCCGCCTCGCCCCTGTTTTCGACCGGGCCGGGCTTCCTCATCACCCCCGAAGACACCGTCGTGCCGGCGGGTTTCCGCGTCGTGCGCGCGGGCCGAGGAACCGTCGACCTCGAGCGTGCGCTCGAGCAGATCGACGGGAACTTTGCCCAACTCGAGGGCGGGCCGGGGCTGAACGCGGCGATGTTCGCCGCCGACCTGGTGGACGAGATCAACGTGACGGTCAGCGCGAAACTCGTGGGCGGCAAAGGCCCGTCACTTTCGGCCTCGACGGTCGGGCTCATGCACCGGTTTCGACTGGCACACGTCGTCACCGACGACGGATTCGTGTTCCTGCGCTACCTGCGCGCTCGTTAGTCGCGCGTCGCGCGCTTCTGCAACAACGCAAGCTCGCGACGGAAGTCGGCTGCGTCGTCGAAGTTCTTGTACACGCTCGCAAATCGCATGTAGGCGACCTCGTCGGTGGCGCGAAGTTCGTCGAGCACGCTGTGGCCGACGTCGGACGTCGTCACGTCTCCACCGACGAGTCGCAACTTGTCCTCGATCCGCTCGACCATCGCCATGATGTCGATGTCCTCGACGGGGCGACCCTTGACCGCGGCCTGGATTCCGGCGGCGACCTTGGCCCGATCGAAGGGCTGACGGTTCCCGTTGCGCTTGATCACGAAGAGCGGCGCGTTTTCGAGGCGCTCGTAGGTGGTGAAACGGAACCCACAGTCGGTGCAACTGCGGCGACGACGGATCGCGGCGCCTTCGTCCGACTCTCGCGAGTCGATGACCTTGGTGTCAACGCACGAACAACTTGGGCAATGCACTGCACTCAACAGTACCCCCGAGAGATATATCAGGTGAGCGATACCCGATCGCTCGCCCATCTCGTCACGGAATGCGAACCTGCTGACCAGCGGCGATCGACGAGCCGTTCAGGCGCACGAGTTCATCGACGAGCTCGGAGGTGTTGGCAAGCGGCGCGATGCGCTGAGCGATCGCCCACAGCGTGTCACCCGGCTGGGCGATCACGTACTGGGGTTCCATCGCCGCACCGGCGACGGTGCGATCTGCGTCAGCGGGCGAACCGGAGACACCGACCACCATGCTCACGGCGGCCACGATGATCGCTGCGAGGAGACCGATGGCAGCCAGGCGACGGCGGGCATAGACGGCCGGGGCCGGGCGGACCGGGCGCATCGAGGGGTGGCTGGCCGAGCGAACGCGGCGCTGCGGGGTGGCCGAGCCTCCGTCGATCACCCGCAGGCGGGGGGCCGTGCGGGTGCGGCTCGGAATCTGCACGGGGCGGTAGTCGAGTGCGATGGCCATGGTGGTGGTCCTTTCGGGTTGGGGGCTTTCTGGGGGAGGTTCTGGTCTAGTTCGGGGGTCGTACGGGGTTTCGGGGCTGGACTTCCTGGCACTTCCCACCATAGCGAACAGGTGTTCGCAGTTGGCGGATCAAGCGAACATTTGTTCTCCGAACAGGTGTTTGACCTGGGGGGCGAACACCCGTACGATGGACCCATGACCAGCCGCCAGCCAGCCCAGACCCCCTCCCTGACGGACCGCCAGCGCGGCATCTTGGATTTCATCGAAAAGAACATGCGGGAGCGGGGCTATCCCCCCTCCGTCCGCGAGATCGGCGAGGCCGTCGGGCTCAGCTCCTCGGCCACCGTCCACAACCACCTGGCCGCCCTGCAAAAGCTCGGCTACCTGCACCGCGACCCGACCAAGCCCCGCGCCATCGAAGTCCGCTACGAGGCCTCGAGTGGCGTCGCCATGGAGCGGCGCCCAACCAAGCACGTCCCGCTCGTCGGTGACGTGGCCGCGGGCGTCAACGTCCTCGCCCAGGAAAACGTCGAAGAACTCGTTCCCCTGCCGATGGACTTCACCGGCGACGGCGAGTTGTTCATGCTCCGCGTCCGCGGCGACTCGATGATCGACGCCGGCATCTTGGACGGCGACTTCGTCGTCTGCCGTCAGCAGTCGACGGCGAACAACGGCGACATCGTCGTGGCCGGCATCCCCGGAGACGAGGCGACCATCAAGACCTTCACGAAGTCGAACGGCAAGGTCACCCTGACCCCGTCGAATGCGACGATGAAGCCGATGGTGTTCGACCCATCCGACGTGACGGTGTTCGGCAAGCTCGTGACGGTGTTGCGCCGACTCAGCTGACGCCGAGGCGCTTGGCCACCAACTGCAACCTCTCGTCAGGCTGCACGACCGCGACGCGCACGTTGTTCGCCCCACCTGCTCCGTAGAAGTCAC
>CAYSRZ010000151.1:0-2778 GCA_964433615.1 uncultured Acidimicrobium sp. | reverse complement strand
GTGGCGGCACGGGTTCAAATCCCGTTGGGAGTGCCAGTCAGTTGACCAGCTTCGCAACCTCGGCGAACAGGGGTATTCCGATCACGATGTTGAACGGGAACGTGATGCCGAGCGCCACTCCCAGCGCG
This sequence comes from uncultured Acidimicrobium sp., assembly GCA_964433615.1. Taxonomy (GTDB): domain Bacteria; phylum Actinomycetota; class Acidimicrobiia; order Acidimicrobiales; family Ilumatobacteraceae; genus UBA3006. The sequence goes on along the minus strand of CAYSRZ010000151.1, from coordinate 2,650 downwards.
AGCCCCGTGTTTGCCGGCGGGATGCCGATGCGCACCGCCGCAGGAGCGGCAATGTAGCTCGCGCTTGCGAGCATCGTCGCGAACACGGCGACCGTCGATGTGTCCATGCCGATGGCGGTGCCGAGCAGCACACCACAGACGCCAAAGGTGATCGGGGCAAGGATGCCGAAGCTGATCAGACGTGCTCCGGCGCGTCGAATCGTGGCGAGTTGATTGCCGGCAAGCGTGCCGAGATCGAGCAAGAACAACGTGAGCACACCGGGGAACAAGTCGACGAACAGTGGTTCGACGACGTCCATCGATGCCGTGTTGGCGAGCGCACCGATGACAAGACCGCCGCCGAGGAGCACCACGCTCTTGCCGGTCAGAACTTCGCTCAGTGCGCCATGCACCCGTTGTTGGCCTTGGCGGGTCCAGAGCGTGAGAGCGACGATGATGCCAGGGATCTCGAGCAACACGACGAGCAGTGGGAGGTATTCCGCGGTGACTCCGCCCGATTCCCTCGCAAACGTCTCTGCGGCGGTGAACGTCACCGCAGACACCGATCCGAAGTGTGCCGCGAGCGACGCTGCGTCTGCTGAACTCAATCCGACGAATCGTGACGCGACGAGATACGTGAGATATGCAGTCACGACGCCGGCGCCGATGGTTGCGATCACGGGAAGCGCAACGTCCGAAAGGTCGAGATCCTTCAGCCTCGTGCCACCCTTGAGTCCGATGGCGAGCAAGAGATAGGTCGAGAGCAACGACGTGATCTGGTCCGGAAAGCTGAGGTCGCTCTTGGCCTGCACTGCGAGGAACCCAAGTACGAACGCAAGCACCATCGGTGAGGTCAGGTTTTGTTGTGCAAGGTCAAGTGCGCTCACTCGGATCGACTGTAGTGGCGGACGTGCCCGCGGTCGGTGCGGGTTGCGCAACTAGACTGAGGGTCGTGAACAAGCCCGTCGCTGCGACGCTGGACACGGGCATCAAACTCGTCCGCAACGTGGGCAGCTTCAACTTCGGTCGCGGTGCGATCGCCGACCTTGCTGGACACGTCGAGGCGCGACGCGACCTTGCTCGCTCCCAAGGTGCCGATGATCGGGTCATCTTCGTGATTGACCAGTTCTTCAAGGAGCGCCACGACATTCTGTCCCGCCTTCCGCGGCGCGAGGACGACCTGGTGCTTGTCGTCGACACGACCGACGAACCGACCACCGCTGGGATCGATGCGCTGGTAGCCGACGTGCGGACGCGGGGCGTCGTGGTCCCGGCAACGATCGTGGGCTTCGGCGGGGGAATCACCCTCGACACCGCCAAGGCGATCGCAAACCTGCTCACGAATCCGGGGGGCGCAGCCGACTATCAGGGTTGGGACCTCGTCAAGAATCCTGCCGTGCACAAGATTGGCGTTCCGACGATCTCTGGCACCGGAGCCGAGGCGACGCGCACCTGCGTGATGACGAACAAGGCGACGGGACTCAAGCTCGGTATGAACAGCGACTACACCGTGTTCAACCATCTGGTCTTGGACCCCGACCTCACCGTCACCGTGCCGCGCGACCAGTATTTCTTCACCGGAATGGACGCCTACATCCATTGCGTCGAGGCACTTGCAGGTAGTTACCGCAATGCGGTCGGTGACGCGTATTCACACGAGACCATCAACTTGTGCCAGAAGGTGTTCCTCGGCGACGACATGATGTCGGACCAGTCCCGCGAGGACTTGATGGTCGCGTCGTATCTCGGGGGGAGCGCAATCGCCACGAGTTACGTCGGGGTGGTGCATCCGTTCTCCGCGGGCCTGAGCGTCGTGCTCGGAATCCATCATTGCGTCGCCAACTGCATCACGATGCGCGCCATGGCCGAGTTCTATCCTGCGGAATTCGACGAGTTTTGGGCGGCCGTCGAACGACAGAAGGTCGTCGTTCCGGAGGGCGTGGCCCGAGGACTGTCGGACGAGCAGTATCAGAGCCTGTATGACTCGACGGTGATCCACTCCAAGCCACTGACCAATGCGCTCGGTGAGGACTACAAGAAGGTCCTGACCTTGGACAAGGTCGTCGAGCTGTTCAAGAAGATGTAGCGATGCCGGGCTTCGAGGTCATCGGCGCCGAGGAGCGCGCACAGGTCGACGAGGTCTTCGATCGTGGCGGGGTGTTGTTCCGCCACGGCTTCGACGCGCTGCGCAACGACTGCTACAAGGTGCGCGAGTTCGAAAACGCATTTGCCGTGCGGATGGGCGTGGCTCATGCGCTCGCCGTCACGTCCGGGACCGCTGCATTGCGCGTAGCGCTCTCGACGCTGGATCTCCAGCCCGACGACGAGGTCATCACCCAAAGTTTCACGTTCGTCGCCACCGCCGAGGCGATCATCGAATCGCGGGCAATACCTGTGTGTTGCGAGATCGACGAAACCTTCAACATGGATCCCGACGACCTCGTCGCGCGGATCACTTCCCGCACTCGTGCGGTGATCGTCGTGCACATGCTCGGCACGCCCGCTCGACTGGTCGAGATCAAAAAGATCTGTGACGATCGTGGAATCGTGTTGATCGAGGATGCGGCGTGGGGGTGCGGCGGATCACTCGAGGGCAAGCCACTCGGCACGTGGGGTGCGATGGGCACCTACAGCTTCGACTTCGCCAAGACGATGACGACGGGCGAGGGCG
>CAYSRZ010000150.1:0-2780 GCA_964433615.1 uncultured Acidimicrobium sp. | reverse complement strand
CCGAGGACCTGCGGATTAAGAGTCCGTTGCTCTAACCAACTGAGCTAGAGGGGCGCCGTACTGACGCGGCAAATCTTAGGAGATTCACCAAGCGGAGAAAAAATGGGGGGAACTTGCGTTCCCCCCATGTGCGATATGGGGTGGACGAGGGGTCTCGAACCCCCGACCTCCAGGACCACAACCTGGCGCTCTAGCCAACTGAGCTACGCCCACCACGTGGGCCTCAGTGTAGGCTGAACACGACGTAATTATTGGAGTTGATAACCATGTCAGCGATGGATTCCACGCTGCGTTCACCCTTGGCAGACCGAGCCAAGGACATCACGAAGAGAGAATTGGCCGCCTACGCGGAGCGAACCTCGGGTTCGCAGAAGGCCAACGCTCGGGCCCGCAAGGTGCTCCCACTCGGGGTGCCGTCCAGCTTCCAGGCCTACGACCCGTATCCGATCGTGATCGCCTCGGCCGACGGCCCGAACATGGTCGACGTCGACGGCAACACCTACACCGACTACGACATGGGCTTCGGTGCGCTGTTCGTCGGCCACGGCCATCCAGCGGTGAAGCGTGCCGTGTCTACCCAGTTGAACTCGGGGACCCTTTTCGTCAACCCCTGCGAGGGCAACGCCGAGGTCGCCGAAATGCTGGCCGCTCGCTACGGCTTGCCGATGTGGCGCTTCACCAACTCGGGCACCGAGTCCACGATGGATGCCCTGCGCGTCGCGCGTGCCGCCACCGGTCGCCACAAGATCTGCAAGGTCGAGGGCGGATACCACGGCCACCACGACGAGGTGATGGTGAGCATGAAGCCACCGCTCAACCTCGCCGGTCCCGCCGACCGACCGAACTCGGTTCCCTCCTCGGCGGGCATCACGCCGGGCGTCGTCGCCGACACGGTCGTCGTGCCCTACAACGACCTCGAGGCCCTCGAGCGCGTGCTGTCCACCCGCGAGATCGCCGCGTTCATCGTCGAGCCGGCGATGGAGAACATCGGCATCTGCCTCCCGCAGCCCGGGTATTTGCAGAAGGTGCGCGAACTCACCACCACCTACGGCACGTTGCTCGTGTTCGACGAAGTGAAGACCGGCATCACCGCCGGCTGGGGTGGTGCGAGCGGTTTCGTCGGCGTGCAACCCGACCTCGTCGCGCTCGCCAAGTCGATCGGCGGCGGTCTCCCGCTCGGCGCATTCGGTGGCAAGCAGGAGTACATGGACGAAATCACCGAGGGCCGCGTCGTGCACCTCGGCACCTACAACGGCAATCCGTTGTGCATGGCCGCCGCGAGCGCCGTGCTCGGTGAGATCTGCACGCACGAAGAGACGCAGGCGACGATCGCTCGCAACTCGGCGCTCATCGCCGAACTCGACGCGATCATCAAGGGCGCGGGACTACCCGCACACACGGTGCAGTTCGGTGCGAAGGGTTGCGTCACCTGGTCACCCGAGCCGATTCGCAACTACCGCGACTACAAGGCGACGGACTTTGACCTCGCCTTTGCCCAGTGGATCCACGGCATCAACCGTGGCATCCTGCTGCCGCCCGGTTTGGACGAGCAGTGGTTGATCTCGGTGATGCACGAGGAAAAGGACGCCATGCGTTACGCGGACGTCTTTGCCGAGTTCGTCGCCGACTTGACGGCATGACGACGACGCCCGCGGGGTTGCCGCGCATGTTGTTGCGCGGACTGTTTCGCCGTTGCGCCCATTGCGGCGGCAAGGGAGCCTTCTTCACCGGCTGGTTCGCGCGCGCCGATCGCTGCAAGACCTGTGGCTTCAAGTGGCAGCGCGACCTCGACGGCTTCCAGCTCGGCGCGGCCGCGATGAACATCATCATGACCGGAGGAGCGGTGCTTGCGACGATGGGCATCGGCGTCGTCGCCACCTATCCCGAGGTGCCGACGTGGCCGTTGATCGCCGTCGTCGGCAGCGTCGCGCTGCTCGTCGGCATCGGCGGCTTCCCGCTGAGCTACACGGTGTGGTTGGCGGTCGACGTGCGGATGCATCCGCTCGAGCCCGAGGAGCTGGCGGACGCCGCCGCCCACGCCGCGCGTTAGATCGACTGGCGGGAGAGGTTCTCGCGGGAACTCGCGCGAACGAGACCGACGAGGAACTCCACATACTCTTCGTTGCCGATGTGTTCGACGTCGAGCATGTCGTGGAACACGTACATCGTGTTGAAGAGGAGAAGGCTGAATAGTCGCCGATCGAAGTGGCGGTCCTCTTCGGGCAACTTCGGAATCGCGCGATCGAGCGTCGATTCGCTCCAGCGGTAGGCGTCGTTGGTGATCTGCTTCACGCGTGCATGGAGCTGGGGATTCTCCAGTGCCGTCGCCAGCACCTTGACGCGGAACTCGCGGTCCTTCTTCATTGCGCCAGCACTCGGTTTGGGCGACAGTTGCGCGAACTCCTCCAGGGTGATGCGCTGCGCTCCATCGATCCAGGCGTCCACGCCTGCGGTGTAGCGAAAGACGAACGACTCGTACCAGTCGCCGAGCACCGCGGCGAGGAGGCCGTCGCGATCCACGAAGTACTTGTAGATGAGCGGCACGGATACCTGCGCGCCATTGGCAACCGTTGACACGCGCAGCCCGATGATGCCCTGGGAGTCGATCTCCGCCTGGGCGCTCGTCAGGATTCGAGCCCGAGTCGCGAGGTCTCCGACGAATTTTTCCGTGCGACCAGCCACAGGACGAATGTACTTGGGTGAACAAACTTAACTGAGTTTTAGTAACAAATACCTCACGGCCACTCTTGCGTCATGGTCAGACGAGGTCGACGACGCAC
>CAYSRZ010000149.1:0-2787 GCA_964433615.1 uncultured Acidimicrobium sp. | reverse complement strand
CGACGTGTTGGAGTTGGACGCCGCGAGCAACAACGGCGTCGAGAGCATCCGTGACTTGATCGAGCGATCCTCGCTCGGCAACCCGGGTCGCCATCGCGTGTTCATCCTCGACGAAGTCCACATGCTCTCGAAGCCCGCAGAGGCCGCGCTGCTGAAGACCCTCGAGGAGCCACCGCCGCACGTGGTGTTCGTGCTGGCAACGACCGACCCACAGAAGGTCAGCGAGACCATTCGCAGCCGCACCCAGCACCTCCAGTTCCATCTCCTGCCGATCGTGGACCTCGAAGAGCACGTGCGCTTCGTGATCAAGGACGCGAACCTGAAGGTGAGCGAGGACGCGATCCAGCACGTCCTGCATCAGGGCGGTGGATCTGCCCGTGACACGTTGAGCGCTCTCGAACTCGTCGCCGCATCCGGCGGAGAAGTCGACGTCGCACAGTCGGCGAGCGACTTCGTCGAGGCACTCATCAACAAGGATGCCGCGCTTGCGTTGAGTTCCACGGCACGCGCCATCCAGCACGGTTCCGACCCGCGCTCGCTGACCGAAGACGTCGTGCGCGCATTGCGCGAGTGCTTTCTTTCCTCCGTTGCAAGCGAACTCGTCCAGCTGCCCGATGGTCAGCGTGAGCTCGTCGCCGACCAGGCCCGCCGCCTGGGCACCGCACGAATCGTCCGCGCGATCGAGGTGTTGGGTGAGGTCTTGATCGAGATGCGTCACGCACCCGACGCGCGTCTGCTGTTCGAGGTGGCCCTCGTGAAGCTGACGAGCACGCAGGACTCGACCGACCTCGGACCGATCATCGCCCGGCTGGAGCGACTCGAGTCGTCGGGTCCGCGCGAGGCGAGTGCGCCCATTGCGCGCCCCGCACCGGTCAACCCGGCGACGGGCAAGGTGCAGGTGGGAGGCAAGGCCCGCACCGCGAGCCCACCGAAGGATCCGAGTGCGCCGATCGCGCGACCCGCTGCAGCCCCGCAGGCGAGTGCACCCGCGGCGCCAAGTGCACCGATGACCGACGCGCAGGTGTTGCATCTGTGGCCGACCGTGCTCGCAGGATTGAAGCCACCACTCGTGCGCGCTCTGTTCAGCGCGGTCACGGCGCATGACTTCGACGGCACCACGCTTCACCTTCGCGCACCGAACCCGGCGCATTTGGCGAAGGTGCAGGAACATCTCGAGACCGCCCAGCAGCAACTCTCCACCGCCGCGGGTCGGGCGATCTCGATCGACGTCACCGCATCGGAGGTCGCCGAGCGTACGCCGTCGCGCGGCACCGCCCGTCCCCGCAAGGTCGAAGCAGATCTCGACGACATGGTGGACGTCGCCGACGTCGTCGACGCACCGAAGGACGCCATGCCGTCGATGGTCGACAAGTTGGCCGAGGCATTTCCGGGTTCCCAGATCATCGACAAGAAGCGCAAGTAGGGACGATGGCCGGCGCATATACCCCACCGATGCAGGCACTCATCGACGCTCTTGGTCGACTGCCTGGCATCGGTCCGAAGTCCGCCCAGCGCATCGCGTTCTATTTGTTGAAGACCGACGAAGTCGAGGTTCATCGCCTGGCCAAGTCGATCACCGAGGCCAAGGCGCTGGTGCGATTCTGTGAGCGATGCTTCAACTTCTCCGAGAGCCACCTGTGCGCAATCTGCACGGACGAGCGTCGCGACGACTCGGTGATCTGCGTCGTCGAGGAGTCCCGTGACATCATCGCGGTCGAAAAGACCGGCGAGTTCCGTGGTCGCTACCACGTGCTGCTGGGCGCGATCAATCCTCTGGAGGGCGTCGGTCCGGAGCAGTTGAAGGTTCGTGAGTTGCTTGCGCGCTTGAACGACGAGGGCATCACCGAGATCATCTTGTGCACCAATCCAAACACCGAAGGTGACGTGACGGCGTTGTATCTTGCCCGACTCTTGAAGCCACTCGGTCTGCGCATCACGCGCATCGCCAGCGGCCTACCGGTTGGCGGGGACTTGGAATACGCCGACGAACTGACGCTCGGTCGAGCCCTCGAGGGCCGTCGCGAGATGCTGGGCTAGTCGCAAACCAACGTTCAGGTTCGCGTCGGATAGCGACGCCGTTCGAACGGCGCGTTGATGACGATGGCGAGCAGCACGAGGAGCGCCGCATTCAGCAAGACGGGTCGCCAGATGAACGTGAATCCAAGGTCGGTCACTGCGTCGCCACCGATGATTGCCGTGAGGGCGGTACCACCGCTGGGTGGATGCATGTAGCCGAGTCGAACCATCAATCCGGCGTGAACGCCGACGGCGACACCGACCGCAAGTGCGGTGTTGTCGAAGAGTTGTGACGACACGACACCGAGGAAGGCGGCGACACAGTGGGCGAGGATCACTGGCACGGGCTGTGCGGTCGGAGCCGTCGGCATCGTGAACAAAATGACCGCAGACGCACCCATCGACAGCACGAGTATCGGCGCGACGCCTTCGAGCAGTGCATCGCACACCAGCCAGGTGATCGCCATGCCGAGCGCTGCTCCGACGGCGCCAATCAGTGCGTCGGTGTTGTTTGCCTTGGGCGATGGAAACAGCTTCACGCACCACAACCTATGGGTCCCGGGCGGCAGGATCGGGGACTGCGTGTGCGACTCAGCCGAGAAGCACGGCCAGTTTTCTAGACCGTGCGCACGATGAGCGCATCACCCTGGCCGCCACCACCGCACAATGCGGCGGCTCCGGTGCCACCGCCACGGCGACGAAGTTCGTGGAGCAAAGTGAGTGCGAGTCGGTTGCCGCTCATGCCGATCGGGTGACCGAGTGCGATTGCAC
>CAYSRZ010000148.1:0-2819 GCA_964433615.1 uncultured Acidimicrobium sp. | reverse complement strand
GCCACGCGCTCGAGCGTCGATCCAAGCACGAATTCTCCCGGGTGCAACATGAACGCATCGTTCGGACCGACCTCGACCAATTCGGTCAACTCTGAGAGGTCCTTCTTCACGTCAATCACCGCCGCGGTGTGGTTACGAAAGACTCGAAACAGGTTCGACACCTTGACGTCGATAGACGACGGTTGCAAGCACGACTCATCTAGGGGATCGACGACGATCCGCCCCTGGGACAGTGCCTCACGAATGCTGCGGTCGGAAAGAATCACAACGAAGAACCCTACCGAAACGACCGCGGCGCCAAGAAACAGGTGGTCGGTGCACGAACGACGTTGCTACCCTCACGGATGTTCTGGCGGGTGTAGTTCAGTGGCAGAACATCAGCTTCCCAAGCTGAGAATGCGGGTTCGATTCCCGTCACCCGCTCCACTATCCGCCGATGAGCGAGCCAAGTGCCCAGAGCGCCGCAACCGCACCAACGGCCGCGAACGTAAGCGTGCGCACGAGTGGTGGACTGCTCAACTCACCGGACTGTTGACGCGACTTTGGTGGACGAACGAGTGCGAGCACGTTGCCCACTGCCATCGCCCCGCCGAAGGCGAGCACCAGCCACGCGAGCAGATCCTCGCCGAGGAACACGATCAGTCACCCAACGCTTCGTCGAACACCTGGTCGTGAGCCATGTTGTCGAAGCGGGTGAAGTTGGCCTGCCACACGAGACGAGCCTGGCCGAGCGGACCGGCGCGGTGCTTCGACACGTTCACTTCGGCCAGACCCTTCAGGTTTGGATCCTGTTCGTAGATCTCGCCGCGATAGAGGAACATGACGACGTCGGCGTCCTGCTCGAGTGCCCCGGATTCGCGCAGGTCGGACAGCGTCGGATGCTTGTCGGTGCGCTGCTCCAGCTGACGACTCAACTGACTGAGCGCAAGGACTGGAACGTTGAACTCACGGGCCAGCAACTTGAGCTTGCGGCTGATGTCGCTCACCTCGAGCTGACGGTTCTCCGGCTTGCCATCGCCGCCCATGAGCTGGAGGTAGTCGATGACGATGAGCGCGAGCCCGCCCTCGCGGCTGTAGATGCGGCGAGCCTTGGAGCGGATCTGTCCGACCGTGGTTCCAGCGCTGTCGTCGATGATGAGCGGAACGTCGAGGCGCGCAACTGCGCGACCGATCTTGCTCCAGTCGTCCTGGCTCGGCCGACCCATGCGCAAGACGTTGCCATCCACGCTCGCCTCGCTCGCCAAGATTCGCTGCGTCAACTCGGCCTTGCCCATTTCCAACGAAAAGAAGAGCACGGGTTGGTTGAGGATCTGCGCCGCATGCACGGCGATGTTCAGGGCGAAGGCGCTCTTTCCCATCGCAGGACGCGCACCGACGATGTTCAGCGTTCCGGGTTGCAGGCCGAGGAGAATGCGATCGAGGTCGGTGAATCCCGTCGGCACGCCGGTGATGGCGTCGCCCTTCTCTGCGCGCTCTTCGAGTTTCTCGAGTGCCTGACCGAGCAGGATCTGGACCTTCTCGGCGTTGTCGCCAACCTGGCTCTCCGACACCGAGAACACCTTGCTTTCGGCGTCGTTCAATGCCTTTTCGATGTCGTCTGGTTCGCTATAGGCGAGCTCGGCAATCTCCGATGCCGCACCAATCAGACGACGCAACCGTGCGGTGTCGTGCACGATGCGCGCGTACTGCTCGGTGCTCGTGACCGCGGGAACCGCGTTCTGGATCGACAGCAACGCGTCCATGCCACCGATCGTGTCCAACAGGCCCGCTTTGCGCAGCGTGTCGGCGACGGTGACGGGGTCGACCGCCTCGCCGCTCGTGTTCAACGAACGAATCGCGTCGAAGATATGTCGATGCGCGGGCTTGTAGAACTCCTCTGGTCGAACGCCACGTTCGATAGCCACGCCAACGGCCTCGCGCGACAACAACATCGCGCCGAGCAACGACGCCTCGGCATCGAGGTTGTGCGGCGGGACGCGCTGCAACGAGCGTCCGTCGTTTCGAGGATCTCCCGTGGAGGACATGTCGAGCGTGCCCTGGTGGGCCGTGGTCCTAGCTCGCCGAGACGCTGAGCGAGATGGTGCCGGTGATGCCGGCGAACAACTCGACGGTCACGCTGTGGTCACCCACCGTGCGAATCGGCGAGGAGATCTCGATGCTCTTGCGGTCGAGTGAGATGCCGGCCTGTGCATCGACGGCGTGCGCGATGTCGGTCGCGGTGACCGAACCGAACAAGCGACCCTCGGACCCGGCCTTCGCCTGGATCTGGATGGTGCGCTTGGCGAGCTCCGCGACGATGGCCTGTGCCGACTCGCGGTCGGCCGCCTCGCGAAGGTCACGGGCACGACGCATCGACGTGGCCTGAACGACCGCACCGTCGGTAGCGACGATGGCGAGTCCGCGTGGCAGGAGAAAGTTACGGGCGTGACCGGACGACACCGAGACGATGTCGCCGCGGCGTCCGACGCCGGTGATGTCCTTGCGCAGTAGAACCTTCATGGCTCAGGCCTCCTCGGTCGTGGTCTCGGCTGCTGGCTCTTCGACTGCCGCGGTGGCGCCGACTTCGGCGTTGATCACGTCAGCGTAGGTGTCGACGAGCGAGGCCTCGGAACGGTCGCGACGTGGACGATCCGACATTGAGCCGTCCTCCTCGCCTCGACGTGGGGCGCGGGCCGAAGCGACGCGCTTGGTGTAGGGCAAGAGCGCCATCTCTCGTGCGTTCTTCACCGCAAGCGCGACGTCGCGCTGCTGCTGCACCGAGTTGCCGTTCATGCGTCGCGCCTTCAGCTTCGAACGATCCGACATGAAGCGCTGGAGCA
>CAYSRZ010000147.1:0-2821 GCA_964433615.1 uncultured Acidimicrobium sp. | reverse complement strand
CGCGACGACATGGTGTCGAGCAAGTCGTATGGCAGGCGCGCCCAGTCGGCGGTCATCGCATCCTCGCTCGTCACCGCACGAATGATGATCGGGTGCCCATAGGTTCGCTCGTCCCCCATCACCCCGACCGACCGAATGTCGGCCAACACGGCGAAGGCCTGCCAGATCTCGCGTTCGAGTCCGGCGCGGCGAATCTCCTCGCGCACGATGGCGTCGGCGTCTTGCAAGAGAGCGACGCGCTCGGGAGTCACCTCGCCGATGATGCGCACGCCGAGTCCAGGTCCCGGGAACGGTTGTCGCCAGACGATCTCGTCGGGCAGGCCGAGTTCGCTGCCAACCTTGCGCACCTCGTCTTTGAACAACGATCGCAACGGCTCGCACAACTGGAGCGTCATGTCGTCCGGCAACCCACCGACGTTGTGGTGGCTCTTGATCACGCTCGCCGTGCCGTCGACGCCACCCGACTCGATCACGTCGGGATAGAGGGTTCCTTGGACGAGGAACGTGGCGTCCGTGATGCCACCGGTGTGCTCCTCGAAGATGCGCACGAAGGTCTCCCCGATCGCCTTGCGCTTGGCTTCGGGTTCGGTGACGCCGCGCAACTTCTCGAAGAATCGTGCTCCGGCATCCACGTGGATGAGCTCGATGCCCATGTTGCGCTTGAACGTCTCCACGACCTGTGCGCTTTCGTTCTTGCGCATGAGTCCGGTGTCGACGTACACGCAGGTGAGCTGCGAGCCGATCGCGGCGTGCACGAGCGCAGCCGCAACCGCGGAATCCACACCACCCGACAACCCGCAGATCGCACGCTCGTCGCCGACTTGCCGACGAATGGCCGCCACTTGGTCCTCGACGATCGAACTCATCGTCCACGTTCGTGGAGCTCCGACCAACTCGTGCAGGAATCGTTCGATCAGGTCTTGTCCACCCTCGCTGTGCACGACCTCCGGGTGGTACTGCACTCCCCAGATCTTGCGTCCGTCGTTTTCGATCACCGCCATCGGGGCATCGGGAGTACTCGCGGTGGCGACGAATCCCACGGGCAACTGTGTCACCGCATCGAAGTGGCTCATCCAGACGGTCGCCGACGCACCAAGCGTCGAGGGAAGGAGCGACGAATTCGCGGTACGCGTGAGCGTCGTACGGCCGTACTCTCCGCGACCGCCACGTGAGACCTTGCCCCCGAGTTGCTCGGCGACGAGTTGGCACCCATAACAGATGCCGAGGATCGGGATGCCGAGGTCATAGATCCCTCGGTCGAGCAGGGGTGCTCCCTCCACGTGCACGCTCGCTGGGCCACCCGACAAGATGATGCCGATCGGGGCCTTGGCGGCGACGGCGCTCGCGGTGATCGTGTGCGGGACGATCTCGGAATACACCTGGGCTTCGCGGACGCGCCTGGCGATCAACTGTGCGTATTGCGCTCCGAAGTCGACAACGAGGATCGTCGGCTGGGGCTGGCTCGTCATAGTCCACACGGAGACTAGTTGACGATTGGAATGTGCCTCTCAGAGATGTGACGATTGGACGATGCAGTTGACGACTCGCTTTGACACCGTCCCACCAGCCGACGAAGAAATCAACCTGTCGACCTGCGTCGGGCTGTATCCGAAGCCTGGGTGCGGAACCGAGCCTCAAGCGTCGGGGGATCGCGGCGGTGCCGCACAGATCGCCGTGTTCGGGGTCCTCGTCGCGGCACTCTGCGTCATCGGAGTGCGCATCGCACGCGCCATCGTCGCACGAGACCGCGCGATGGACCCGACGCGCAGTACGAACGAGTAGTTTCGACCTTCGTGCGTAGCAACAGGGCCGTCGTCGGTGTCGCCTTCGCACTCACGAGCTCCACGCTGTACGGCATCACGCCGGTGTTCGTGCACATGGCGTACGACCGCGGAGCAGACCCGTTCGGCCTGATGACGGCGCGATACGCGATCAGTCTCGTCGTCTTGCTCGCCGTGCGCTTCGCCCGCGTCGGGTTCGGCTCGTGGCCGGACCGTCGCACGAGCACCCAGTTGTTCCTCCTCGGCGCGCTTGGCCTCTACCTCAACGGGGTGTGCGTGTTCAGTGCGATGGAACGGATGGACTCGGGACTGATGATGGTGATCTTCTACCACTACCCGATCCTCGTCGTGTTCCTCGGATGGTTGTTCTACAGACAAAAGCCGGCACGCGTCATTTGGCCGTGCCTCGTCGCGACGATCGGCGGCGTCGTGCTGACGGCGAGCGACGTGTCCAGCGCACAGTCGTCGGGAGTCGCGATCATCCTCGCCGGTGCCCTCGTGTATTCGGTGTACCAAGTGATCGGCGCACGGGTCATGCCGCGCACCGACATCCTCACCGGTCTGTGGCTCGTGTTCGCTGGTGCAGGCTTTTCGTTCTCCGCGATGTGGCTCCTCGATCCTCCAGGAATCGAGTCGACGATGCCGGCAAACGGCGTGGCGTGGTGGGCGGCGGTCGAGATCGCCGTCGTCGGCACGGTTGCTGCGATGGGCGCGTTCTTCGCCGGGATGAAGCGCATCGGCGCGAGCAACTCCGCCGTCATCCAGACCTTCGAAGTGATCGTCACGATCGGCATGGGAATCGCGTTCCTCAATGAGTCCTTGACCGGCCGCCAGGTGCTCGGGACGGTGTTCATCCTCGGAGGCGTCCTCGTATTGGCCCGCGCGGAGGCGCGTCGGGCAACGGCCATGACGCCCCAGGTTCCCTGAGCACTCGACATTGCCGCCCGAATGGGGCGCCCGTAGCCTGTAGTCGACATAGCAATTCGAGTCGTACTTGCAGGGTTGGGTGAAATCCCCTACCGGCGGTGAAAGCCCGCGAC
>CAYSRZ010000146.1:0-2825 GCA_964433615.1 uncultured Acidimicrobium sp. | reverse complement strand
ACGAGCACCGCGCTCGCGTGCACGACGTCGGTCGTCTTGGCGAGTCGAGCACCGAGCTCGCTCAACCTCACGTCGGTCGACTCGCGCAGCGTGATCTCGAGTGGAACGCCACGTGTGTAACCGGTGAGGTCGAAGGCCTGCGTCGTGGACGGTGCAGGCGTCATCGAGGTGACCTGGTGGGTGCGCAGGAGCAGGTTCTCCGAGAGGATCACGTCGTCGTGCACCACCCATCCCGCGGGAACCTTGACCAGCCAGCGTCGCGAGAGACGGTGCAGTTTCGGTCCGACCTGCACGACCGCCACCACGCAGGCGAGGCCGGAGACGATCGAGACGATGACATGGTCGATGGAGAGCGCGACGAGCCCGAGCGCGACGCACAGCCCCCATCCGAGGATCGCCGGTGCGACGATCGGTGCGGGCACGCGCAACAGGTGTCGGACCTCGTCCCCGTAGGCGCCGGCCTGCACCTGGCGGGATCCGTAGTCGCCGCCGGCGACGACCATCAGTGCCACGACTCCGCAGGTGACGCCCGCGATTCGGGCGGGTTCCCAGTTCCCGTCGGGAAGCCCGAGGGCGAGGTGGGCGACGACGACGGGGGACACCGCGCGCACGACCGTGAGGGAGATCGGGTGCTCGAGCCACGTGGCGATCGCCACGAGCGACCATGCGCACCACCCGGCGATCGAGACCGCGAGGCGGTCGTTCGTGAGTGCGTTCGGCAAGAGCGCCATCGCGACCCAGGCGACCCGCACGATCCACGACACGTTGCGGCGAACGACCTCGATCACGTGGGTCAGCCTACGACCCGTGACACGACCCCCAAGTAGCGTTGACGACGTGGCGAATCGCACGACGAAGGGCAAGGCGACGAAGAAGGACCGCGACCGCGCGGCCCACCTGCGGGACGCCATCACTCGTCACAACGAGCTCTACTTCACGAAGGACTCACCGCAGGTCAGCGACGCCGAATACGACGAGATGCGCCGCGAACTGGACGCACTCGAGGCGCGCTTCCCGGAACTCGTGACCCTCGATTCGCCGTCCACCCGGGTCGGTGCGGCAACCCTCACCACCTTCGCCCCCGTCACCCATCGGGTGCCGATGACGAGCCTGGACAACGCGATGGGGGGCGAGGAACTCACCGCCTGGGGGGAGCGCGTGGAAAAGGGCCTCGCGGGCCGCACCCATACCTATATATGTGAGTTGAAGATCGACGGGCTCGCCATGAGCCTGCGCTACGAGCGCGGGGTGCTCGTGCAGGCCGCCACCCGTGGCGACGGGAAGGTCGGCGAGGACGTGACCGAGAACGTGAAGACGATCTCGGTGGTGCCCAAGACCTTGACTGCTCCCAAGGGAAAGACGATTCCGGAGGTGTTGGAGGTGCGCGGCGAGGTGTACATGCCGATCGCGGCGTTCCAGGAACTGCGTGCAGAAAAGGAACGCGAGAACGAACGACGCATCGCCGACGGCAAGAAGCCGGAGTCGGTGCCGGCGAACCCGCGAAATGCGGGAGCGGGCAGCCTGCGTCAGAAGGACCCGAGCGTGACCGCCTCGCGCAAGCTCGCGTTCTGGGCATACCAACTCGGCGAGACCGTCGGTACGCCGAGCTTCACGAGCCACCACGACACCCTCGACTATCTCCGCGAACTCGGCTTTCCGATCAATCCCGAGGTGAAGCGCCTCGCCACGCTCGCCGAGGTGCAGCGATTCTGCGACCACTGGGAGGCGCACCGCCACGACCTCGACTACGAGATCGACGGCGCGGTGGTCAAGCTGGACGAGCTGGACCTGCGCGAGGAACTCGGCTTCACCTCCCGCGCACCGCGCTGGGCGATCGCCTACAAGTTCGCCCCCGAGGAGCGCAACACGATCCTGAAGGACATCCAGGTCTCGATCGGACGCACCGGTCGGGCAACCCCGTTCGCCGTGCTCGAGCCCGTCGTCGTGAGCGGCTCGACGGTCTCCATGGCCACCCTCCACAACCGTGAACAGGTGGCGCTGAAGGACGTGCGACCGGGCGACACGGTGATCGTGCGCAAGGCGGGCGACGTGATCCCCGAGGTCGTCGGGCCGGTGCTCGAGAAGCGCCCCAAGAACTGCAAGCCCTGGGTGTTCCCCTCGACGTGTCCCTGCGACATCGCCTCGACCCTCGTGCAGGCCGAAGGGGAGTCCGACACGCGTTGCGTGGAGCCGTCGTGTCCGTTCCAGCGCGACCAGCGGATCATCTACTTCGCCTCCCGCGGATGCATGGACATCGAAGGACTCGGCGAAAAGACGGTGTTCGCGCTCTCGGACCTCGAGCTTGTCTCTGATGCGGGCGACCTCTATTCCCTCAGCATCGAGGACCTCCTGCGCATCGAGGGCTTCGGTGAACTGAGCGCCACCAACCTCCTGGCGGGAATCGAGAAGTCCAAGGACGTCGCGCTGCCGAAGCTCCTCACCGCCCTCGGCGTGAAGCACCTCGGTCCCGCCGCGTCTGAGTCACTCGCCCGCACCTTCGGCTCACTCGATCGGATCATGGAGGCCACGAGCGACGAACTCGCCGCCATCGACGGAGTCGGGGAGGTGATCGCGACGTCGATCACGTCGTGGTTCGCCCAGAAGCAGAACAAGAAGCTGATCGAAAAGCTGCGCAAGGGTGGCGTGCGCTTCGACAACGTCGTCGTCAGCACCCTGCCCCAGACGCTGCTCGGCAAGGCCGTCGTCGTCACCGGCACCGTCGAGGGTTACTCGCGCGAAGACGCCGAGGCGGCGATCAAGGACCGCGGTGGAAAGTCGCCCGGGTCGGTGAGCGCAAAGACGTTCTGCGTCGTCGTCGGCGACGC
>CAYSRZ010000145.1:0-2895 GCA_964433615.1 uncultured Acidimicrobium sp. | reverse complement strand
CTACCTGCAGAGCAACTTCATCAACGGCATCAAGCGGATGCCGGCGCGCTTCTAGGCATCACTTTCACCCACCGACTGGTGATAACTATAGTTATCACCGATGTCGAAGAGCCCCAGTACCGGCGACCGTCGCACGACCATCGCGGGGATGTCGGTGTCGGAGTCCTTCGCTCGATTCGTCGTCGACGAGATGTTGCCGGGGACCGGAATCGAGCCCTCGGCGTGGTGGTCCACTCTCGACGAGTTGCTCACCACCTTCACCCCACGCAATCGACAACTGCTGCATGTCCGGGCGGAACTGCAACGCCGAATCGACGATTGGCATCGCGACCGTATGGGCACATCGTTCGACGTCGCAGCATACGAATCGTTCCTGCGCGAAATCGGCTACATCGCACCGGAAGGTGAGCCGTTCCACATCTCGACTGAAAACGTCGACGACGAGATCGCCCACGTTCCAGGCCCTCAACTCGTGGTACCCGTGATGAACGCGCGCTACGCGCTCAACGCGGCAAACGCGAGGTGGGGCTCGCTGTATGACGCGCTGTATGGAACAGATGCCCTCGGTGACGCGCCACCTACGGGCCCATACGACCCGGTCCGTGGTGCACGGGTGATTGCCTGGTCGAAGGACTTCCTCGACCTGTCCGCCCCACTTGCGAACGGATCGCACGCTCACGCGACCGGCTACCGCATCGCCGACTCCTCGCTCGTCGTCGACCTAGGCAACCGAACCACCACGCTCTCTCCGCAGGCCCGATTCGTCGGCCACACCGGTGACGCAAGTTCACCGACGAGCGTCGTCGTCGCCCACAACGACCTGCACGTGCAGATCATGATCGATCGCACCCATCACATCGGCTCGGGTGACGCGGCGGGAGTCAGCGACGTGATCGTCGAGTCGGCGTTGACCGCGATCATGGACTTCGAAGACTCGGTCGCCGCCGTTGATGCGGCCGACAAGGTCGTCGTCTATCGAAACTGGCTCGGCCTGATGCGACGCGACCTCACCGAGGTCGTAACGAAGTCTGGCTCGAGCTTCACCCGCCGACTCGCCGACGACGTCGAGCTGACCGGACCACGTGGCGAAGCCGTGCGCCTGAAGGGCACGGCGCTCATGCTTGCGCGCAACGTCGGCCACTTGATGACGACACCGACCGTCCTGCTGACAGACGGCTCAGAGGCTTTCGAGGGCCTGCTCGACGTCCTCGTCACCGCGACGTGCGCGATGCACGACCTCGGCTCGAACGCCGCGAACCGCAACTCGACTCGGCGCAGCGTCTATGTCGTCAAGCCCAAGATGCACGGCCCAGACGAGGTCACGTATGCGGTCGAGGCAATGACGTTCGTCGAAGACGCTCTCGGCATGCCGCGCAACACGATCAAGGTCGGGATCATGGACGAGGAGCGCCGCACGTCGGTCAACCTCGCCGAATGCATCCGTGCCGCGCGCGAACGAATCGCATTCATCAACACGGGCTTCCTCGACCGCACCGGTGACGAGATCCACACATCGATGGAAGCCGGCGCCATGGTGCCCAAGGCCCAGATGAAGACCAAGCCGTGGCTCACCGCATACGAGAACCGCAACGTGGACATCGGTCTTTCCTGCGGGTTCTCACATCGCGCACAAATCGGCAAGGGCATGTGGGCCGCACCCGACCTGATGGGCGACATGTTGGCGACCAAGATCGGCCACGTCGAAGCTGGTGCGAACTGCGCGTGGGTGCCGTCCCCGACCGCCGCCACCCTGCATGCCACCCACTACCACCGCCTCTACGTCCACGACCGCCAGCGCGAACTCGCCGGCCAGAGCCGCGGACGGCTCTCCGATCTCCTCACGATCCCCCTCGGCAACCCCGACGAGTGGTCCCTCGAGGAACGTCGGCGCGAAGTCGACAACAACTGCCAGAGCATCCTCGGCTATGTCGTGCGTTGGATCGACCAAGGTGTCGGGTGCTCGAAGGTTCCCGACGTCAACGACGTCGCACTGATGGAGGATCGCGCCACCTGTCGCATCTCCTCGCAACAGCTCGCCAACTGGATCCGCCACGGCGTCGTGACTCGCGACGTCGTCGAGGATTCGCTCGTGCGAATGGCTCGAGTCGTCGACGCCCAGAACGCAGGTGACTCGGCATACACCCCACTGTCATCGAACCTCGATGGTCACGCGATGGCAGCGGCGCGCGATCTCATCACCATGGGGTGCGAGCAGCCGAGCGGCTACACCGAGCCGATCTTGCACGCCCGCCGACAACTTCGCAAACGACAACTGGAGGAAACGACATGACGACACTCACCTTGGATCACGCCCGAACGATCGTGCGCGCGACGCTCGACGCGGGTCGAAAGGCGGGCTTCAAGCCGCTGTCAGTCGTCGTACTCGACGCCGGCGGACACGTGAAGGCCTTCGAACGCGAGGACGGCTCGTCGAATCGACGCTTCGACATCGCCTATGGCAAGGCTCACGGCGCGATCTCTCTCGGCATGGGTTCACGCGCCTTGATGGCGCGCGCCGAATCACAGGCGTACTTCATCGCAGCGGCAACCAGCGCAATCGGTGGCTCGCTCGTTCCGGTTCCTGGCGGGGTTCTCGTGAAGGACGCCAGTGGGAACATCGTCGGTGCAGTCGGCGTGAGCGGAGACACGAGCGACAACGACGAGGCAGCGGCTCTCGCCGGAATCGCCGCTACCGGGCTCGTCGCAGACGCGGGTTAGTGGTTCGGGTCGACGAGCAGTCGGCCCTGCACGTCACCCTTCAAGATCGCATCGAGCTTCGGTGCGAGGTCGCCGAGACCAAGAACGGTCGACTCCTGGGTGTCCAGCCATGTCGGCTTCAAGTCCGACCCGATGCGACCCCACATCGCAATGCGCGAGGCAAGGTCGACCTGCACG
>CAYSRZ010000144.1:0-2906 GCA_964433615.1 uncultured Acidimicrobium sp. | reverse complement strand
CGTTGGGCGATCGTGATCGAGAACACGTTGTAGATGACGAAGCAGCCAATTCCGAGCGCGATCAATGAGAATGCGGTGAGGAAGATGGTGAGGAAGCTGAGCACCTGACCGATCTGATCCTGTGTCTCCTTGGTGATCTGCGCGCCCGTCAGGGTCTCCAACTTGAGTGTTGGATCGAACGACGAAGTGATGCGTTGGGCAAGTTCTTCGTCGGAGAGCGATCCGTCGCCCTTGACGAGGAACGCATCGACGTAGCCCTCGCGCAGCAGGAACTCCGATGCGGTCGGCTGGTCGAAGAGAGCAAACGTCGCACCGCCGGGGGAGCTCACGTCGCCGTAGTTGGCGATGCCGACGAGCGTGAAGGACCGACTGCCCTTTTGTGCCGTGACGCGCACGCGGTCACCGATGACGTAGTCGGCGTTCTTCGCAGTCGCCGCGTCCATCACCATTTCGGTGGGACCGACGGGGAGCCGTCCGTCTTCGATCGTCCAGAGCCCGGCCATCGACTCTGTCGCGATGCCACCGAAGGTCGGCGGCCCGTTGTCGGATCCCATCGGCGTTCCGTCCTTGGCGATGATCCGGGCGAAGGCCTGGATGTCGCCGGTGGCGTCTTCGACGCCGTCGACTCCGAGCACGGTCTCGAGCGCGGTGATCGGCGTCTGCGCGCGTTGCTCTCCGCCGAAACCCACCTCGACGAACTGCGACGAGCGCACGTAGGCGTCCACGTCGCGGAACACGTCGGCAAACAAGCGATCGAACGTCTTGTTCAAGGTGTCGGAAAAGATCAGCGTTCCGGACAGAAATCCCGTACCGAGGATGATCGCGAGCGAGGTCAGCACGAGGCGGCCCTTACGGGCGAGCGTCATGCGAAACGCAAGGGACAACATCGACTACTCCCCGAGGTGCTTCAGGTAGTCGAGAACCTTCTCCGGCGTCGGCTGCGTCATTTCACCGGCGAGCTTGCCGTCCTTGAGGAACACGATGCGATCCGCATAACTTGCGGCAACCGCGTCATGGGTGACCATGACGATCGTCTGGCCGAGGTCGCTGACCGCACGACGCATGAAGCCCAGCACCTCGCCACCGGTGCGCGAGTCGAGGTTGCCCGTCGGTTCGTCGGCGAAGATGATCGCAGGCTTGCTCGCAAGCGCCCGGGCAACGGCCACGCGCTGTTGTTGACCACCCGACAATTCACTCGGGCGATGTTCGAGTCGGTCACGCAGTCCGATCGTGTCGATCACCGAGTCGATCCAGGTCGAGTCGCCCTTGTCGCCGCCGAGGGAGAGTGGCAGCACGATGTTTTCGTACGCACTCAACGTCGGGATCAGGTTGAAGGCCTGGAAGACGAATCCGATCTGGCGCCGGCGCAACATCGTGAGGTCCTTGTCCGACAGCCCGCTGAGCGTGGTGTCCCCGATCGCAACGTCACCTTCGGTGAGCGAATCGAGCCCGGCCATGCAGTGCATCAGCGTGGACTTGCCAGATCCGCTCGGTCCCATGATGGCGGTGAACTTCCCGCGCTCGAACGCAACGGTGATGCCGTCGAGTGCGCGGACTTCGCTGTCGCCGCTTCCGTAGACCTTCAGTGCGTTGTTTGCAGACGCGGCTGCGCCAGTCGAAACCATGGTGGGGGTAGTCATGTTCCACAGTCTACGAACGACGCGGCAACACCGTGTCGTTCGTAGACGTGAGTGACTCGTGAACTACTTGGGTTGTGGAACGACTCGCAAGTACGGCTTTACCGTCTTCCAGCCGGCGGGGAAGAGGGTCTTCGCTTCGTCGTCGGACACTGCTGCACCGATGATGACGTCCTCTCCTTGTTCCCAGTTCGCCGGGGTCGCGACCTTGTGCTTGGCGGTGAGCTGCAACGAGTCGATCACGCGCAGGATCTCGTCGAAGTTGCGACCGGTAGAAGCGGGATAGGTGATCGACAGCTTGACCTTCTTGTCCGGTCCGATGACGAACACGCTGCGCACCGTGAGGGTGTCGTTCGCGTTCGGGTGGATCATGTCGTAGAGGTTGCTCACCGAGCGGTCCGGGTCGCCGATCATCGGGAAGTTGACGGGCGTTCCCTGGGTCTCGCCAATGTCACCTTCCCACTTGTGATGTGACTCGACGCTGTCGACCGACAGCCCGATCACCTTCACGTTGCGCTTGTCGAACTCGGGCTTGATGCGTGCGACGTACCCGAGCTCGGTCGTGCAGACCGGAGTGAAGTCCTTCGGGTGGCTGAAGAGCACGCCCCACGAATCGCCGAGCCACTCGTGGAAGTGGATCTGGCCTTGGGTGGTGTCGGCGGTGAAGTCGGGTGCGGTGTCTCCGAGACGAACGGGCATGGCTACTCCTTTGGTGGGGTATTCGCTGGGGCCGTCACCCTACCCGAAACCCGACCAAACTTGTCAACTTTTGTTCAGGTCGACGCCGAACGCCCGCTGAAAGCCGTCGAAATAGGACGCATCGTCCCCCGAGTCGCCGAGGGCGACCCAGTCCTCGTCGGTGATCGAACGACGGCCCGCGGTGATCGACTCGCCTCCCCAGGAGCAGGGATAGCGAAGCTTCGGTGAGTCGGTCGAGATGGCGTGTTCGATCACTCGCGCGACCTCGTCGGCGGGCGAGGCGTTCGCAATCCCCGCCGCATAGAACTGGAACATGCGTCGATAGTGGTCGTCATAGGCGCCTGTCGCGTTCGGCGCATCGATGTTCTTGGCAAAGATCGACGACTTCGTCACGCCGGGCTCGACGATGGCGACACGGATCCGAAAGGGCGCGAGTTCGTGGGCGAGTTCCTCGCTCACGCCCTCGAGTGCCCACTTCGATGCAACGTATGGTGCCTGAGCGATCGCAGCGAGCCGGCCGACGACGCTCGTCACGTTGACGATCGTGCCCGAGCGGCGCTCGCGCATCCC
>CAYSRZ010000143.1:0-2910 GCA_964433615.1 uncultured Acidimicrobium sp. | reverse complement strand
TCCCAGATCAGGTCGAACAAGTATCGCTGGTACTCCGGCGCCATCCACATCTCGTATCCGAGGTCGCCCGTGTAGGTCATGCGCGACAGCCACACCGGGGCCATGCCGATGTTGGTCTTGCGGAACGCCATGAACGGGAAGTCCTTGGTCGCAAGCGAGGTGTCGGTCAACTTCTGCAGCACGTCGCGCGAGCGCGGACCGGCCACGGTGAGGCCGACCATCGACAGCGACAACGTCTCGAAACGGATCTTCGAGTTCGCCGGCAGGTGGGCGAGGAACCAACGCGGGTGGTGGACCTCGGCGGCCTGCGAGCCGAAGAGGAAGAACTCCTCGTCGCCGATGCGCGAGATCGAGAACTCACCGACGATCTTGCCCTGCGGATTCAGCATCGCGGTCAACACCGTGCGGCCGATCTTGGGCAGGGCGTTCGTGAAGAGCCCCTGCAGCCAGGCCGCGGAACCCTCTCCCGACACCTTGTACTTGGCGAAGTTCGAGGCCTCGGAGAAGCCGACGCGCTCGCGCACGGCGCGGGACTCCTCGCCGACGTTCTTGAATGCGTTCGAGCGGTAGAAGGTGATGTCCTCCTTCGGCTCGAGACCCTTGTCCTGGAACCACAGCGGGTGCTCGAGGCCGAAGCCCGCACCCCACACCGCGTTGTGTGCGGTGAGGCGGTCGTAGATCGGGGTGGTGTGCAACGGGCGTGCTGCCGGTAGTTCCTCGTTCGGGAACGTGATGCGGAAGCGACGCGAGTAGTTCTCGCGCACCTTGGAATTGGTGTAGGCGAGCGTGGCATAGTCGCCGTAACGCGCGACGTCCATCGCCCAGATGTCGGCGCCCGGATCCCCGTGCACCATCCAGTTGGCGAGCGAGAGACCCACGCCGCCACCCTGCGACAGACCGGCCATCACCGCGCACGCCGACCACATGCCGCGCATGCCCTTGATCGGGCCGACGAGCGGGTTGCCGTCGGGGCTGAAGGTGAACGGGCCGTTGACGAACTTCTTGATGCCGGCGCGACCGACGGCGGGGAAGTGTGCAAATCCGCGCTCGAGTTCGGCCGAGATGCGGTCGAGGTCGTGCGGCAGCAACTGGAACACGAAGTCCCACGGCGTCTCCTTGGCCGACCACGGACGGTTGTCCTGCTCGTAGGTGCCGAGCAGGATGCTCTGGCCTTCCTGGCGGGCGTAGATCTCGCCGGCGAAGTCGATCATGTGCGGCAACTCGCGGCCGTGCTTGGCGTTGTACTCGATGACTTCGTCCATCGGCTCGGTCATCAGGTAGTGGTGCTCCATCGCAAGCACGGGCAGTTCCAAACCGGCCATGCGACCGACCTCGCGTGCCCACAGACCGCCCGCGTTGACGACGTGTTCGGCGTGGATGTTGCCCTTGTCGGTGATCACGTCCCACGTGCCGTCCGCACGCTGCGACAGATCCGTCGCCCACGTGTCGGTGTAGACCTCGGCGCCACGGTTGCGGGCGCAGATCGCGTATGCGTGCGTCACGCCGTACGGGTCGACGCTGCCCTCGTCCTCGTCGTACAGCGCGCCGACGAAGTACTTCTCCTCGAGGAGTGGGTTCAGCTCCTTGGCTTCCTTCATCGAAATCATTTCCATGTGCATGCCGAGGTAGCGACCGCGGGCCTGGGCCATCTTCAACCAGTCGAGGCGCTCGGGGGTGTCGGCGAGTTGCAGACCACCGGGAAGGTGGATGCCGCAGTTCTGGCCGGACTCCTTTTCGATCTCCTTGTACAAATTCACGGTGTACTGCTGGAGGCGAGCCACGTTCGGGTCACCGTTCAGGGTGTGCATGCCACCGGCCGCGTGCCAGGTGGATCCGGCGGTGAGCTGCTTGCGCTCGAGGAGCACGACGTCCGTCCAGCCCTCCTTGGTCAGGTGGTAGAGCACCGAGGCTCCGACGACACCTCCACCGATCACGACGACGCGGGCTGATGATTTCATGGTCTGTCCTTTCGCATGCCGATGGGCAAGTCTAGAAGTCGGTCTTCACGCCGCCCTCGGCGACGCGACGACGCGTGAATTCGGCGAGTTCCTCGCGCACCGCGTCCTCGATCGGCGGTGGCGCATATTCGGCGAGGAACGCTCGGGCGAGGTCGGCGGCCTTCTTGTCGGCCGTCGGGCTGCCGCCCTCGACCCACGACTCCCAGTTGCGCCAGTCGGACAGCAGTGGTTTGTAGAACGCGGTGCGGAATCGGTCCTGGGTGTGCTGCACGCCGAAGAAGTGACCACCGGGTCCGACTTCACCGATCGCGTCGTGGGCGAGGGTGTCTGCGTCGACGACGATCGGCTGCAGGTACTCGGCGACCATCGACAACAGGTCTGCATCCAGGATGAACTTGGGCAGCGAGGCGTGCAGGCCACCTTCCATCCAGCCGGCGCCGTGCATCAGGAAGTTGACGCCACCTTGCACCGCGCCCCACAGGGAGAACACGCTCTCGTAGGCGGCCTGTGCGTCGAGTGCGTTGGCGGCGCACACGTTGCTCGAGCGATACGGCACGCCGTAGCGACGAGCGAGCTGGCCGCCGGCCATCGCGGTACGCATGTACTCGGGGGTGCCGAAGGCCGGAGCGCCCGACTGCATGTCGACGTTCGAGGTGAACCCGCCGTAGGCCACCGGCGCACCTGGGCGCACGAGCTGGGAGAACACCATGCCCGAGAGCGCCTCGGCGTTCTGTAGCGACAGTGCGCCTGCGAGGGTCACCGGCGCCATCGCGCCCGCGAGGGTGAACGGCGTGATGATCACGAGCTGGCCGCGCTTGGAGTACTCCATGATGCCCTGGAGCATCGGGATGTCGAGACGCAGAGGTGAGGACGAGTTGATGATCGTGAACACGCTCGGCTCGTTGTCGATCTGTTCGTTCGACACCTGGCGCGCGATGCGCGTCATCTCGAG
>CAYSRZ010000142.1:0-2943 GCA_964433615.1 uncultured Acidimicrobium sp. | reverse complement strand
CCCGCCGAGTCCAAGGCGGCTCCCGTCGTTGCCCCCGTCGTCACCTCGCCGGGCGTCGAGCCGCCCAAGCCTCGCGTCACCCAGCCGACGGAGATCGTGCCCGATGGTGCACCCGAGCCGCTGCGCGGCGTGTCGGCGGCGATCGCCACGAACATGGATCGGTCGCTGTCGGTGCCGACGGCCACCAGCTTTCGCAACGTGCCGGCCAAGTTGCTCGAGGTCAACCGCAAGGTCCTGAACAACTACCGCTCGCGTACCGGCCAGCCGAAGGTCAGCTTCACGCACTTGATCGGGTATGCGATCGTGCGCGCGATCGCCGATGCGGTGCCGAACATGAAGAACGCCTACGTCCTCGGCGACGACGGCAAGCCCATGTTGCAGCGTCACAACCACGTGAACATCGGTCTCGCCGTCGACGTCGACAAGGGTGGCGGCCAGCGCACGTTGGTGGTGCCGGTGTTGCGCAACGCCGACACGTTGGACTTCGCCGGGTTCCTCCTCGGATACGACGAGATCATCCGCAAGGTGAAGGCGAACAAGTTGACCGTCGAGGACTTCCAGGGCGCCAACGTGAGCTTGACGAACCCCGGCACGATCGGCACCGTGCAGTCGGTGCCGAGGCTGATGCCCGGCCAGGGCGTCATCGTCGGCGTCGGCTCGATCGACTATCCGGCGGAGTTCCAGGGCTCCGACGAGCGCTCGCTCACCCGCATCGGGGTGTCCAAGGTCGTCACCGTCACGAGCACCTATGACCACCGCATCATCCAGGGTGCCGAGAGCGGTTTGTTCTTGAAGCGCGTGCATGAGTTGTTGGTCGGGGAGCACGGCTTCTACGACGACGTGTTCTCCTCCGTCGGCGTGCCGTACAAGCCGGTCGCCTGGATCCAAGACGTCAACGACCTCGACTCCGAGGACGCGATGCTCGACAAGCAGATGCAGATCGCGACCTTGATCCGCGTGCACCGCGTGCGCGGACACCTGATCGCCGACCTCGACCCGTTGCGCTGGCACGAGCCCGAGATGCCGCCGGAGCTCGACCCGGCCACCTATGGGCTCACGATCTGGGACCTGGATCGCGAGTTCCTCACCGGCGGCGTCGGCGGCGTGCGCAAGTCGACCCTCGGCAAGATCCTCGGACACCTCCGCGACGCCTACTGCCGCACCATCGGCATCGAGTACATGCACATCCACTCGACCGAAGAGCAGCGCTGGATCCAGGAGCGCGTCGAGGGCCACGGCGTCGGCGACTACACCGTCAACAAGCGCCGCATCCTCGAGCGCCTGAACGCCGCGGAGGCCTTCGAGCGGTTCCTCGCCACCAAGTACGTCGGCACCAAGCGCTTCGGCCTCGAGGGCGCGGAGTCCGCGATTCCGATCCTCGACACCATCCTCACGGCGGCAGCGGATTCGAAGATGGACGGCGCGGTGCTCGGCATGGCGCACCGCGGACGCCTGAACGTGCTCGGCAACGTGATGGGCAAGAGCTACGACCAGATCTTCCACGAGTTCGAGGGACACATCGACCCGTCCTCGGTGCAGGGCTCCGGCGACGTGAAGTACCACCTCGGGGCCAAGGGCACCTTCGAGGCGCCGTCCGGTGCACGACTCGCCATCGAGATGTCGGCGAACCCGAGCCACCTCGAGACCGTGGACCCCGTCGTGTTGGGCATGGTGCGCGCGGCCCAGGACCGCATCGACCCACCACTTGCGTACTCGGTTCTGCCACTGCTCATCCACGGGGATGCGGCCTTTGCCGGCCAGGGAGTCGTGGCCGAGTGCCTCGCGATGAGCGACACGAGCGGCTATCGCGTCGGCGGCACCATCCACCTGATCATCAACAACCAGATCGGCTTCACCACCGCACCCGAATACGCGCGGTCCTCGAAGTATTCGAGCGACGTCGCCAAGACCGTCCAGGCGCCGATCTTCCACGTCAACGGAGACGACCCCGAGGCCTGCGTGCGCGTGGCCAAGATGGCCTTCGACTACCGCGCGCGGTTCCACAAGGACGTCGTCATCGACATGATCTGTTACCGCCGCCACGGCCACAACGAAGGCGACGACCCGAGCTACACCCAGCCGCTCATGTACAAGGCGATCGCCGAGCGCCGCAGCGTGCGCAAGCTCTACGTCGAGACCCTCGTCAAGCGCGGCGACATCACCGTCGAGGAAGCCGAGACCGCGCTCAACGACTTCAACTCCAAGTTGCAGGGCGCCCTCGATGAGACCCGCGCGTCGGCCCCCGAGAACATCCGCGTCCCGCGACCCCCGGCACCGATCGGCGTGTTGCCGCACGTGGCGACCGGCGTCGAGCGCGGCGTGCTGGATCGCATCTTCCACCACCTCACCGACTATCCGGCCGGCTTTGCCCCGCACCCCAAGCTCGTCAAGCAGTTCGAGCTTCGCGCCCAGCAATACGCCAAGGACGCCGACGTCGACTGGGCGACCGCAGAGGCGATGGCCATCGGCTCGCTCGTGCTCGAGGGCACGCCCGTGCGCCTCGTCGGCGAAGACACCCGCCGCGGCACGTTCAGCCAGCGCCACTCGACGCTCGTGGACTACAACAACGAATCGCGTTGGGTTCCGCTCAACACACTCGAGGGCACCAAGGCCCGCTTCTGGGTGTATGACTCGCTTCTGTCTGAATACGCCGCCGTCGGATTCGAATACGGCTATGCCCAGGCCAACCACGACGCACTCGTGATGTGGGAGGCCCAGTTCGGCGACTTCGTCAACGGCGCCCAGGTGATCATCGACCAATACCTCGTCGCCGCCGAGGACAAGTGGGGCCAGCAGAACGGCGTCGTGCTCCTCCTGCCGCACGGCTTCGAGGGCCAGGGACCGGAGCACTCCTCGGCGCGCATGGAGCGCTTCTTGCAGCTGTGCGCAGAGGACAACATCCAGGTCTGTTACCCGACGACGGCCGCCCAGTACTTCCACATG
>CAYSRZ010000141.1:0-2953 GCA_964433615.1 uncultured Acidimicrobium sp. | reverse complement strand
CGCGCACGTTGGAGGTGGCGAAGTCGACCGTCTGGCTCTGGGTGCGCGCGATGCGCGTGAGCACGCTGGTCGGCAGCAGCGACGACATGGTGGCGAGGGTGTCGAGCGAGGCGGCCTTGGACTGCTCGCGGGCCACGCCGATGATCTCGTTGATCGCCGCGAAGCGCTCGGTGATCGGCATTCGTCCGGTCGGCACCAGCATGCGGGTGAGGGTGAAGGCGTTCGCGCCGGAGGTCTCGTTGCGCGTGCTGATCGCCATCGAGGTGCGCAGCGACTCCACGGGCGAACCCTTCTCGTGGTGGTAGCGACCGGCGGCGTCGGCGGCCGCGGTCAAAAACGCCGTGTTCATCTTTCCACCGAGTGCGCGAGAGGCATCCAAGAGGTCGCGATACGGCACGCGCAGCGTCTCGAGTCGACGCTGCAGCGAGCGCTGCGTCCACAGCGGTGAGCGCGCGGGATCGACGCTCTGCAGTTCGGCGACCAGACCCTGAACTGCGGCAGCGGCCTGGGTGCCGACGGCGGGGAGGCCGAGCGGATCGGAGAGCACCTCGCGCACCTGGCGCAACAGTGCAAGTGGCGCGCGCATGACGTCGTTGAAGCTCGAGGTGAGCACGTCGCCCGCGGCTTGCGCGGCGGACTGATGCGTGTCGTCGTCGCTCGGCTCGGGCAGATCGGGTGGAATCGGTGCCTCGCGGGTGAGGTCGAGGAACTGCATCGACAGCGCCACGCCGCCTTGGCCGTCGGTGACGGTGTGGTGCAGCTTCTGGATGAGTGCGCTGCATCCGCCCTCGAGTCCCTCGACGATGACGAACTGCCACAGCGGGCGGGAGCGGTCGAAGGCGTCGTTGGCGATCAGCGTCGTGAGGTCCTGCAGCTGGCGCATCGAACCCGGATAGGGCAGCGCCATGCGTCGCACGTGGTGGCGGATGTCGAACTCCGAGTCGCGCACCCAGCGCGGAGCACCGCTCGCCACCGGCGTCGGCTGCACGCGTTGACGCAGGCGCGGGATCGCGATGCTCGCGCGGTTCATGCGCGCAAGGAAGGCGTCAAAGTCGATCGTGCGATCGAGGATCGTGATGTTGGCGAAGGTGGAGGTGAGGAACGGATCTTTCTCCACGCGCCACATGAGGGCCTCGGCGTCCGACATGCGGTCGTCGAATGTGGGCATCTCGTGTTCCATCAGCGCACCATTCCCTCGTGTGACGCTGAGGCTAACTGGCGTTTCAGTTCGGCACGGAAGTGTGCTTGAACTCGTTCAGCGCCGACCAGGAGACGAGATCCAGGATCCGCTCGATGGTGGTGGTGGCGAGATCTGCGTCCCCCTTGGGCCGCTCGAGGAGGCGCACGAAGACGGCCTTGTCCCCGACGACGAACACCGGCACGCCCCACACCGAGTGCGTGCGGACGTGCGTGGTGTGTTCGTGCTTGATGGTCGCAAGCGGGCGACCGCTGTCGACCTCGGCCCACATCGCGTCCGTGTCCACGCCGTTGGCCCCGAAGACCTCGGAGAGGAGCGACCGGTCGCGCAGGTTGCCGTTGTCGCGATGGCGATATTCATACATCGCGTGGTGCGCGGCGAGGAAGGCGTCGGGCTGGGTGTCGCGCACGGCGATCGAGGCCTGCAGGGCGAGGATTCCCGAGTCGTCCTGCGGGCGATCCCAGATGTCGGTCATGCCCTCTTCGACGTGGGCCTGGCCGAGACAAAACGGGAGGAAGGTGACGTCCCAGTTCGCGCCGGCCGTGAGTGCGGTGGCGAGGTGGTCGTGGATGATCCGGCCATACGGGCATCGATAGTCGTAGGTGACGCCGAAGGTCGGTCGGGGAGACATAAGAAGTAGAACAGGCGCGCTGCGGGGGATATTCCCCCGATCGGCTCAGATCGCGGCGTAGTTCAAGAAATACAGCCCGATCGTGCCCATCAGGGTGCCGACGAGGGCCCCGCCGATGACGTCGGAGGCGTGGTGGATGCGCACCCCGACCCGGCTGACTGCGATGACCAGCGCACAGACGTAGAACGCGACGACCCACGGCCAGGAAAAGAAGTAGGTGAGCACGAGGGCGGAAAAGAACGCCGAGGAGGAGTGTCCGCTCGGAAAGCTCGAGGTGCGCGGCTTGCGCAACGCGAAGCGATCGTCACCGCGCTCGGTCGGTCGATCGCGACGGAACAACCGCTTGATGCCTTGGTTCAGGATCAAGCTTTCGATGCCGATCATCGCGGAGAACACGAGCGCCTGTTGCAGGCGGTCCATGCTGCCGATCGCGCGCAGGAGACCGACGACGTGCCAGAGGATGCCGAAGTCGCCGACGGCGCTCGCCACGCTGAACACGACGACGGCGACCTTGGTGTTGCGGATCGGCTCGAGTGCCCGGTCGACGCGTTCGTCGAAGTCGGCGAACGGCGGGGTCTGGGACATCGTCTCTATTGTGGTGGCTGCGGGTACTTGAGTGGTGCTTCGACGGCCGCCTTCGACGGGTCGCCACCGAACTCGGGGCACCAGTCCTTGTAGGCACAGAAGTTGCACAGACCGCCCTTTTTCGTCGGAAAGTTCCCCGTCGTGCAGGCCTTGGCGATGGTCGTGAACATCGCAGTCGTGCGCGTTCGCACGAAGTTCATCGACTGTTCGCTTGGCGTGGCGAGGTTCTTCGTGCCGTCCTTCACGTAATACAGCTGCAGGAGCGAGGCGAGCTCGCCGCGCATCTCGCGCAACATGTACGCGTACATCTCGAGCTGCTTCATCTTGCCGTCCGGGTAGTTCGGGTTCGGCGACTTGCCCGTCTTGTAGTCGGTGATCACGATCGCGCCGTCGGGGCGTCGCTCGAGTCGGTCGACATATCCGCGGAGGGCGAACGGGCCGAGGTCGGCGGTCACGAAGATCTCCTGTTCGACGCCGTGTACTTCGCGCGGGTCCTCCATCGCCAGATATCCGTCGACGAGGTCGGAGCACTCGGACCA
>CAYSRZ010000140.1:0-2993 GCA_964433615.1 uncultured Acidimicrobium sp. | reverse complement strand
CGCTCTGGCTCTGCACGTCGGCGGGAAAGTCGACGTCGGTCGCCGTGCGCAAGGCTTCGTCTTCGATCACGATGCGCGACGGATCCTTCGTCGGCTCCTCGACGACGGGTTCACTCGGCGACGTCGCGGTCGCCGGGGCGATCGGTTCCGTCTGTGGCCGAGTCTGGGGACGCGAGATGGACTGGGACTCGTCGCGATCGAAGGCCTCGCGCAGTTCGTCGAGGACGTCGTCGGAGACGTCCTCCACCCCGTCCGAGGGAATCGAGCCGGCGAGCACGGTCATCGGGATCGACGAATCTCCGGCGGCGCCGTGACGGGCGATCTTTTCCATCACCTGTTCGAGTCTGATGGTGGCGACCGACGTGTCGGCCTCGCTGCCGATCACCGCCTCGAGGTCCTCGTTGTGATCCGCGTCGAAGCCGACGAGGCGAATCTCACTGCGCAGGTCGTAGCCGGTGGCTTCCAACACCCGCTTCTTCACCTCCGCCATCACCCGCACGACGTCGAGCGCTCGACCTCCGTCATCTGCTTGGATGAAGTTCGCGTGCTTGGTGGAGACCTCGGCGGAACCGATGCGCAGGCCGCGCAGGCCCTGCTCGTCGATCAATTGTCCGGCCGACACCTCACCAGGAACGGGGTTGACGAACACCGAGCCTGCGTTCTGCCCCCCTGGTTGACGCTCGCGTCGCCAGCGCACGATCTCGGCGATCTTGTCCTCGCCCGCAGCCTGGTCGTGCGCCCACGACAACTCGACCGTCGCCGACAACACGACGTGATGGTCTGCAAGCGCCGAGCCACGAAAGCGCAGACCGAGGTGCTCGGCCGCGACTACCACCTCATCACCGGTCAGCAGGTGGAAGAGTCGCACGAGACGAAGCGAGGACGCCATGTCGGAGCCGTGGCCGCCCGCGTTCATCCGCACCGCCCCACCGATCGATCCCGGCACGCCGACGGCCCATTCGAAACCCGTGAGGCCTCGCGCGACGCTCTGTCGGGCCGCCACGGGGAGCGACACCGCACCACCGAAGAGCGCGATCGGTTCGGCGCCCTCGGTGTGCTCCGGCAGGTCGACGTAGTCGATGAACTTCGACAACACGAGCGCCACACCCGGGAACCCATCGTCGGCGACGAGCACGTTGCTTCCTCGGCCGACCACGAGGACGGGAACGTTGACCTGACGCAGCGCCTCTCCGACGCGCACGAGGTCGTCCATCGATTCGACGTGCACGCCAAGTGCCGCCGATCCGCCGACGCGATAGGTGGTGAGCGGGGCGAGTGGCATGTTCGGGCGCGCAAGCCCACCGAGCAGACCCGCGATCTCTGCGATCTCCACGCTCGTGGCGCGCCGCGGGCGCGCGCCACTCGTCATGGTCGCTCTCGCGCCGCGATCACCTCGTCGGGCAACGACTCGACGTCGCCGCAGCCCATGGAGATGCACAAGTCGCCCTCGCCGAGTTCGGCGGCGAGGAAGTTCACGAGGTCCTCGCGCCGTTCGATCCACTCGACGCGCTGGTTCGGATGTGCAGCACGGATCGCATCGACGACAAGTTTGCCAGTTACCCCCGGGATCGGTCTGGTACCCGACGGGTAGATCTCGGTCACGACGACGAGGTCCGCCCCGACGAATGCATCCCGATACTCGGGTGACATCGTGTTCATTCGGTTGTAACGGTTCGGTTGGAACACCGCGACGACGCGCCGCCAGGCGTCCGAGGAGTCCCGCGCACCTCGCAACACGGTGGCGATCTCTGCGGGTAGGTGTGCGTAGTCGTCGACGAAGCTCGCCCCACCGCTCGTTCCACGCAGGTCGAACCGACGCTCGACACCGCGAAACGTCGCCAGGGCCGCACAACTCGCCTCGACACCGACCCCGAGCGCGCGCGCCATCGTGATCGCACCGAGTGCGTTGAGCACGTTGTGCTCGCCGCGCAACCGAAGGGTGAGCTCGCCGAGCACTCGACCGCTGCGTCCGTCGCACACCGTGGTCGTCGAACCGCCGTGCTCGTAACGCACGTTCGTGCCCCGCACGTCCACGTCCTCGCCGAGGCCGTAGGTCACGACGTCGTGCGCCCGTGCGATCCTCGAGAGCCGTGCGTCATCCCCACAGACGACCCGCACGCCTCGCGTGTTGTGGATCATGTAGTCGAAGCTGTCCTCGAGGTTCTCGATCGTCGTGAAGTGGTCGAGGTGGTCGACATCGACGTTCGTCACGAGCACGCACGACAACGGCAACGCGACGTGCGTCGAGTCGCTCTCGTCGGCTTCGACGACGAAGATCTCGCCCGTTCCCCAACGGGCCGCTGCCCCGAGCGACCGGACGTCTGCTCCGATCACGAAACCTGGGTCGAGCTCTGCCGCACGCAGGATCGTGGCGAGCATGCCCGACGTGGTCGTCTTGCCGTGTGTGCCCGCGACGCCGACGCTGCGACGCTGCGCGCAGAGCGCCGCCAGTACCGCTGCGCGCGTCACGACGCGCGAACCCGACTGCCGTGCAGAGACGAGCTCGACGTTCGTCGCGGGTATCGCCGTCGAGTACGTGACGAGACCGACCCCCTCCACGTGCCGCGCATCGTGGCCGACGTGCACGGTGACACCACAGTCACGCAACCCAGCGAGGGTCTCGGACTCGACGAGGTCGCTGCCACTCACTCCGTGTCCGGCCTCCACGAGTGCACGCGCAAGGGCACTCATCCCCGGTCCTCCCACCCCGACCACGTGCACCCTGGTCGGCACGGAAAGGTCGACAACGAGCGACGTCGAGGCGACTCGCTCGATCGTGCGCGTGAGCAGTGTGCCGTCGTGGATCGCCCCGAGCGCGCGGGCACGCACGCCCATCGAGTCCATTCGCGCCGGATCTGCTCGAAGCTCGTCGATGATCGCGCGGATCCGGGATCCGGAGAAGATCTCCTCAGGCACGACCATCGCCGCACCGGCGTCGCCCAGCCACTTCGCGTTGTGCGTCTGATGATCTTCTGCAGCACCAGCCCACGGCA
>CAYSRZ010000139.1:0-3009 GCA_964433615.1 uncultured Acidimicrobium sp. | reverse complement strand
CGCAGACTTCAAGTTGCGCACCGTGATCTGGGAGTTCGCCACCGAACCGTTGTCGGCACTGGTGAACGATGCGCTCGCATCCGTCGCCGACACCGTGCCGCTCGACGTGGCAGCACTCCTGTCCGACGACGAGATCGAGGCGCTCCAGGAACGCGCCTCGTGGCTGCACCAAGGCGGGCATTTTCCCGTCGACCAGTCCGGCACTCGCTATCCGTGGCCGCTCATATGACGTCGTTTCGCACCCTCATCGACCATGGCGACGTGGACGGACTCGTTCGACACATCGATGGGCTAACTGCGTCACGCAACTGGGACGAACTGTTCGACCTGCGCACGGCTGCTCGAGCCGCAGCCAACGCAGGACGTCAGGTATGGCCCGCAGCAACCCTGGCCGACTATCGACTTGCCCTCCGCGCACCCGCCGAGCACGCAGCTCGCGTTCTCGACGATGCAGGTCGCTTCACCCTCGGGCCACTGACGGAAGTGGTCGCCCAACACCACACCTTCGCCGACCTCGTCCCCCATCTCGACTACGGCCCGACGCAGGCGTACGTCGCACACGAACGTGCCATTCGTGGGGAACGCATCGACACCGACATTTTCCCCGCACTCGAGATCCCTCTGCGCCGTGAGTCCTGGGAGCCCGCGTACCTCCTCCCGAACTATCGGGACTCCGACATCGAGTCTCCGTCACCCGAACCATCCTCGACGTGGACGACTCTTTGTCGTCGCGACGAACCGATGATCCCGACGCCTGAGGTCGGCGAAGCCTTTCGTCTGCTCATCGAGCCCTGGACGCAGGCTGACTCCATCACGTGGAACGTTTCATCTGCCGACTCGGTCGATGCCGCCATCACTCACCTTGCCCAGTCAGACGTGCGAACGAGCCCACTGACGACAGCGGACGCGCTCACGACGCTCGTGTGGGCGGGAGCGAGCGGCGGCCCGAGCGGTCGGCGTCGCGGCAACGCCGCAGGTCGCTACAACGCATGGTGGTTGCTCGCCGCGATCACCGATGGACTCGACGAGTGGCCGCCGAACTCCGACGACCTCGGATCACGACTCGATGGGCTGTCGTGGTCGACGTGGGACTCTGGACACGCTCGGCGCGGCTGGTCGATCGGCATCGCCGTCTACGACTCGACGACACGCCGCGCGTGGGCATTCGACGCGCACGAGCCGTCGATCGCCTAGCGACCTACGATACGACGGTGACCGAGATCTCTCCGACGTCGCGCATCGCCGCCGAACGCCTCGACTCGAACGACCCGCTCGCGTCGTTTCGCAATGAATTCGTCATCGACGACGACTCGGTCTGCTACCTCGACGGAAACTCCCTCGGTCGACTCCCACGAGCCACGATCGACCTGGTTCACTCGTATCTCAAGGACGAATGGGGATCTCGTCTCGTCGACGGGTGGAACGACTGGATCGACGAGGCACAGTCGACCGGAGACCTGATCGGTCGGGCTGCACTTGGTGCCGCGCCGGGACAGGTGCTCGCGGTCGACACCACCAGCGTGAACTTCTACCAGTTGTGCCACGCCGCCATTCGTGCACGCCCGACACGACGCACGGTCATCACCGACCGCGCCAACTTCCCCACCGACCGGTACATCCTCGAGGGGTTGTGCGACGACCTCGATCTCGACCTCGTGTACGTCGACGACGAGGATGGCGAGGAGTTCGTCACTCCTGAGATGCTCGCCCGGCACGTGAACGCCGACACTGCCCTCGTCACCCTGTCGGTCATCCAATATCGATCCGGCGCGTTGCACCACGTTGCAGAACTCACGCGCATCGCCCGAGATGCCGGTGCACTGTTCGTCTGGGATGCGAGCCACGCAGTGGGCGTCGTGCCCATGGCCTTCGACCGCGACGGTGTCGAGCTCGCCGTTGGATGCACCTACAAGTACGGCAATTCGGGCGCAGGGAGTCCCGCCTGGCTCTACGTCAGGTCCACGCTCCAGCAGGAACTTGAGGTCCCCATCCAAGGCTGGTTCGCCCAACGCGACCAGTTCGCCATGGGTCAGGGATTCGACAAAGCCCTCGACATCCGCGGCTTCCAGATTGCGAGCCCGTCGATCATCGGGCTTCGTTGCGTGCAGAGTGCATTTGCGATGATCGAGCGCGCGACGCTGCCGGCGATCGCCACCAAGGCCGCACTCGGCACCCAACTGATGGTCGATCTGCACGACGAATGGCTTGCCCCACTTGGATGTTCTCTCGTCACCCCACGAGATCCCCACCGGCGCGGCGGACACGTGACGATCCGACACGCCGATGCGAGGAAGATTTCGCTCGGCTTGCGCCAATTCGCCAACGTGATCGGCGACTATCGACAACCGGACTGCATTCGGCTCGCCATGTCCCCGCTCGCCACGTCGTTCGTCGAGGTGTGGGAAGGTTTCAACCGACTGCGCGAATTGATCGCCACCGGTCGGTACCACGACGCGGTCGAACCCAGCTCTCGCGTCACCTGAGTACGCCACGCGGCAGCACCGGATGTTCTAGTCTGATGCCAGCAGATTGCTGAGAAGGGACACGTATGACAATGGCGTCATATCAGACCTATTCAGCCCTCCAAGCGGCCGAACTGCGCGTTCGTGAAGCTGGCGAGTGGTTGAAGTTGGAAGACGGACTGATCGAAACGATCGTCCGACCGCGACGAATCATTGAAGTCGCAATTCCGTTCCGCCGAGACGACGGCACCCGAGACCAACTGATCGGTTGGCGAGTCCACCACAACACGACCCGCGGTCCAGCCAAAGGCGGCATCCGGTATCACCACGAGGTCAATCGCGACGAGGTCGTCGCGCTCGCCATCGGCATGTCGCTCAAGACCGCGATCGCAAACCTCCCCCTCGGAGGAGCAAAAGGTGGCATCTGTTTCGACCCCAAGCAGTATTCGCAGAGCGAGATCGAGCGGATCACGCGCCGCTACGTCTCGGAGATCTCGTCGTTCC
Source organism: uncultured Acidimicrobium sp. (assembly GCA_964433615.1). Taxonomy (GTDB): domain Bacteria; phylum Actinomycetota; class Acidimicrobiia; order Acidimicrobiales; family Ilumatobacteraceae; genus UBA3006. Next base: position 43 of record CAYSRZ010000139.1, on the reverse strand, counting down.
TCGGTCCCGACAAGGACGTTCCCGCACCCGACGTCGGCACGAA
>CAYSRZ010000138.1:0-3016 GCA_964433615.1 uncultured Acidimicrobium sp. | reverse complement strand
TCGTTCATCGCCACGACGGCGACAACCCCGAGTACGAGCGACGACACCGTGATCGCGGCCAACATCATGGCGATCATCGCCTTGGTGAAGAAGGTTTCTTTGTCTGTCGTGGTCATGGGCGTCCTTTCGATGACGTCATCCACCGTACGAACGTCGTCCGTGACGATGCGCGAGGAGATTCGTGACAGACGTACTCATTTCCGCATGTGTTCGCGAGTTGCAGACGATGTGACGTACACCATCGTGCAGGTCGATTATGCGCTAAACGATCGGTTAAGTACTCCTGACATTCGATAGGAGCGCCTAACAGTGCTGGCGATCAGGACACGATGACGACTGAACCGCTCAGTACGGTGAACGACGTTTCGACGTCGCACATCACTGCGTCGAGTGGTGCAAGCTCGATCGGGTCCGCACCAGCCGACACCGTCGCGCCACCATCGAGGGCGACGGCGACCAAGCCCGTCGAGACCATTCCTGCTGTCGAGACGTGATAGCCACGATGGGATGCGCCGTCGCGAACCATCAAATTGACGGGGCACGTTGGCCCGTCGATGAGCGCCGCATCAACCGTCGCATCTCCACGGAACGCGGTGATCGAACCTGGACCGCAGTGGTGTTTGACTCCGTCAATCGTCAGCACGACTCCGTTGCCCGTGCCGATGCAGAAGTAGCGCTGGACACCCGGGAAGCTCGAAAACGCCACGTCGGTCGTGATGTCCGCGGTCGACAGTCGCCAGCCCCATCCATCGGGCAGCGGACCATCCGCGGTGATCTCGTACTGCACACCGAGTCCGTTGCGCCACGGCACCGGAGTGCGCGAGGAGGCCGACTGGACGATCACGGGCAGTAGCGGTTGCCCTTGTCGCGGAACATCTGGGCGTCCGCGAGCTGCTTGTCGGTGATGCCGACGGCCGTCGTCGGATCGATGCCACAGATCACCGCGTTCGTCATCGTGGCGTTCGTGAAGTTCGCGCCGGCGATCACCGCCCCCGTCAGGTTCGCCCCCGTCAGGTTCGCCCCCGTCAGGTCGGCGTTCGTCAGGTCGGTGCGGATGAGGATCGTCTGTTTCAGGTTCGCCCGAACGAGCGATGCGCCGGACAAGTCCGCGACGGAGAAGTCGGTGAACTCGAGCTTGAGGAGCGAAAAGTCGACGCCCGCGAGGTTGGCGAACTGGCACTTGAGCAACGTCACGCACGTGAAGTCGACCTCCGGAACCGTCGTCGTGGTCGTCGTGGTGGTCTCGATCGTGGTCTCCACGACCGAGTCGTCGACGAGCGTCGTCGTCACGTCGGTGGACGGCACCGACTCTGGGGTGCCCGACGGAGTCGAGTCCATCGTGCAGGCGCTCAACAGGATCGCGAGCACGCCTGAAGCAATCACACGACGGGAGGTCATGCAACAAGCCTAGGCTTGCACGCAATGTCCACGAGCCATGCTTCGACGACGTGGGGTACGCCCGACATGGTCTCGCAACTCGCGCGCGTGCTCGTGCGCACGCCGACGACGACGGGCAAGTTCGTCGAGGACGGTCACTGGCGGATGCCCGACACCACCGCTCTCGTCACCGAGCACGAACGCTTCACCCGACTCCTCGAGTCGCTCGGTTGCCAAGTCGACGTCGCGTCACCAGTCGAGGGTCTCGTCGACGCGGTGTACATGCACGACCCGATGATCATGACGCCACACGGCGCGATCCTGCTGAACATGGCAAAGCCCATTCGCTCACCCGAACCCGAACACTTCCGACGCGACCTCGAGGCCCTCGGCGTGCCGATCCTCGGTCAACTCCGTGCGCCGGGATTTGCCGATGGCGGCGACAAGGTGTGGCTGGACGCGCACACCTTGCTCATCGGCCACGGCTACCGCACGAACCAGGCGGGAATCGACCAAATTCGTGCGCTCCTCGCACCGCACGGCGTCGACGTGTTGTCCTTCGACCTGCCGCACTACGAGGGCCCATCGGCGGTGCTGCACCTCATGTCGGTGCTCTCCCCGATCTCCTATGACTCTGCCGTCGTCTACGAACCGCTCGCTCCGGTGAGGTTGCTGCAGTTTCTCGAGTCCCGCGGCATCTCGTGGTTCACGGTCAGCGAACGAGAGATGTTGACCCAAGGCGCCAACATCCTCACCGTGCGACCGAACGTCGTCGTGCTGGCTGCCGGCAACCCGGAGATCGAGGGCAAGCTGCGCGAAGGTGGCGTCGAGGTGCACCTGTTCGATGGCGCAAACGTCGCGGTCAAGGGCGACGGTGGACCGACGTGTCTCACCGCTCCACTCCTTCGCATTCCCAACTGAAAGGACCAACCATGGGCGAGTTCACCGGTCGCGTCGCGATCGTCACGGGTTCCTCGAGCGGGATCGGCGAGGCGATCGCTCGTAGCCTCGGCGCCCTCGGCGCACACGTCGTCGTCAACTCCGCGACCTCCGTCGAGGCGGGCCGCTCGGTTGCCGCCTCGATCGGCGACAACGCGATCTACTTGCAGGCCGACATCGCCGACAAAGCCGCCGGTGAGCGACTGGTCGACGACACGGTCGCACGCTTCGGCCGACTCGACATCCTCGTGAACAACGCGGGCTGGACGACGCTCGTCGACCACCGCGACCTCGACGCACTCACCGACGACATCTTCGACCGCACATTCGAGGTCAACGTGAAGGGAACGTGGATGCTGACCAAGTACGCGCTCCCGCACCTGAAGAACAGTGACGCAGGAAACGTCGTCAACGTCACCTCGATTGCCGGCGTGCGCCCGGTCGGCTCGTCGATCGCCTATTCGATGTCGAAGGCTGCGCTGAACCACTTGACCCTGCTGCTGGCAAAGTCGCACGCCCCGGTACGAGTGAACGCGATCGCTCCTGGGCTCGTGGCCACCCCGTGGACGAAGGACTGGCAGAACCAACACGACGGGGTGAAGATGATGGCGCCGATGCATCGCTCGGCGACTCCAGAGGATTGCGCCGAGGCGACCCTCGCCCTCCTGCGCAACACCTACGCGACGGGCCAGGTGCTCGT
>CAYSRZ010000137.1:0-3051 GCA_964433615.1 uncultured Acidimicrobium sp. | reverse complement strand
CGCACGCGACCGCCCGAGTACTGGGTGGTGACGCGGTTGCGCTTGCCGTGCTGGCGAATGGTGACGAGGAATCCTCCGAGGTAACCCATCAGAACATCGATCCTTCCGTCTCACGGTCGCGCTGACTGACGCGCAACGCCAACTGGAGCAACGAGTAACACACGATCAACACGAGTGCCGATGCGACCGTGACGACGATCGTGTCCCAGCCCTCGTTGCGACCCAGGCGCTGTGCGGCAAGCAGCATGAACCACCCGAGCGAGGCCGGAATCAAGACCTTCCAACCCAGATCCATGAGCTGGTCGTAGCGCAGTCGCGGGAGCGTCGCGCGGAACCACACGTAGACGTAGAGGAAGACGAGGACCTTGCCGAGCAACCAGATGGTTCCCTCGATGCCGTTCGGAACGAACGGAATGTCGAGCACGGTGCCACCGATCGCGATCGGCTGCGGGCCACCGAAGAAGAGCGTGACGATGAGCGCCGACATGGTGACGGTGTTCATGAACTCGGCCAGATAGAACAACGCGAAGCGGATGGAGGAATACTCAGTGTTGAATCCACCGACGAGTTCCTGCTCGGCCTCAACCAAGTCGAACGGTGGACGGTTCAACTCTGCAGTGGCGGCGATGATGAAGATGATGAACGGCACCACCCCGGTCGTGATCACGTTCCAGTCACGAATCGTCGATTGGGTGTCGACGATTCCGCTCGTTGACAGGGTGCCACTGATGAGGAGCACGCTGGCGATCGAGAGACCGAGCGCCGCCTCGTAGCTCACCATCTGGGCGGACGCACGCACGGATCCGAGCAACGGATACTTCGAACCACTCGACCAGCCGGCGAGCATGATGCCGTATACCGCAATCGAGGAGATCGCGAGCGCGAACAACACGCCGACCGATGGATCTGCGAGCTGCACGCGCGTCTCTTGGCCGAACCAGGTGACGATGCCGGCGTTGTCTCCGCGGAAGTCACCGCCGAGTGGGATGATCGCAAACGACAGGAACGCCGGAACGAAGGCAAGGAACGGCGCGAGCTTGAAGACGAACGGGTCTGCACGATCCGGAATCAGGTCTTCCTTGAAGAACAACTTGATCCCGTCGGCAAGGGTCTGCAACAGACCGAACGGACCGGTCTTGTTCGGTCCGATGCGGTTCTGCATGCCAGCGACCACTTTGCGCTCGAACCAGACCATCAACATGGTGGCGACGAGGCCCGCAACGAAGACGATCAGCACCTTGATGCCGACGATGGCGAGCGTCTGCCAGACGACGTCTCCCTTGAGGGCCGGGTCGATCGCGAACAGCGTGCTCATCACACCTTCTCGATCTTCACGTCGGTGACGGCCGCTCGGGCGTCGATCAATTCACGCACGTCCGCGCCGGTCTGGTTCACGGGCAACCAGGCCGTTCCGCGCACGACATCCTCGGATTCGTGCAGCGTGACGAGCACGCTCGCCTTCGGCGACGTGACCTTGACCTTGGACCCGACCTCGGCACCGATGCGCGCGCGATCGAGTGGGTGGATGGTGATCGATGCACCAGGGGCAAGGGTGGCAAGCGACGGGCTCTTGGCCGTCGAGATCGCGTTGTCATACAGCTTGCGGAACACGACGGCGCGGAAGTCGTACGAGTTGCGTTCGGGTGCACTCGAAGACGACGCGGGAAGCGATCCAGCGGCAGCGTGGGCCATGACCACCCCGTCGTGACGCAGTGCTCGGGCGTCTGCGGCCGGCGCGAATGCGGGAACCGACGTGACGAGTGCCTGCTGGACGTCGGCGAGCGAACCGAAGCCGAGGTCCTTGCCCGCTGCCGCGGCGAGTTCGACTGCGACCATCCAGTCCGGTCGCGACGTGCCCGCGGGCGTGATCTTCTGTGCGACGTTCGACATGCGACCTTCGAGGTTGGTCGTCGTGCCGCTCTTTTCGCCGTATGCGGCCGCGGGGAAGACGACGTCTGCCTGTGAACTCGACGACGTGAGGAAGGTGTCGACGGCGATGACGTTGCGCGCGCCAGCGAGCGCCCTGCGCGCGAGGTCCGCATCCACCGCATCGGCCATCGGGTCGCTCCCGACGAGGACAAGACACTCGACGGCCTGCGATGCGGCCGCCTCGAGGATGCCGATCGCGTCCTTTCCGCCTCGTGGTGCGAGTCCGGCGGCAAGCGCACCACGGACGTTCCCGCGACGCAACACCGGCAACACGCTCGCCCCCGGCGCCATCGTCAACGCCTGGTCGAGTGCAGCAACGACGGTGTCGGCGCTCTGCGCGAGATTCGCGCGACCAACGACGACCACGACCGACCCGGAGGACAGCTGTGCGGAGAGTTCTGCGCCAGCATCTCGCAACGCCTGGGCTTCCTTGCCTGGCTCAGCGAAGATCGTCTTCCATGCGTACGGGGTGAGCCCGGTCGGACGGCTCGTGACTTCGACGATGCGCGAGCGCTTCTTGGTGGCCGCGTCGCGCAGGCGCAGATACAGCACGGGCAATTCTTCTTTGACGTCCGGTGCGATCATCAGGATCGTCCGTGCGCTCGAAGCCTCGTCGATCGTGGCCTGCGGCAGGCCGAACACCTCTGACGGCAATCCGTCACCGAGCTGAGCGTCGCGGTTGACGATGCCGAAGGCATCGGCGAGCGTCGCCCAAGCAAAGGCATCTTCGTTCGTTCCGCGAGCGCCGCCGAGGATCGCGACTCGATCGGGCGACGACGCGATCGCCGTGCGCAAGATACGACCGGCGACGTCCATCGCGTGGGCCCACGACGTCGGTTCGAGCACGCCGCTCGAATTCTTGACGAGCGGGGTGGTCAGACGATCCGCGGAGTTGACCGACTCGAAGTTGAAACGACCACGGTCGCACAACCAGCCCCAGTTGACGGGGTTGATGTCGACGCCCTGGTATCGCACGAGTTCGTCACGGCTGCTCTGCACGACCGTGCGACAGCCGACCGAGCACGTCGTGCAGGTGCTCTCGAGCTGATCGAGGTCCCACGGGCGAGCCTTGAATCGGTAGGGCTTGGCGGTGAGCGCTCCGACCGGGCAGATCTGCACGGT
>CAYSRZ010000136.1:0-3066 GCA_964433615.1 uncultured Acidimicrobium sp. | reverse complement strand
GGTGGCGGCCAGTTGCTCGCCGACGAGTTGAACGTGCCGCTGCTTGCGCAGGTGCCGCTCATGACCGCGTTGCGCGAAGGCGGCGACGACGGTCGCCCGGTCGCGGCCGTGGCCCCCGACAGCGAAGTCGGTCGCGTGTTCGCCCAACTCGCGCACAAGATCGCCGTCGAGATGAAGCCGAAGAAGGTCTTCAGCGCAGCGCTCAAGGTCAATTAGCCTCGCAACCACCAACGCAAAGGACGTCGTCATGGAAATCCGCATCGGTATCACGCAGGTCGCACGCGAGTTGATGGTCGAGATCAACGACGAAAAGCTCCAGGCCAAGGCGCGCGATGCGGTCAACGCCGCGATCGCCGGGAAGTCCGACACGCTCGCGATCACCGACGACAAGGGCCGCGAGGTCGTCGTGCCGGCGGCCAAGGTCGCCTACGTCGAGTTCGGTGCACCGGAAGGTGCTCGCAAGCTGGGCTTCGGAAGCTGACCACTCCGCGGCTCGTCGACCGCCGCCTGCTCTTCGTCACGGGCAAAGGCGGTGTGGGCAAGTCCAGCATCGCCGCAGCGCTCGCCTCGGCCGCGGCGCGCGAGGGGAAACGAACCCTCGTCGTCGAGATGGACGCCAAGGGCGCCCTCGGTCAGGCACTCGGTGCGGGAGAACTGACCTTCTCCCCGCGTGAGGTCGCTGCGAACCTCTCGGCGATGGCGATGAACACCGAGGACGCGCTGCGCGAATACATCAAGTTGTTCGTGCGCATCCCGTTCATCACGAGCATCGGTCCGCTCGCCAAGATGTTCGACTTCGTCGCCCAGGCGGCACCGGGGGTCAAGGAGATCCTCGCCGTCGGCAAGTTGTGCTGGGAGGTGCGCGAGCGTCACTACGACCTCGTCGTCGTGGACGCAGAGGCGACCGGACACATCGTCGCCCAGGTGGATGCACCTGCGTCGCTCGCGCGACTCGTGCAGGTCGGCATCATCCGCGACCAGACGCGATGGATGCAGGAGATCCTGCACGACCAGGCCTCGACCGGGGTCGTCGTCGTGACGACGCCCGAGGAGATGCCCGTCATCGAGACGATGACGCTCATCGACACGATCACCTCGACGACCAAGGTGAACGTCGCCGGCGTCGTCGCCAACCGCGTCTACGACGACGTCTCGAGCGACGCGGATCGCGACCTGTTGCGGCGCATCTCGGCGGCAGTCGAGTCGGCCGGGGGAGACCAGGACACAGACGTGCGGGCGATCGCCCGCGTCGCCACGTTGTCGGCGCAACGCCGTGCGAGCGCCGAGGAGCACCTCTCGGAGTTGTCGCGGTTCCTCCACGAACGTCGCCTGCCACTCATCGTCGTTGCCGACCAACGCACGTCGAGTTCGAAGATGAACGAGGCACTCACCGTGGCGATCTCCGAGGAGCTCTCGTGAACGGTGCGAGCGACCTCGTCGGGACGTCCTCACTGGTCGTCGTGTGCGGCAGCGGAGGCGTGGGCAAGACGACGATGGCTGCCGCGATCGGCACTGCGCTCGCCGTCGAGCGCGACGCACGCGTACTCGTGCTCACGGTCGATCCGGCACGCCGACTCGCCGATGCCCTCGGCCTCACCGGCATCGGCAACGACGCGGTGCAGGTCGACGTCGCGTCGCACGGTGGTCGTGGCTCGCTGCACGTGGCGATGATCGACACCAAGGTGAGCTGGGATGCACTCATCGCCCGGCACGCGCCGACACCCGAGGTTCGTGATCGCGTCCTCGCCAACCCGCTGTACCGCAACCTGACGGAGCGGTTCGTGCACTCGCACGACTACATCGCGATGGAACGGCTGTATGCCGAACACACGAGCGGCGACTACGACCTGATCGTCGTCGACACGCCGCCGTCGCGCAACGCACTCGACGTCCTGGATGCCCCACGACGGATGCGTGAGTTCTTCGGCTCGCGCCTGCTCAAGTTGCTGACGACCGCGACGTCGACCGGCGTGTTGTCGCTCGCCTCGCGACCGTTCTTCCAGGTCGCCGACCGCATCTTGGGCCAGCGCTTCCTCTCCGACATCTCCGAGTTCTTCACCCTCTTGCGTTCGATGGAGGCGGGCTTCGTCGCGCGGGCGAGCGAGGTCGAGGCGACGCTGCGCGACGAGCGCACGGCATTCGTCGTCGTCACCACCCTCGAGACCGCCCCGTTGTACGAGGCCCAGTACCTGATCGCCGAGCTCGGCAAGCGGAACTTCGCCCTTCGCGCCACCGTCGCCAATCGCGTGATCGACGCCGAACTCGTCGCCGACGCCCGGCGTTCGGCGACCCGCCTCGGTGCGATCGAGGTCGACTCCGCCGTCGTCTCCCACCTCGCCGCGCGCGTCGATGGGGCGCGGCCCGAGGACGTCGCGCGCGTGATGAACCAGGCGATCGAGCGGACCGCGGCCTTCGCCGAGGTCTCGGGCGTGCAGGGCAAGCGACTCGAGCAGTTGCGCAGCGCCCTCGAAGCGAAGGGGACGCACGCGTGGGTGTCGGGCCTGCGTTCGACCGACGTCACGGACGTCGCCAGCCTCGTCGAGCTCGGTCGAGGCCTCGCGCGCGCGTAGGGCAGACTGGGGGTCGCCATGCCGACCTTGATCGAGATCGCCAACGAGCACGCCGCACTCGACGACGACGCGCTGGATCATCTCTCGACGCTCGTGTCCGAGTGGGGGATGCTCGCGGACTTCTCCTTCGCCGACATGCTGCTCTACCTGCGCGACGAGAGCGGCAAGTGGATGACGTCTGCGCAGGTGCGCGCCGCCACCGGCCAGACGTTGTATCAGGCCGACTACGTGAACACCTGGGCGAGCGAGAGCGAATGCCTCGTGCTCGATCGCTGCCTCGCCGAGGGAGAGATCGTCACCGGGGAGATCTTCGTCCAGGCGATCGGTGGACCGGCCAACATGCTCGCGATTCCCGTGCGCTTCGGCGGCAAGATCGTCGCGATCCTCACTCGCGAGTGGGTGACGGACAACGCGCGTCGCCCCGGACAGCTCGAGAGCACCTATGCCGACATCTTCACGCGACTCTCCGAGATGGTCGCCGCCGGCCTCTATCCGT
>CAYSRZ010000135.1:0-3086 GCA_964433615.1 uncultured Acidimicrobium sp. | reverse complement strand
TGGACAGAAGCATTCGCAGGACCAACCACTAGGGTTGCCTGAATGGAAAAGCGCTTCGAATCAGTTCAATCCGTGCGTGACGGGCTCAAGTCGGTCAACTATCTCGCCGACGACGGCATCGCGGGTGTGGTGTTCTTGGCCCAGCGACTCGGCAAGCCGATCCTGGTCGAGGGACCTGCCGGTACGGGAAAGACGCAGCTCGCCAAGAGCGTCGCCGACCTCACGGGCGCTCGACTGATTCGTCTGCAGTGTTACGAGGGCCTGGATGAATCCAAGGCGTTGTATGAGTGGAACTACAAGAAGCAGTTGTTGCGAATCCAGGCCGACAAGAACTCGGACTCCTGGACCGAGGTGCACGACGACATCTTCAGCGACGAATTCCTGCTCACCCGTCCGTTGCTCGAGGCGATCTCCGCAGACGACCCCGTCGTGTTGCTGATCGACGAAGTCGACCGCGTCGAGGTGGAGACCGAGGCGTTGCTGCTCGAGATCCTGTCCGAGTACCAGGTGTCGATCCCCGAGCTCGGCACGATCACCGCGAAGCAGATTCCGATGGTGTTCCTCACCTCGAACAACACACGCGAGCTGTCCGAGGCGCTGAAGCGCCGATGCCTCTACTTGCACGTCGACTATCCGGACATGGAGCGTGAGAAGGAAATCGTGCTGACCAAGGTGCCGGACATCTCCGAGAACCTCGCCGACCAGATCGCCCGCATCGTACGCAGCATCCGCCAGCTCGACCTGAAGAAGGCCCCGAGCGTGAGCGAGACCCTCGACTGGGCCCGCACGTTGATCCTCCTCGGAGTCGAACACATCGACGCCCAGGAGGCCAAGGAGACGCTGAACATCCTGCTCAAGTACCAGACCGACATTGCCAAGGCGGCAAAGGAACTGTCGGTCGACAAGTGATCTGACGCCATGGCAGTACTCGACTTGATGTCGGGCTTCATCGTCGAACTGCGCAACGCAGGATTGCCCGTGTCGCTCACGGAGAACCTGGATGCGATGGAGGCGGTGAAGGAGATCCCGCTCGAGGATCGCGAGGCGTTCAAGTACGCCCTCGGCGCCACGCTCGTCAAGAGCAACGCCCACTGGCGAGCCTTCGAGACCATCTTCGAGGTCTACTTCTCCTTGCGTGGCCCCGAATACGACATCACCGACGGGTCGTCGGATGCGGACGCGGAGATGTGGCGCGAGCAGCAGGAGCAGCGACAAGGCGACGGCAAGGGCCAAAGCGGCGGGAGCATGGACTCGCTCACCCCCGAAGAGATCGCCCAGATGCTGATGCAGGCGTTGATGAATGGTGACCAGGCGATGATGCGTGCACTCGCTCGTCAGGCGGTGCAGCGATTCGCGGGGATGGAACCGGGTCGGCCGGTCGGCGGCACCTACTACCTCTATCGCACGCTACGCAACCTCGACCTCGACAACATGCTCGACAAGTTGATGAAGGCGAACAAGGAGACCGCCGCCGAGGAACTGACACCGCTCGAAGAGCGACTCGAGCGCGACGAGTTCGAGTCGCGCATCGAGCAGTTCAAGCAGGAGGTCGAGGCCGAGATCCGCCGTCGTCTGGTCGCCGATCGCGGCGCGGAGGCGATGGCCAAGACGTTGCGCAAGCCGCTCCCCGAGGACGTCGACTTCATGCACGCGAGCCGTGACGAGATGCAGAGCCTGAAAAAGGCGCTCCAGCCACTCACGCGCAAGCTGGCGGCTCGGCTCGCTCGCAAGCGCCGTCACGGTCGCAAAGGTCCGCTCGACTTCCGCAACACGGTGCGTCACTCGCTCAGCTACGGCGGAGTGCCGGCAGACCCCAAGTTCAAGTACCCGCGACCGGCAAAGCCCGAGTTGATGGTCGTCGCCGACATCTCCGGCAGCGTGGCGGCGTTCGCGCGCTTCACCCTCATGCTCGTCTATGCGATCCAGGGGCAGTTCTCCAAGGTTCGCTCCTTCGTGTTCATCGACGGAATCGACGAAGTGACGAGTTACTTCAAGGCCACCGAGGACATCAGCGAGGCCATCCATCGCGTCAACACCGAGGCCGACGTCGTGTGGGTCGACGGCCACAGCGACTACGGACACGCCTTCGAGGTGTTCTGGGAGCGTTACGGCAAGGACATCAACGCCAAGACGACGATCCTGCTCCTCGGTGATGCGCGCAACAACTATCACGCGACGCAGTCGTGGGTGGTCAAGGAAATGCAAAAGCGCGGTCGTCACGTCTACTGGCTGAACCCCGAGCCGAAGAGTTACTGGAACACGGGCGACTCGGTCGTCGGTGAGTACGGGTCGTTCACCGACGGCGTCTATGAATGTCGCAACCTGCGCCAGCTCGAGTCGTTCGTCGAAAAGCTCGCGTGACGAACACGCGGGTGGTCCTCGTTCGCCACGGCGAGTCCATCGTCACGGTCAAGCGCGTCCTCGGTGGCCCGCGCACCTGCGTCGGTTTGTCGGACCTGGGCAAGTTGCAGGCGCAGAAGTTGCGCGATCGACTCGCCGCGACGCGTGAGATCGTCCCCGACGTCATCATCTCGAGCGGCTATCCGCGTGCTCTGCAGACCGCCGAGATCGTGAAGGACGCCTTTGGAATCAGCGACGTCGTGGTTGACCCGAACTTCGGCGAGCACGATCCGGGTCCGGAGTGCGACGGACTCACCTTCGACGAATTCGTTCGTCGTCACGGTCGGCCCGACTGGGGAGGGGATCCGAACGCGGTGGTGTTCCCGGGCGGGGAGACGATCGCCCAGTTCCATTCGCGTGTCGCAGGGGCGTTCGACGCCACGGTTCGCGCCCACTTCGGCGCCACGATCATGGTCGCGTGCCACGGTGGCGTGATCGACGCGGTGTTGCGACGCACGTTGCACGCACCACAGACGGGAAAGTTCGAGATCCACACGAAGAACTGTTCGCTGACCGAGATGGTCGAACAGCGCGACCGTCACTGGGCGTTGAAGCGCTACAACGACCACGCGCATCTCCATGACCTACCGGAGGCGACTCCGCACGAGTAGGTTGACGACGGTGGAGGTCCACCGAATCGTCGTCGTGGGATCCGGTGTGGCCGGAAGCGTCGTCGCCGGCACGCT
>CAYSRZ010000134.1:0-3105 GCA_964433615.1 uncultured Acidimicrobium sp. | reverse complement strand
GACTCGAGTCGTCGCGTCGCATCGAGCGGCCCGTTGGCGTGACACGTGGAGACCGAGCCGAGGTGACCCGTGTTCATCGCCGCGAGCATGTCGACAACCTCTGATCCGCGCACCTCGCCGATGATGAGCCGGTCGGGTCGAAGCCGCAGTGCAGTGCGCAGCAATGTCGACAAGGGAACTGCACCGCGGCCTTCAATGTTCGCGGGCTGGGCCTCGAGGGAGACCACGTGCGGATGGCGGAGTCGTAGTTCCGCGGTGTCCTCGATCGTCACGATCCGCTCACCATGGGGGATCTCGTTGCACAGCGCGTTCGTGAACGTCGTCTTTCCCGCACCCGCAGCACCAGTGACGATGACGTTGCAGCGACGTTGCACGATCTCGCGCACCAAACCGACGAGTTCGTCGCCACCAAAGTCTGAGACGTCGACTGTGGGCAGCGTGAAGCGTCGCACGGCGACGCACGTTCCGCCGACCGAGACCGGAGCGACGACGGCGCAGAGCCGGGAGCCGTCGGCGAGGCGAGCGTCCACGATGGGCGAGCTTCGATCGATGCGTCGGCCACTCGTGCGCACCTCCCGCTCGATGAACGCACGGGTCTCTGCTTCGGACGTCGTTCCGACCATCCGCAGTCCGTTGCCGTCGTCGATGGCGACGAAGCGTGCGTCGTTGATCAGGATGTCGCGTACAGACGGATCGTGCATCAGTTCGTCGATGACGACCGGGCGCAACGTGTGTGAGTTGCTCACGCCCAGCCAGCGATGGCGGTGGCGAGGGCGATCGGCAGACGGGAACTGAGGAGTCCTGCGTCGACGGCGCGAGCGATGGTCGGGTCGACGGGAATCGTCGCGGTCACCTTCGTGCCGACCACGCCTTCGATGTCCCGCGTGGTGAGCGCTCGACCAGGTTCTTGCACGACGATCACCGAATCCGACGTGATCGTCGATCGTGTCGCTCGCCGCAACGCGAGGTAGCAGGGACGAACGACGAGGATGGACTTCGTCGCCTGCGCGCAGATTGCAGGGGCGTTCGGGTGCGTGCCGACGTCGACGATCGTGCAGGACGCGTCAGTTGCCAAGGCGTGCGCGAGGCGCAGGGCATCCGCGTCGGTGAGTGCGAGAGTGGGCTGAGTGCCGAGGGGCAGGAGCGTCACTCGGCTGGTGACCGGAATGAACGACTGCATGAGGTCGTCCGTGGTCGCGTCGCGAGCGACGAGCCAGTCGGTGACACCGGGTGAGTCGGGCTCGACGATGCCGAGTGCGGCGGGAAGATCACCCGCGAAATCCACGAGCCGGACGCTCGCTCCTGTTGCGGCTCGTGACAGTGCGAGGGCGGCGGCGACGACCGTCGTTCCGCTTCCTCCCTTGGTCGACCAACATGCGTACATGACACCTCCAGTGCGTGACTGCAGGGATGTGTGCGCGACGACGGCGCGAAGGTCGTTGCTCTATGCCGAGAGTGCGACGGCGAGTTCGCCCGCAACGCGGGCATTGTTGCGGGCAAGCGACAGGTTCGCCACCACGCTCGTGCCCTCGGTCGCCTTGGCGATCGCCCCCAGCACGAATGGGGTGACGGCGGGGCCCTCGATGTGCGCGGCGGTCGCGGCCCGCAGCGCATCGTCGATTACCGCATCGATCATCGCCTTGTCGAGGGAGTCCTCGAGCGGTACCGGCACGCAGGCGAGCAGGCCCGAGGTGCGGCGCATCTCGCGGTGCGCGCGAACGACGCGGGCGAGCTCCTCGACGTCTTCAACTCTCGCCGGGATGGGGAGGCCGCTCGAGTGCACCGTGAATGCGGGGAACTCGTCGCATGCCAACCCGACGACCGGAACACCGAGGGTTTCGAGATGCTCGAGCGTGCGCGGAAGGTCGAGGAACGACTTTGCACCGGCACAGACGGTGACGACCGGGTGTGCGGCGAGTGCGCCGAGGTCCGCGCTCACGTCTCCGTGGAGGTGTGAGTCGCGGTGGACCCCACCGATGCCGCCGGTGGCGAACACGGAGACGCCGGCAAGCGCGGCGAGCGTGAGGGAAGCCGACACCGTCGTCGCGCCAACCGCCCACTTTTGACCAACGGCGAGGGCGAGTTCGCGCTCGCCGACCTTTCGAGCGGGCCCGAGGATCCGTTCATGCTCGTGGTCGTCGAGACCGACGCGCGCGACTCCGTCGAGGACGGCCGTGATCGCCGGCGTCACGCCAAGGCTGCGAAGCGAGTCGATGCACTCGGTGAGTGCCGTGTGGTTGGCGGGTGAGGGAAGACCGAGGTGGGAAAAGATCGTCGACTCGAGCGCGACGACTGGGCGACCGTCGGCGAGTGCGGCGGCGACTGCTGCGCTCACGCGAATCGTCATGGGCGAGGCTCCATCGAGTCCAGTGTCGCACCGGCAGAGCCGAGTGCACGAATGGCGAGGGCGTGTCCGGCGAGGACGGCCTCGTCGGTCGTGCGACCCGATGCCCAGGCACCGAGGAAACCTGCCGCAAATGCATCCCCCGCGCCGGTCGTGTCGACGACGTGGGGAATCGGAGCGAGTGCGATCTCTCGCACGCCGCTCGAGTCCATGATCCGTACCGGTCGCGAGCCACGCTTGACGATCACGGTGTCGATCCCTTGCGGAGCTTTCGTCAGTCCGAGCACTTGTGCTTCGTCCTCGTTGCACAACAGAACCCTTGGTGCCAGTTCGCCGAAGAGCCTGAGCACCGCGTCGATGCCATATGACTCGAGGACCGAGACAGACGATGCATCGATCGACACGGTGATGCGACGCTCGTGGGCGAGAGCTATGAGCGTGCGGGCCGTCGATGAGAGGCGGCCTGTGGAGAGTGAATACATCGGGACGTGAAGTGTGTGGACGCCGTCGAGGACCGATGCATCGACGCCGTCGAGGTCGACTGCAGACCCGCGGTCGGTGAGCATCGTTCGCTCGCCGCCTGGTTGCACGATGACCACCACGCTTCCCGTTCGCCCGCCCTGGTGGGCGACCACGTCGACGCCGGCTTGCCGGAGCGAATCGACGAGATGGTCACCGAGATGGTCGGCGCCGACCTGGCCGACGAAGCGGGAGGGGATGCCGGCGGCTGTAGCGAAGTAGGCGACGTTTGCGGCGCTGCC